>NZ_JAINZO010000001.1:936288-1248385 GCF_020179605.1 Geomonas agri
CCGGGCATGAGCGAGAGCGTGCGTCGGCGCATCTTCGATCCCTTCTTCACCACCAAGGAGATCGGTTCCGGCACCGGCCTCGGGCTTTCCATTTCCTACGCCATCGTGACCAAGAACCACCGGGGCGAAATATCTGTCGAGTCGGCGGAAGGGCAGGGAAGCTGCTTCACCGTCTCCCTGCCGCGCACCGCAAAGGAGTAAGCCATGTTCCCCCAGCATAGAAACCTGACCGTCCTCACCATCGACGACGACGCCGACATGCGGCGCAGTATCGTCTCCTACCTGGAGGACGTAGGCTTCACCGTGTACCAGGCCTCGGGCGGCAGGCAGGGACTGGAGATGTTCGAGGTGAACCGGCCGGACCTGGTGTTCACCGACCTGATGATGCCGGAGGTGGACGGGTTGGCCGTGGTCAAGGAGATTACGCGGGTGAGCCGGGAAACCCCGGTGGTGGTCATCTCCGGCAACGGCTCGGTGAGCTACGCCATCGAGGCGGTGCGGCAGGGCGCATGGGACTACATCACCAAGCCCATCCTCGAATTCTCGGTGATCGACGAGGTAATACGGCAGGTGCTCGAGCGGGCCGAGTCGATGCGGGTCGAGCGGAGCTACCAGGAGAGCCTCAAGAAGGCGGTGCTGAGCCAACAGCGCCAGATCACGGTCATCGAGACTACCGACCCGCTGACCAGGCTCCCCGTGCGTCCCCAGATGCAGGAGAAGTTCAGCCAGGTGATCCTCAACTCCGGCTTCAGCGGCGACCTGTTCGTGCTGCTCCTGGAACTGGAGAACTTCAAGACGGTCACCGAACTGTTTGGCCACGACGCGAGGCAGGCGCTTCTAACCGAAGTGGCGGCGAGGCTCAAGACGCTGGTGCGGCGGGATGTGTGGGTGTACCGCTCGGGGGCGGACCAGTTTGCCGTCCTCGCGGCCAACGATCCCGACGTGCAAAGCTGCATCAAGGCGACCCTCTCCCTCCTGGATGAGCCGGTCAAGGTGCAGGGGCAGGAAGTGGATGCCTCCTACAGCATGGGCATCGCCACCTTCCCCTACGACGGTGAGTCGATGGAAACCCTGCTGCAGCACGCCGACATCGCCCGCGCCAACGCGCGGATCTCCGGGCGCAACCGTTACTTCTTCTACTCCCGCGAGCTGTGGGACCAGGTGCAGGACCGGGTGGCGCTGGAGGTGGGGCTGCGCAGGGCACTGGCTCGGCGCGAGTACGAACTGCACTACCAGCCCAAGGTCGATGCCGCGAGCGGCACGATGCTGGGGGTGGAGGCGCTGCTGCGCTGGCGCCCATCCCGGAGTGAAAAGCTGGTCTCGCCGGCGGTGTTCATCCCGGTACTGGAGCAAAGCGGTCTCATCGTCGAGGTCGGGGCCTGGGCGCTGTCGGCCGCCTGTCGGCAGCACGCCGAGTGGCGCAAAAGGGGGATGGGACCTGTCACCCTCGCCGTCAACGTCGCCGCCGCCCACTTCGAGACCGGCGAGTTGCCGCGGCTGGTCGAGCGGGTGTTGCACGAAACGGGGATGGAGCCGGGACTGCTCTGCCTGGAACTGACCGAGAGCACCCTGGTCCAGGAGACCGAGACAGTGGTCGCCACGCTGCACGAGCTGCGCAGGCTGGGGGTGAAACTCGCCATCGACGACTTCGGCACCGGCTACTCCTCGCTTGCCTATCTGAAGGACCTCCCCATCGACGAGCTGAAGATAGACCGCTCCTTCGTCGAGCACCTTCCCGGAGACCAGTCCACCCTCACCATCGTGTCGTCGCTTCTGGAACTGGCGGCCAAGATGAGGTTGGGCGTGGTGGCCGAAGGGGTGGAGAACGCGGAACAGGCGGAAGTGCTGGCCAGCCTGGGATGCCGCGAACTGCAGGGCTTTCTTTTCTCGCCGCCGCTGCCGCACGAGGAGCTCATGCTCTGGTGGCGCGCCCGGGAGGCCGAACCGGCGCGGGGGGCGGCCTGGGGGGAGGAAAAGATCGGCGAACTCGCCGGCGGCATCGCGCACGACTTCAAGAACATCATCACCGGCATCGTGGGGAACCTCACCCTGGCGCAGATCCACCTGGAGGAGAACCACGAGTCGGCGGAGCCGCTCAGGAGGGTGGCCCAGGCGAGCCTCAGGGCGACGGAGCTGGCCCAGAAGCTGATGGAACTTTCCAAGCCGGGGGCGGTGCGGCGCAAGGCGGTGCCGGTGCGCGCCGCTGTCGAAGAGTGCATCGCCCTGACCCTGGCCGGTTCCGATACCCGGTGCGAGGTCGACGTGGCCGGCGACGTGGCGGACTTGTACATGGACCAGGGTGAGTTCTTCCAGATACTGAACAACCTGGTCCTCAATGCGGCACAGGCGCTTTCCCCGCAGGGAAATATCACCGTAGCGGCCGAGAACGAGGCGGCCGGTGCTGTGAGTGCGGGGACACCACGGGTGCGGCTCACGGTGCGCGACGACGGCTGCGGCATGAGCGCGGAGGTGCTCGAGAAGGCGCTGCTCCCGTATTTCACTACCAAGCCTGCCGGCAACGGCCTCGGGCTCGCCTCGACTAAAACGCTGGTGGACCGAAACGGCGGTGTGCTGAACATCGAATCGGCACCAGGCCGCGGCACCTGCGTGGAACTTCTGCTGCCGGCGTGCCCTGGAGGAGAAACAGCTTCCACTGCAGTCAATCGGTAACGCGGCAAAATATTGTCCGGTGACTTATGTGGAAATGTTTTGCTTTTGCCCAGGCAATCGCGCTATAAGAGGTGGCCGAGAGGGGCGGGGCTGTGCGACAGGCCTCCTGGTCCGTTCTGCAAAGCAATGAATAAAAGTGAGGCAGCATGAGCATGTACCATGAGGTTATCAAGCACGAAGTTTTCCCGGCCCTTGGCTGTACCGAGCCGATCGCCGTTGCCTATGCCGCGAGCCTTGCCGCGGCGCAGTTGGACGGCGAGTTGGAGCAGGTCACGGTGAGCGCCGATGCCGGGGTGTTCAAGAACGGCTTCGCCGTCACGGTCCCCGAAACCGGCGGGGTGAAAGGAAACGTGATCGCGGCCGCCTTGGGAGCGCTGATCGCCCGCCCGGAGCTGAAGATGGAAATCCTGTCCGGTACGCGGCCGGAGCTTTTGCAACAGGCCAAGCTCATGGTATCCGGAGGACAGGCCGCGGTATCCCTGGCGGAGGCACAGCGAGGGTTCTATATCGACGCGACCGTGGTGAAGGGAGGCAGGGTAGCGCGTGCGGTGTTAGCCGGCGGCCACACCAACCTAGTGCGGCTGGAGCGCGACGGTGAAGTCCTGCTGCGCAACGAGCAGGAAGAGGGGGGAGAGGACAGCCACCAGTACCGTGCGGCCCTGAAGCAGATGACGCTGGCCCAGCTGGTGGACCTGCTGGAGGACGTGAACCGGGAGGACCTGGTCTACCTGAAGCGGGGCGTGGAGATGAACCTGCGGGTTGCCGAGGCGGGGAAGGAGCTCACCAAGGTGGGCTACTACGTGGAAGAACTGGTCCGCAAGGGCTTTCTCCTTTCCGACGTGGTATCCTCCAGCAAGATCCTGACTGCCTCCGCCTCGGACGCGCGCATGGCCGGGCTTTCCTATCCGGTCATGTCCAGCGGCGGCAGCGGCAACCAGGGCATCGTGGCCATCCTGGTCCCCTACAACGTGGGGCTGTTCTTCCGTATCCCCGAAGAGACCATTTTGAAGAGCATTGCCCTGTCGCACCTGGTGAACGCCTACATCAAGTGCCATACCGGCGACCTGGCCCCCATCTGCGGCTGCGCCATCGCGGCGGGAGTCGGCGCCGCGGTCGCTATCGTGTACCAGCAGGCGGGCAAGGACATCGCCAAGATGAACCTCGCCGTGAACACCATCATCTCCGACATCGGCGGTATGCTCTGCGACGGCGCCAAGGGCGGCTGCGCCCTCAAGGTGGTAAGCTCGACCGATGCCTCCATCCGCGCCGCCTACATGGCGCTGTCCGGTCACGGCATCACCGAGGAAGAGGGGTTCGTGGGGAGGAGCGCGGAGGAAACCATCCGCAACCTGAGCCGGATCACCGACCGCGGTATGTCGCTTGCCGACGAAACCATGCTGCACATCATGCTGGAAAAGCAGGGGGGTGCTACCTCTTAGCTCTGCTCCCTGCTGATAGTTCCCCCCTTGGGCTGCACTGCCATCATCTGAACCGTCAAGCGCTGCACGTGACCAAGCGTCCCCGCCCTTTGCGAAGGGGGGACAGGGGGATTTGCCTCTTACCAAAAACAGCGGCCGGATGAGGATCGACTCCTCGCCCGGCCGCTGTACTTTTGTCTGCTTCGCCGCTGCCCCCGCACCTGGGTGAGGACTGCGGTCTGGAGTGTGATCAGGCCAGCCTGAACTGGCCCACCAGGCGCTGCAGGTCTTTCGAGAGTGAAGCGAGGTTGCTGGCGGCGTTGGCGCAGGTGTGGGCGCCGCGCGAGGTATCCTGCACCACCTCGGTGATCTGCATGATGTTGTTGGTGATCTCGCCGGTGGTCGCGGTCTGCTCCTCGGCCGCGGTGGCGATCTGGTTCACCTGCTCGGTGACCTCGCTGATCTGCCTCAGGATTTCCTGCAGCGACTCGCCCGACTTGGCTGCCTCGCGGGTGCCGTTCTCCACCTCGCGCACCCCTTCTTCCATGGCGCCCACGGCTTCGCGGGTCTCGTTCTGGATCGACTTGATCATCTCGCCGATCTCGCGGGTGGCGCGGGTGGTGCGCTCGGCCAGCGCGCGCACTTCGTCGGCGACGACGGCGAAGCCGCGTCCCTGCTCGCCGGCGCGCGCCGCCTCGATGGCCGCATTCAGGGCCAACAGGTTAGTCTGGTCGGCGATGTCCTCGATGGTGCCGATGATGGCGCCGATCTGGTCGCTGCGCTCGCCCAGCCCCGCCACGGTCGCCGCCGAGGTCTGCACCTGTGCCGCGATCCGGTTCATTACCTGCACGGTCTGCTCCACGACCGCACGGCCGGCCTGGGCGCGCCCGGTTGCCTGCTCGCCACCTTCTGCCGCCCTGTGGCAACTTTGGGCGATGTCGGCGGACGTGGCGGCCATTTCCTCGCTCGCGGTCGCCACGGTGCTGGTCTGGGAGGCAACCTCCTCGGCGCCGGTGGCGATCTGCTCGGAGGTGCTGTGCAGGTCGTTGGCCGCCGCGGCCACCTGGAGGCTGTTGGACACGACCTGGTTCATGGTGTCGTTCAGCTTCTGCGCCATCTCGTTCACTTCAGCAGCCAGCATCCCCATCTCGTCGCGGGTCCTGATGCTGGAGCGGGCGGTCAGGTCGCCTGCTGCCACCTCGGCGAGGGTGTCGAACACCATCTTGAGCGGTCGGCTGATGGAGTTGGCGATGAGGAGCCCGATCAATGCCAGGAGCACGGCGGCGAGGGCGGTGAGTCCAATCATGAAGATCTGCGAGGAGTGGTACGCTGCGAGGTCCTGCTGGTACAGGTCAGCGGCGCTCTTTTCGTTGTCGGCCACCAACTCGCTGATTGCGTCCGCAGGTTTCTTGTACAGCGGCGCCACCGAGCTCGTTGCGAAGTTCACCGTGTCCCTACGGGCCTCAGGGTTCCCGGCACTCTGCTGGGTCAGCTGTTGCAGCTTGGTTCCTTGTACCAGGTACTCGTCGTAGCCCTGCTTGAACACGGCGATCAGGCTCTTCTCCTTGGCGTCGAGCTCGTACTTCATGAACTTGGCCTGCATCTCGTCGATATGCTGCTTCTTCTTTTCCAGGTCGTCCGCACGCTCCTTGATCTTGACCGGGTCTTCCAGCAGCATCATGTACACCAGGTCCAGCCTGATGGCCAGCAGGTCGTTCTTCATGTCGTTGAGCATGGCCACGTGGATGACCGAGGTGTTCATTTCGGCCTGGTCCGCAGACATGACCCGCATCTTATGCAGGCTGGCACCTGCTATGACAACCAGCGTGACAACGGCTATCGCCACGAGACACAACGACTTCGTTTTTACCTTCAGGTTCATCCAAAAACTCATAGCATACCCCCTTGTTCTGCGTATCTGGTTCGGAAGTTTGGCAGATATTGTGTACTATCGGCCATATTCATACAAACTTGAGAAGGTAATCGGTAAACGTGATTACTAGAGGGGCGGCACAGTGTAAGTCGACCGTTGTAACCGGTTGGATGCGTGCTAAAGTTTCCTCTCGTCCAGCCAGCCCTGCCCACACCCGTTGCCAAGGAGCTATCGCATGTCTCATCACAGCGACGTCATCCCTTCCTATACGCCACCGGACTTCCGCCGCCCCAAGCTGGCGGCCGCTCCCGCGGCAACGTTCGCGCCTGCCCCGGCGGACGGCGTGCTGCCAGAGAACTTCCACGCCACCTCGAACCACCCCGAATACGTGCACCTGGGGGGAGGGGAGTGGCTGCTCGCACCCCAGAGCCGGATGGACTGCGTCATGGTCCTGCGCGGCAAAGAGCTTGACGTGGTCGAGCCGCGCCGGGTGCGCCGGGGGGACATGGTGGCCCTCGGGCGCACCGAGAGCGGCGAGGAGGGGATCTACCTCCACATCGGCGGGTTTTTGAACCTGGCCGAGCCGTTTGCCGACAAGTTCTCCTTTAGAAGTCGCGGCACCAGGGAGACCCCCTTTTCCCGCTCCTATGACGAGCTGTACCAGGTGCTGCGGCACGACCGCGATCACGGCTGCATCGTGTGGGTGCTCGGGCCGGCGGTGGCCTTCGACATGGACTGCAGAAACGCCATGCAGGGGCTCATCGAGGCCGGCTACTGCCATGCCCTCCTGGCCGGCAACGCGCTGGCGACCCACGACCTAGAGGCGGCGCGCTTCCGCACCGGGCTGGGGCAGAACATCTACACCCAGGCCATCATGCCCATGGGGCACTACAACCACCTGGACATCATCAACCAGGCGCGCATGGCGGGAGGGATCCCGCAGACCATCGAGAAGCTGGGGCTGGACGACGGCATCATGTATGCCTGCAACAGGAAGAAGATCCCGATGGTGCTGGCAGGCTCGATACGCGACGACGGGCCGCTGCCGGAGGTGATCCCCGATGCGTACCAGGCCCAGGACGCGATGCGGGTCCACGCGCGCCGGGCGACCACGGTGCTGGCCATCGCCACCCAGCTGCACTCTATCGCCTTCGGCAACATGGTGCCCAGCTACCGCGTCGAGCCTGACGGGCGGGTCCGGCCGGTCTACTTCTACGTGGTGGACATGGCGGAGTTTTCGGTGGACAAGCTGGCCAACCGCGGCTCTGCCCAGGCGGTGGGGCTTTTGACCAACGCGCAGGACTTCGTGGTGAATCTCTGGAACCACCTCAAGCAGTTTGATTGATCCGGAAAGGTAACGTCATGGAAAACGGCATCAGGATGATAGGGGTACCGCTTGATCTGGGGCAGGAACAGCGCGGCGTGGATCTGGGGCCCGGCGCCCTGCGCTACGCTGGGCTTTCGGCGCGGTTGTCGGGGCTTGGCTACATAGTGGAGGACATCGGCAACCTCCCTGTGCCGGTGCGCGACGTGCTGGGCGCGGAGCGGGAGGTGCGCTACCTCCCCTCGATACGGCAGGTGTGCGAGACGGTGTACCAGGCCGGGCGCAGCGCGGTCACCCAGGGATTCATGCCCATCTTCATGGGGGGGGACCACTCCATGGCGATTGGCTCGATCGGTGGGGTGACCGACGAGCAACCGTCAGCGGTGATCTGGGTGGACGCGCACGGCGACTACAACACCCCGCAAACCAGCCCCAGTGGCAACATTCACGGCATGGCGCTGGCGGCGCTTTTGGGGGAAGGGGTCCCTGAACTGGTCAACGTTGGGCGCCCGGGGGCGAAGTTGCACGTCTCGGATATCATCCTGATCGGGCTGCGCGAACTGGACCCGGAGGAGAAACTGCGCCTGCGCGCCTCTGGCATCAAGGCCTATACCATGCGCGACATCGACGAGCGGGGCATGGCCGCCATCGCGCACGAAGCGCTGGGGCGGCTTGCCCACCGCACCCGCCTGCACGTGAGCCTCGACCTGGACGGGCTGGACCCGCTCGAGGTGCCGGGAGTGGGGACTACCGCACCCGGTGGCATCACCTACCGGGAGGCGCAACTGCTCATGGAGATCATCGCCGATTCCGGACTGCTGCGGTCAATGGACATCGTGGAGATCAACCCGATCCTGGACAACAGCAACCGCACCGCCAAGATCGCTGTTGAGTTGACGGCGTCCGCGTTCGGGGCCTCCATCCTGTAGAGAGGGCGGTTCCGCGGCAACAAAAAAAGCCTGTCCGGATACCGGACAGGCTTTTTGGTTCTTAGGAACATGCCGCCACCGCGCAGCAGGCGAGCGGTCAGCTTTTGATGTCGTGGTACGTGACCACCTTGAGCTTCTCGGTGATGAACAGGTAGTGGCGGGTTACCTGGTGAACTTGCCGGTCGCCTCATCCCCATAGAGGGGCAGGCCTGTCAAACAGTTACGGTAGACGGACCGGAAGGATCAGTAACCTGCCACCACGACTTCGAGGTGGCCGTCGTTGGGGCAGAAGATGAGGCCGTGCACCGGAACGTCCTTGGGGATCAACGGGCTGTTGCGGATGATGCCGGTGACCCGCTCCACGTTCTCCTCCGGGCAGTTGAAGGCGCCAACCCACTGACCGAGGTCCGGGTCGAGGGCCTCGATGGCCGCGGGATCTACGCCGCGCTCCATCATCTTCGCCTTGAGCTGCTCCACGTCCACGGACCCCATGCCGCAGTCCTTGTGGCCGATCACGAAGATTTCTTCGACGCCAAGCAGGAACACGGCCGCCACAAGACTGCGGATCACGCCGCCGTTGGGATCAACCAGGGTGTTGCCGGCGTTCTTGATCACCTTGGCGTCGCCGCGTTTGATCCCCATGGCGGGCTCGAGGAAATCGACCAGCCTGGTGTCCATGCAGGTGAAGATGGCAAGCTGCTTTTTGGGATCCTTGGGAAGGGGAGGGAAGGCCCCCGGACGGACGAACTTTTTATTGTGCGACAGGACTTTATCGAGAAGAGTCATTGTTCTCCGTTTCCTTGTGGTTAGATGTGCAAAACGGTTTTTTTAAGCCGAAACTCCGCTCAAGTCAAGGAAAAGAGGCCTCCGCACGGTATACGTGCGGAGGCCTCTTTGGCTAGGCGTTCTGCACGTCAACGACCGCGATGGCGGCCATGTTGACCACGTCGTGCACGTCGTCGCCGCGCTGCAGCACGTGCACCGGCTTGTTCATTCCCATGAGGATGGGGCCGATGGCCTCGGCGCCACCAAGGCGACGCAGCAGCTTATAGCAGATGTTGCCGGAGTTGAGGTCCGGGAAGATGAGCACGTTGGCCGGGGTCTTCAGCTTGGAGAAGGTGAAGCCGTCCAACAGCTCCGGCACCACGGCGGTGTCCGCCTGCATCTCGCCCTCGACGATCAGGCTGGGCGCGCGCTCCTTGACCAGCTCCACGGCGCGCTTCACCTTGCGGGTCTGCGGGTGGTCCACCGAGCCGAAGTTGGAGAAGGAGAGCATGGCGATGCGCGGTTCGATGCCGAGCATGGCGACCTTCTCGGCGGCGAGGATGGCGGTCTCGGCCAGTTCCTCCGCGGTCGGATCGATGGTCACCGTGGTGTCGGCGAGGAAGTAGACCTCCTTCTTGAACACCATCATGTAGAGGCCGTGCACGCTGGAGAGACCCGCCTGTTTGCCGAGCACCTGCAGCGCCGGACGGATGGTCTCCGGGTAGTGGGTGTCGATGCCGCCCAAAAGGGTGTCGGCGTGCCCCTGGGCCACCATCATGGTGGAGAACTGCACGCGTGATTTACGGCGCATGATGCGCTGGCACTCGGACAGGGTGAGGCCTTTTCTCTGGCGCCGGCGATACAGCTCCTGCGCGTACTCGTCGGTGTGCTCGCTCTCGGTCGGGTCGACGATGGGCACCTCCAGGTCGAGGTTCAGGTCGTCCATCTTCTGCTGGATCTTCTTGCGGTCGCCGACCAGGATCGGCTGGGCGATCCCTTCTTCGACCAGGGTCTGGGCTGCGCGCAGGATCTTCTCGTTGTCACCCTCGGGGAAGACCACCTTTTTCGGGTCGCTCTTCGCCTTGTTGATGATCATGCGCATTACTTCCTTGGAGCGCCCCTGCGAGCTCTCCAATTGCTCGATGTACTTCGCCATGTCCTCGATGGGCTGGCGCGCCACGCCGGTATCCATTGCCGCCTGGGCGATGGCCGGCGCCACGTGCAAGAGGACGCGCGGGTCGAACGGCTTGGGGATGATGTAGTTCGGCCCGAAGGTGAACTTCTCGTTGCCGTAGGCCTTGGATACCGAGTCCGGCACCTCCTCCTGGGCGAGTTTCGCCAGCGCGTGTACCGCGGCAAGTTTCATCTCCTCGTTGATGGCGGTCGCGCGCACGTCCAGCGCCCCGCGGAAGATGAAGGGGAAGCCGAGCACGTTGTTCACCTGGTTGGGATAGTCGCTCCTGCCCGTGGCGATGATGACGTCGCCGCGCACCGCGTGCGCCTCCTCAGGTGTGATCTCCGGATCGGGGTTCGCCATGGCGAAGATGATCGGGTTGGGGGCCATGCTCCGGATCATCTCCGGGGTGAATGCACCCTTCGCGGAAAGGCCGAAGAGGACGTCGGCGCCCTTGGCCGCCTCCTCCAGGGTCCGGAAATGGGTGTCGGCGGCGAAGAGTTCCTTGTAGGGGTTCATCCCCTCGACCCTGCCCTTGTAGATGACACCCTTGGTGTCGCACATGATCATGTTGTTGGGCTTGACGCCGAGGGCAATGGCGAGCTTGGCGCAGGAGTTGGCCGAGGCGCCGGCGCCGTTAACCACGATCCGGATGTCCTCGATCTTCTTGCCCACGAGCTGCAGTGCGTTTAAAAGAGCAGCCGAGGAGATGATGGCGGTGCCGTGCTGGTCGTCGTGGAAGACCGGGATGTTCATGGTCTTTTTCAGCTCTTCCTCGATGTAGAAGCACTCGGGGGCCTTGATGTCCTCCAGGTTGATGCCGCCGAAGGTCGGCTCCAGGAGCTGACAGGCCTTGATGATCTCGTCCGGGTTCTCGGTGTTCAACTCGATGTCGAAGACGTCGATGTCGGCGAAGCGCTTGAAAAGGACCCCTTTACCCTCCATGACCGGTTTGCCGGCCAGCGCGCCCAGGTTGCCAAGGCCCAAAACGGCGGTGCCGTTGGAGACGACGGCGACTAGGTTCCCCTTGGCGGTGTACTTGTAGGCGTCGTCGGGGTTCTGCTGGATGGCGAGGCAGGGCTCGGCGACACCCGGCGAATAGGCAAGCGACAGGTCTGCCGCGGTCTGGCACGGTTTTGTGGCAATGACTTCTATCTTCCCTTTTCTACCAGTGGAGTGGTAGTCGAGTGCTCCCAGTTTCTTGCTCATGTACGTCCTCCTTTGACCCATAGGATGAGCGGCTGCCCGCCATTGAATCCGTACTGCTTGTGATTTATTTCGTCACGACCACCAGAACCTTTACCTCTTTGCCGTCGTGGCTCAGAAGCCGGTGCCCGATGCTCGATTCGAAATAGAGGGAATCCCCTTCGTGCAGGGTGATCTTCTTGTCGTCCAACAGGAAATCGGCGTTGCCTTTCATGACGTAGACGAACTCCTCGCCGTCATGGCTGTAGGTGTTGGCCTCCGGCGCCTTCTCGGTCAGGGTGACCATGAACGCGTCCATCTTCTTGTTCTGCTTGTAGAAGGAGAGTGACTCGTAGAAGTACCCCTGCTTGGTCCCCTCCTTGGAGATGACCCGGGGCACGATGCGCCGTTCGTGCGCGCGCACCACCTCGAACTTGCGGTCGTCTTCGTCCTCGCTGAACAGTTGGGCCAGCTTGATGTCGAAGAACTTGGCGATCTTGGAAAGGGTGGCTATCGGGGGGGAAACGTTGTCGTTTTCGATCTGCGAGATCAGGGCCGGCGAGAAACCGGTCTCGTTGGCCACCGCCTGCAAGGTCAGCTTTCGGGCCTGACGCAGTTTCTTCAGTCTGGACCCGATGTTGTACTCTGACATGCCGCTGCTCCTGTGGTGAATAATCCACCGTTTTACTTCGGCTAAAATTATTCAGTTTTGGTAAAAAGTCAATTTAAATAGTGAATACAAGAAAAAATTAATTTTAACGGTAAGATCGCGAGGTGACTGAGGGTAACACGTTCCGCGACCTTCAGGCAAGGGTGCTTTGGGGTGTGGGTGACATGTTTTACCCTGTTTTAAAATCACGTTTACTGATATCGAACCCCTGGCGGTTCAGGTGATGTTTTTTGTGGTGCCAATGCGGTAGTGAGGCCGGGTCCGCAGCAGCGACTTGTTGTGGCAGTGATGAAAATACGGAGGCTCGGGGAAGAGAGCGGGGTGACATCCCCTCTCCCTCCGGGAGAGGGCTAGGACGAGGGAGTTTGAAGCAGACGTCAGGCCCTCACCCGCCCGTCGGGCACCCTCTCCCTTAAGAAGAGGGGATCAGAGGTCGGTGCGCCGGATCGTCTAAGAGATGCTTTTGTTCAGTTCCTTGAGCAGGGCCTCGAGGTCGGCCTTGTGCACGGTGGCGCCGTGTTCCAGCTGCTCGAAATCGGCGATCTGGCAGTCGTAGCAGTCCAGGCCGTAACGTTCGAAGACGGGGAGGGTTTGCGGGTAACGCCTGAGGATTTCACTGATGGTCATGTCCTTGCTGATCATACGGCCTCCTGTGACAGTCCTGCGTGAATAAAAAAAAGGCGCTGCTATCCGCAAACGCCTTTCGTTGTTGTTAAAGGTTGTCTTCCCGGCAGCCGGCCATGTCAGAATCCCGGCCTGAACTTCGCGTCCAGAGCGCTCTTCACCAGCGGTGGCACCAGCTTGTCCACCGGGCCGTTCAGGTGGCTCACCTCTTTCACGATGGAGGAGGAGAGGTAGCTGTAGGGGACCGAGGTCATCATGAACAGCGTCTCCACCTCGCGGGTGATGTTGCGGTTCATTTGCGCCAATTGGAATTCGAACTCGAAGTCCGAAACCGCCCGCAGTCCGCGGATGACCACGGTGGCGCCGGCGCGGCGCACGTAGTCGACCAGGAGCCCATCGAAGGTCTCCACCCTGGCCTGGGGGCGGTCCTTCAGGATCTCCGTGAGCATGTCGATCCGCTCCTGCACGGTGAACAGGGCGTTCTTCTCTGAGTTTCTTGCAACGGCAACGATCACACCGTCGAAGATCTTGAGGGCACGGTCGATGATGTCCAGATGGCCGTAGGTTACGGGGTCGAAGGAGCCGGGATAGACAGCGACTCTCAAGGGCACGGTTCACCTCTGTCTGAAAGGGTCAGGAAGGAGAGGGCGGTGTCGCCGTAGACGCGGCGCTCGCTTTCAGCCAGCCTGCCGAAACGGGTTGGTATATCCTCTTTGGCGGAGAACTCGGCGACCACGGTGGTGCCGGCATCGATGAGCGGCGAGGTCGACAGCAACTCCAGCAGCCGTTGCGTGTGCCCCTCGGCGTAGGGAGGGTCGAGGAACACCAGGTGGAATGCGGCTTCGCCGCGGGAGAGCCATCGTACCGCCGCGGCGGCTTCCTGTACCACGACCTTGGCCCGGTCCGAGAGCCTGGTCACTTCCAGGTTCTTGCGGATCAGTTCCGCGGAGTCCCGGTGTGAGTCGATGAAAACTGCGCTTTCCGCGCCGCGGCTGAGTGCCTCGATGCCGAGGTTGCCGGTGCCGGCGAAGATGTCCAGCACCCGCATCCCGGAAAAATCGCCCAGGCGGCTCACCAGCATGCTGAAGAGCGCCTCCTTGACGCGATCCGCGGTTGGGCGTACCCGCATGTTTTTCGGGGCCAGCAGCTGCCGGCCGCGGGCGCTTCCCGCGATCACCCGCATGAAGAGCATCTCCGGTGTAGGTACGTCATAAAAAGAACAACTCCCTCTTCTGCTCAGGATTTAAAGCCTGTGGCAGAGTGTCGGGCGGCAGGGTGTGTATGACATTGCGCCGCAGGGTGCTCTATTAGCACGATGTATGGATAAGGTCAATCAAGTTTGCTGTTGACGACAGCGTTGGCGGCCAGTATATAAATTACCTACTTTTAACTGACTGAGCAGGGGGGCGGATGAAAGAGGGCAATGCCTTGGAACGCAGCGACCTGGCCGGCTACGCGGCCACCAGCGCCACATCCCGCGGGCGCCGGTACCACGAGGAATTCAGGGATCACCGTCCCGCTTTCGAAAGGGATCGCGACCGCATCATTCACTGTGCAGCGTTCAGGCGCCTCGAGTACAAGACCCAGGTCTTCGTCAACCACGAGGGGGATTACTACCGCACCCGCCTCACCCATTCGCTGGAAGTGGCCCAGATAGGGAAGGGGATCGCGCGGAGGCTCGGGCTGAACGAAGAACTGACCGAGGCCCTGGCGCTGGCCCACGATCTCGGGCACACCCCTTTCGGTCACACCGGCGAGGAGGTGCTGAACCGCCTCATGGAGGGGTGCGGCGGCTTCGAGCACAACCTGCAGTCGCTCCGCGTGGTGGACGAGCTGGAGGAACGCTACCCCGGCTTCAATGGTCTCAACCTTTCCTGGGAGGTGCGCGAAGGCATAGCCAAGCATTCCTCTCCCTATGACTCCCCCGCACCCATCTATGCCGAATTTCTCCCCGGGACCGTCCCCACCATCGAGGCGCAGCTGATCAATTTCGCCGACGAGATCGCCTACAACAACCACGACATCGACGACGGCCTGAAATCCGGATACATCAACCTGGGCCAGCTCAAGAAGGCCGAGCTCTGGAACGAGGTACACGAGGGGATCGTGTCGCGCTACCCGGACATGGACGTGGATCGCGCCGTCTGTCAGACCGTGAGTGCCCTGATCGGGGTCTTGATCAACGACTTGGTGCAGACCACGGCGGACAACATTGCCAAGCTGAAGATAAAGACCCAGGAGGACCTGAGGCGGGTGAACGTCCCTGTGGTTTCCTTCAGCCCAGCGATGACCGAGCGCAACGCGCAGCTCAAGCGCTTCTTGTTCCAGAACCTGTACCGCCACTACAAGGTGGAGCGGATGCGGGTCAAGGCGGAGCGCTACTTGGCCGAGCTGTTCGAGGTCTACCTGAAACACCCGACGCTGCTCCCCATGAAGCACCAGATGAAGATGGAGCGCGAAGGGCGCGAGCGGGTCATCTGCGACTACATAGCCGGCATGACCGACCGTTTCGCCCTGGACGAGTTCAAGAGACTGTTCGAACCGTACGAAAGGGTCTAGCAGTGGCGCTGGCTGAACCGGTTCTGTAAACAAAAAAGAACCATAGCTTGACTTGATCCTTAGCCTAAAGGTGTGATAATTACGCGCTCAGGGAAGACAATACTGTTGAGGTGATGGGATGGCTTATCTTGAATGGAGTGATGCACTGAGCGTCAAGGTCAAGGAAATCGACGATCAACACAAGAACCTGGTGGACATGCTGAACTCACTGCACGACGCGCACATGGCGCGGGCGGGGAAGGAGGCGCAGAGGGAAATCATCGCTTCGATGGTGTCCTATGTGGGCAGCCATTTCCGGATGGAAGAGGCCTACATGCAGAAGTACCAGTACCCCGAATTCCTGGTGCACAAAAAAGAGCACGACGAGTTTGCCGCCAAGGCCCTGGACCTGCAGAACCGGGTCGACAACCAGGGGCTCATCTTCACCGCCGAGATACTGGAATTCCTCAAGCGTTGGTTGCAGGAGCACATCCTGGGTACCGACATGAAGTACTCGGCCCTGTTCAACGCGTCCGGTCTGCGCTAGGCTCAAACCTCTTTAAGAAACTGTCTTCCCCGTCCCTCTCCCTCCGGGAGAGGGTGCCCGAAGGGCGGGTGAGGGCGCTGCCGTTTGCAATAGTGTCGCCCTTGGCAACTCCCTCAACCTGACCCTCTCCCGGGGGGAGAGGGGACGTGAAGGTAAAATAAAAAAGCCTCCCTGGTTTGTGCGGGGAGGCTTTTTACGTTAGCTGCGGCTCGGCTTATTTCCCTTTGGGGAGCTCCAGCTTGGGCTCCTTGGCCTGCTTGTAGAGCAGCATGGTACGTCCGAGCACCTGTGCCAGTTCCGCTTCGCAGGCGGTGCAGAGCTCTTCCGCCACGCTGTGGCGGTCCATGAGGCAGCTTTCCAGCACCTTCACCTTGATCAGTTCGTGGCTGGCCAGTGCCTCCACGGTTTCCTTGATCAGCGCCTCGCTGACGTCACTCTTGCCCACCTGGATTACCGGCTTCAGGCCGTGGCCGAGCGCGCGGAGAAATCTTTTTTGCTTTCCAGTCAACATCACTTCTTCCTTTGTGCTCCATGCAGGGTGGCGAGAGGAGCCTGCCACGCTCTGCAAAAAGTCTTCATTATTCCGAGAACGGTGCGAGCTTTATAGCATTTTGGTCCCGCTATGGCAAGGACGGCGAAGGTGATGCGGTGGAGAGCGTGACAGAGCCGAAACCGGGCCTGCTTTGTTATCTGATCAGGGACCTTTAGGGTGGCTGAAATTGCCGGCCAGTTATGAATGAAACTTAATCGTATTCTGCCTGTTCCAGCCTTCCTTTTCCTTGACTCTGCCGGGGCTCGATGCTACTTTGTCACAAATTTATTCGTTGCCTTTTAAATTAGCCCCGTGAGGTTAGCAAAGGTGAAGCATAAAGCACTCTTTTACTATCTAAAGAAAGAGCCTTTTCGCCCACTTGCGCGGAAAGGCTCTTTTTAATTACGCGCCCCGGCGCGACACGAAAACCGATTCATGACAGGCGCTTACGCCGATGACAGGGGGTTATTATGGCTGAAAACACTGTGATACTGGATGGCACCGGCGTTAAAAGGGCCCTGACCAGGATAGCCCACGAGGTGCTCGAGAAGAACAAGGGGGTCGAGGGGCTCGTGCTGGTCGGCATCAGGACCGGCGGCGTGCACTTGGCCCAGGAACTGGGCGCCCGCCTGAGCGAGATCGAAGGGGTCGAGGTTCCCGTCGGCGCCGTGGACATCACCATGTACCGCGACGACATCAAGGGGCACCACGAGCACCTGCCGGTCGGCAAGACTGAGCTTCCTTTCTCCGTGGAAGGAAAGAAGGTGGTGCTCGTCGACGACGTCCTCTTCACCGGTCGCACCATCCGTGCCGCCATGGACGCCATCTTCGACCAGGGGCGTCCCTCGTGCATCCAGCTTGCAGTGTTGGTGGACCGCGGGCACCGCGACCTTCCCATTCGTGCCGACTTCGTGGGGCGCAACGTACCGACCAGCCGCAGCGAGAACATCATGGTCGCCTTCGACGCCGACAACAAGCCGACCGAGGTTATCCTGCAGAAGTAGAAGGCGCTACACAGTTTGGCTGCACCCTCATCCGCCCCTTCGGGGCACCTTCTCCCGGAGGGAGAAGGGATGGTGAGCCCTCGCCCCTGCGGGAGAGGGCGGCCGCAGACCGGGTGAGGGAAGGTTTTGATGCACTTGCAATCTGTCTGATCGTTTTCAACGCGCCACGTACGGTGCGTGGCGTAAAACTAGTTTCTGGGGGGGGACCATGGGTTTCAGGCACAAAGACATCATCGCCCTGAAGGATCTGACCAAGGAGGAGATCGAACTGCTCCTCGATACGGCGGACAACCTAAGCGAGATCAACCAGCGGGACATCAAGAAGGTGCCGACTCTGCGCGGCAAGACGGTGATCAACCTTTTCTACGAGGCCTCCACCAGGACCCGTACCTCCTTCGAGATCGCGGCGAAACGTTTATCCGCCGACGCCGTCAACATCACCGCGTCGACCAGTTCCGTGGTCAAGGGCGAAACCCTCTCCGACACCGCCGCCAACATCCTCGCCATGAAACCCGACATCATCGTCATGCGCCACTCGGTTTCCGGCGCCCACGAATACCTCGCCAAGCGCGTTTCCTGCTCCGTGATCAACGCCGGTGACGGTGCGCACGAGCACCCCTCGCAGGGGCTTTTGGACATGCTCACCATGCGCCAGAAGTTCGGCAAGCTGGCCGGTTTGAAGGTCGCCATCGTTGGCGACATCACCCACAGCCGCGTGGCCCGCTCCAACATCTACGGACTCACTACCATGGGCGCCAAGGTCTTTCTGGCCGGGCCGCCGACCATGATGCCCCCCGGCATCGAGCGGTTGGGCAACGTGACCGTCTGCAAGGACATGCGCGAGGCGGTGGACCAGGCCGACGTGGTCATGATGCTCAGGATCCAGTTGGAACGCCAGGGCAAGACCCTGCTTCCCAGCATGCGTGAATACTCCCGCTACTTCGGCCTCAACCCCACGGTCCTCGCCCTGGCTAAGAAAGACGCCATCGTCATGCACCCCGGCCCGATCAACCGCGGCGTGGAGCTCGCTTCTTCGGTCGCCGATTGCGACCAGTCCGCGATCATGAAACAGGTCGAGAACGGCGTGGCGGTCAGGATGGCCATGCTGTACCACGTCTGTGGCGGAGAGCCGGTCGAGTAGTCAGAGGTCGTTGCGCTTCTTGTCTTTGTGGAACCTAAAACAGTTTCTGTTTTTTGGAGGGTATAGAGATGAATCTTCTGATAAAAGGTGGGCGCGTGATCGATCCTTCCCAAGGGATCGACGAAACCATGGATGTGCTGATTGCCGACGGTGTAGTCCTCGAGCTGGGGCAGGGCATCGCGGCACCGGAGGGGACCCAGACCATCGACGCCTCCGGGCTCCTGGTCACCCCGGGCCTGATCGATATGCACGTGCACCTGCGCGATCCGGGCCTCGAGTACAAAGAGGACATCGCCACCGGCAGCCGCGCAGCTGCCGCCGGCGGCTTCACGTCCGTTGCTTGCATGCCCAATACCTCGCCGGTGATCGACAACAAGGCGGTCGCCTGCTACGTGGTCAACAAGGCCAAGAGCGAGGCGCTGGTCAACGTCTTCCCGATCGGCTCCATCACCAAGGGGAGCAAGGGAGACAGCCTGGCCGAGATGGGCGACCTCAAAGAGGCTGGCTGCGTGGCAGTCTCCGATGACGGCAAGCCGGTGTGCAACTCCGAACTGATGCGCCGCGCGCTCGAGTACGCCAAGGGGATCGGCATCACCGTCATCTCCCACTCCGAGGACCTCGCCTTGGTAGGCGAGGGGGTGATGAACGAAGGGTTCGTCTCCACCGAGCTCGGGCTCAAGGGGATCCCGTGGGCGGCCGAAGATATCGCGGTGGCCCGCGAGGTGTACCTCGCCGAGTTCGCGTGTGCACCGGTGCATATCGCCCACATCTCCACCGCCGGTTCCGCACGTATCATCCGTAATGCCAAGGCACGCGGCGTGAAGGTGACCTGCGAGACCGCGCCGCACTACTTCACCCTGACCGACGATGCGGTGCGCGGCTACAACACAAACGCCAAGATGAACCCGCCGCTCAGAGGCGAGTCCGACGTGGCGGCCATGAAGGCGGCGCTTGCCGACGGCACCATTGACGCCATCGCCACCGACCACGCTCCGCACCACCCGGACGAGAAGGACGTCGAGTTTAACGTGGCCCTCAACGGCATCGTCGGCCTGGAAACCTCCCTGCCGCTCTCGCTGAAGCTGGTCGAAGAAGGGGTGCTGGATCTTAAAGGGCTGGTTTCGGTGATGTCCTGCAACCCGGCGAAAATCCTCGGGCTCGATCGCGGCACCCTGAGGGTCGGTGCGGTCGGCGACGTCACCGTCATCGACCCGGCCAAGGAGTGGCAGGTAGACGCGGCCAAGCTGGAGTCTAAGTCGAAGAACTCGCCCTTCCTGGGCTGGCAGATGAAAGGGAAGGCGGTGTACACCGTGGTCAAGGGACAGGTGGTGCACCAGGCATAGCAGTCGCTTTCTCCGGAAGGAGACGCCGTGCTGATGGCAACGCCCTCATCCGCCCCTCCGGGGCACCTTCTCCCGGCGGGAGAAGGAACCTGATACCCTCGCCCTCCGGGAGAGGGTGGCCGAAGGCCGGGTGAGGGGCTTTTCGAGATTTAATTACGCGCCCTGCGGCGCGGCAGAAATATAACGGATTCGGGAGAAGATACATGAAAGCAGTGCTGGCTCTGGCGGACGGCCGGATTTTTAAAGGGAAGGCCTTCGGCGCAACGGGCGAAACCAGCGGCGAGGTGGTGTTCAACACCGCCATGTCGGGATACCAGGAAGTGCTCACCGACCCCTCGTACAAGGGGCAGATGGTCACCATGACCTATACCCAGATCGGTAACACGGGGATCAACCCGGAGGATGTCGAGAGCAACCAGCTCTACCTCTCCGGCTTCATCGTGCGCGAGTACCTCGACTGCTACTCCAACTACCGCGCCACCATGAGCCTGGACGCCTACCTGAAGGAGAACGGCGTGGTCGGTATCCAAGGGATCGACACCCGCGCCCTGACCCGGCACCTGCGCGACAAGGGCGCCCAGAACGGCATTATCTCCACCATCGACTTCGATCCGGAGAGCCTGGTGAAAAAGGCCCGCGCCATCCCGTCCATGAGTGGCCTGGACCTCGCCACCGGCGTCACCTGCTCCGCCCCCTACCACTGGACCCAGGGGCTGTGGGACCTGCAGACCGGCTACCCGGAAGTCGACAAGAGGGATCTCAAGTACAAGGTGGTCGCCTACGACTTCGGCATCAAGCTGAACATCCTGCGCTGCCTGGTCTCCGCCGGTTGCGACGTAACAGTTGTACCGGCAACCTTCCCGGCTGAGTCGGCGCTGGCCATGAACCCGGACGGCATCTTCCTCTCCAACGGCCCGGGCGACCCGGAGCCGATGAAGGAAGTCATCGAGAACATCAAGAAGTTCGTGGGCAAGAAGCCGATCTTCGGCATCTGCCTCGGGCACCAGCTCCTTGGTCTTGCCCTCGGTGGCCGCACCATCAAGCTGAAGTTCGGCAACCACGGCTCCAACCTGCCGGTCATGGACATCGCCACCAAGAAGGTCGAGATCACTGCCCAGAACCACGGCTTCTCCGTCGACATCCTGTCGCTCGCAAACGTCGCCGGTCTCGCCCATGAGAACCTGAACGACCAGACCGTCGAGGGGATGGCGCACAAGACGCTCCCCATCTTCTCGGTGCAGCACCACCCCGAGGCGTCCCCCGGGCCGCACGACTCGCACTACCTGTTCAACAGGTTCGTGGAGATGATGGAGAAGCATAAAGGGTAATGGACCTTCCCCCCTCCCAGCCTCCCCCCTCCAGGGGGAGGTGCTAAGAGTCCCCGCCCCCGGAGGGGGAGGGTTAGGGAGGGGGAAGCTGTTCAGTGAGAAGTTGAAGGAAGTGATAGTAGGTTGATGAAATACAAAGAGCTTTATGAAAATGGCGAGCTGTCCCGGCGCATCAAATTGGCCTACGCCCGCCTCGCTGCCTGCGACCTTTGCCCCCACGCCTGCGGCGTCAACCGCCTGAAAGGGGAGACGGGGCTGTGCGAAAGCGGTAAGGAAGTCCGGATCGCCTCCGCCAACGTGCACCGCGGCGAGGAACCGCCCATCTCCGGCACCAAGGGCTCCGGCACCATCTTCCTGTCGGGATGCACCCTGAACTGCAAGTTCTGCCAGAACTTCCCGATCAGCCAGTTGAGAAACGGAACCGACCTGACGGTGGGACAGTTGGCGGACAAGATGGTGGGGTTGCAGAAGAAGGGCGTGCACAACATAAACTTCGTCACGCCGACCCACTTCACGCCGCAGATCCTTGCCGCGCTCTACCTCGCCATCCGCAAGGGATTCCGGATCCCGATCGTGTGGAATACGAGTGGTTACGAGAAGCTCGACACGCTGGCCCTGCTGGACGGCGTGGTGGATATCTACCTGCCGGACATGAAGTACTGCTGCAACGATGTTGCCGTAAAGCTGTCCGGTGCCAAGGGATATGCCGAGGTTAATCGGCTGGCCCTGCCCGAGATGCTGCGACAGGTGGGGCACCTGGAATGTGACGACGACGGCATCGCCGTGCGCGGCTTGATCGTGCGGCACCTGGTGTTGCCGCTCGGGCAGGCGGGGAGCCCGGAGACGCTGGCCTGGATCGCAGAGAACCTGGGCACTGAGACGCACATCGCCCTGATGAGCCAGTTTTTCCCTGCCCACGCCGCGGCACAGACGCCGGGGATAGAGAGAAGGATCACCAGCGAAGAGTACGCCGAGGCGGTCGAGGCGCTGGAAGAGCTGGAGCTGGAAAACGGGTGGGTGCAGGACGAACCGCTGGGCGAATAATCGTTCGCCCGCCTTTAAAGATTCGCTTTCACGGAACGTGTTTAATAAAGAGAGTAATGGAGTGATTTACAATGCCTAAACGCACAGACATCAAGAAGATCCTCATCATCGGCGCGGGCCCGATCGTCATCGGCCAGGCGTGCGAGTTCGACTACTCCGGCACCCAGGCCTGCAAGGCCCTCAAGGAGGAGGGATACCAGGTAGTCCTCCTCAACTCAAACCCGGCGACCATCATGACCGACCCGGACTTCGCCGACGCCACCTACATCGAGCCGGTGACCCCGGAGGTCCTGGCCAGGATCATCGAGAAGGAGCGCCCGGACGCGGTGCTGCCTACCCTTGGCGGACAGACCGCGCTGAACACCGCTGTGGCGGTGGCCGAGAACGGAACCCTGGAGAAGTTCGGGGTGGAACTGATCGGCGCGAAGCTCCCGGCCATCAAGAAGGCCGAGGACCGCACCCTGTTCAAGGAGGCGATGGTCAGAATCGGCCTCGATATCCCGAGGTCGGGTCTGGCGCACAACTACCAGGAGTCGATGGAGGTGATCAAGCACGTCGGCTTCCCGGCCATCATCCGCCCCTCCTTCACCCTGGGCGGCACCGGCGGCGGCATCGCCTACAACATGGAAGAGTACGAGCGCATGTCCATGGCCGGCATCGAGGCGTCCCCGACCGACGAGATCCTGGTCGAGGAGTCCCTTATCGGCTGGAAGGAGTATGAGCTCGAGGTGATGCGCGACACTGCCGACAACGTCGTCATCATCTGCTCCATCGAGAACTTCGACGCCATGGGTGTCCACACCGGCGACTCCATCACCGTAGCCCCGGCGCAGACCCTGACCGACAAGGAATACCAGATCCTGCGCGACGCCTCGCTCAAGATCATCCGCGAGATCGGCGTCGACACCGGCGGGTCGAACATCCAGTTCGGCATCAACCCGAAAAACGGCCGCCTCATCGTCATCGAGATGAACCCGCGCGTCTCCCGCTCTTCGGCGCTCGCCTCCAAGGCGACCGGCTTCCCGATCGCCAAGATCGCCGCCAAGCTCGCCGTCGGCTATACCCTGGACGAGATCACCAACGACATCACCAAGGAAACACCGGCCTGCTTCGAGCCGACCATCGACTACGTGGTGACCAAGATCCCGCGCTTCACCTTTGAGAAGTTCCCGGCAGCCGACGCGACCCTCACTACCCAGATGAAGTCGGTAGGCGAGGTCATGTCCATCGGCCGTACCTTCAAGGAGAGCTTCCAGAAGGCGCTCCGCTCGCTGGAGATCGGCTCCTGCGGCTTCGAGTCCCGCTTCTTTGGCGTGGGCGGCGATACCCGTCGTGCTCTCACCGAGAAAGAACGCACCCTGCTGCTGGACAAGCTCAGGACCCCCAACTGCGACCGTCTCTGGTACGTGGGCGACGCTTTCCGCTGCGGCATGACCGTGGAGGAGATCTACGCGCTCACCGCCATTGATCCCTGGTTCCTGCACAACATCCGCCAGATCATCGAGATGGAGGAGTGCCTGAAAGAGGCCGACCTCAAGGCCAGCGGCGATGTGCTGCGCGATACCCTCTGGGACGCCAAGCGCTACGGCTTCTCCGACAAGTACCTGGCACAGCTCTGGAAGATCACCGAGGGTGAGGTACGCGAACTGCGTCTCGCCAACGGCATCAAGCCGGTCTTCAAGCGGGTCGACACCTGCGCCGCCGAGTTCGTGGCCCACACCCCGTACCTCTACTCGACCTACGAGGAGGAGTGCGAGGCTGAGCCGACCGACCGTAAGAAGATCATCATCCTGGGCGGCGGACCCAACCGCATCGGCCAGGGGATCGAGTTCGACTACTGCTGCGTGCACGGCGTGTTTGCCCTCTCCGAGGACGGCTACGAGACCATCATGGTCAACTGCAACCCGGAGACCGTCTCCACCGACTACGACACCTCCGATCGTCTCTATTTCGAGCCGCTCACCCTGGAGGACGTGCTCAACATCGTCGACGTTGAGAAGCCGACCGGCGTCATCGTGCAGTTCGGCGGACAGACGCCGCTCAAACTGGCGGTGGCACTGGAGAAGGCGGGCGTGCCCATCATCGGCACCTCGCCGGACGCCATCGACCGCGCCGAGGACCGTGAGCGCTTCCAGGAGATGCTGCAGAAGCTGAACCTGCGCCAACCCGAGAACGGCACCGCCCGTTCCTTCGAAGAGGCCGAGGCCGTCGCCGACCGCATCGGCTACCCGGTTGTGGTCCGTCCCTCCTACGTCCTGGGCGGCCGCGCCATGGAGATCGTGTACGACGTGGACAACCTGCGCCGCTACATGCACACCGCGGTGCAGGCTTCCCCGGAACACCCGATCCTGATCGACAAGTTCCTGGACGAGGCGATCGAGATCGACGTGGACGCCCTGTGCGACGGCACCATCGCCGTCATCGGCGGTATCATGGAGCACATCGAGGAAGCGGGTATCCATTCCGGTGACTCGGCCTGCTCGCTGCCGCCGTACTCCATCTCCCCGGAGATCGTCGAGGAGATCAGGCGCCAGACCAAGGTGATGGCGCTGGAGCTGAACGTTAAGGGCCTGATGAACGTCCAGTACGCCGTCAAGAACGACGACATCTATATCATCGAGGTCAACCCGCGGGCCTCCCGCACCTCGCCGTTCGTGTCAAAGGCGACCGGCAGGCCGCTGGCGAAGATCGCGGCCCGTATCATGGCCGGCAAGTCCCTCACCGAACTGGGTGTCACCGAGGAGATCATCCCCGAGCACATCTCGGTGAAAGAGTCAGTGTTCCCGTTTGCCAAGTTCCCCGGCGTCGACACCATCCTCGGGCCGGAAATGAAGTCGACCGGCGAGGTCATGGGCATCGGCGAGACCTTCGCCAAGGCTTTCGCGAAGGCCCAGATGGGTGCCAACGTGAAGCTGCCGACCACAGGTAAAGTCTTCATATCAGTGAAGGACGCCGACAAAAAACATATTGTCACCGCAGCAAAAAGACTGTATGATCAGGGCTTCGAACTGGTCGCCACGCGCGGTACGGCAACCTACCTGCAGGAAAAGGGAATCCCCGTCCAGGTGATCAACAAGGTGCTCGAAGGGCGCCCCCACATCGTGGATGCGATCAAGAACAACGAGATCTGCATGGTGATCAACACCACCCACGGTGCACAAGCGGTGGCAGACTCCTACTCGATCCGCAGGAACACCCTGATCAACAACGTCGCCTACTACACGACGGCATCGGGGGCACGGGCAGCGGTCGACGGCATCATCGCGACGGCGCAGGCCAAGCTGGAAGTGAAGTCCATCCAGGAATATCTGAAGTAACCGACCAGGGAGCGCCGCACTAGGCGCTCCCTTTCCAAATCCAGCACATGCAGCACAGCGGGGGGCCTCCAGGCCCCCCTATAAGTTCATCAAGGAGCAAAATACGAT
Organism: Geomonas agri; assembly: GCF_020179605.1. NCBI lineage: Bacteria > Pseudomonadati > Thermodesulfobacteriota > Desulfuromonadia > Geobacterales > Geobacteraceae > Geomonas > Geomonas agri. Next base: position 961,823 of record NZ_JAINZO010000001.1, read on the forward strand.
GTCTCAGACAGTTCCATTGACCAAGGAGAGTTACGAGGCCCTGCAGGAGGACCTCAAACGCCTGATTAAGGAAGAGCGCCCCAAGGTAATCCAGGATATCGCAGAGGCCAGGGCACACGGCGATCTCTCTGAAAATGCGGAGTACGATGCGGCCAAGAACCGTCAGGGTTTCATCGAGGGGCGCATATTGGAGCTGCAGGACAAACTGGCGCGGGCCTACGTGGTCGACCTCTCCAACCTGAAGCCGGACAAGGTGGTCTTTGGCGCCACGGTCACCGTGTACGACACCGCGACCGAAGAAGAGATCACCTACAAGATCGTCGGCGAGGACGAGGCCGACATCAAGCTGGGCAAGATCTCCTGTACTTCGCCGGTAGGCAAGGCGCTGATCGGGCACAAGCTGGATGACACCGTCCGCGTCAGCGTTCCCTCCGGGATGAAGGAATACGAGATCATCGAGATCCGCTACGAATAAAAGCAGCACTCACCCGTTTCGCACCACAACCAACATGCGCGCCAGCGCGTGACCAGGAGGATTTACATGGCTCAGGTAACCAAGGACATGACTTTTGCCGCAGTGATGAGGATGCACCCGGACGTCGTCAAGGTGCTCGCTAAATACAACCTCGGCTGCATCGGCTGCATGGGCGCTCAGAACGAGTCCCTCGAGCAGGGCTGCGCCGCTCACGGCATCAGCGTCGACGACATCGTCGCCGACCTCAACAAGATCTTCGAATAACAACGACCGGCGCCCGGAGCTTGCTTCGGGCGCCTTTCTTTTCCTTCCATGCCAATCATAACGCTCGCACCAGACGGGTCGCTCAAGCTTCCGGAACAGCTCAGGGATTCCCTGAAGCTCGGTCCCGGCGACCAGGTCTGCGTCGAGATCGCCGACGGCGCCCTCCGCATTACCCGTCACGTTCCGGCCCCCAAGCCTGCTAAACCCGTCAACTCTGCACCAACCACCGTCATTTCCGTCCCCGAACAACTGAAGACCCCGATGACCGCCATCAAGGGAGTGGGGCCCAAGCTCGCCGATCTTCTGGCCAAAAAGGGGATCGCGACGGTCGAGGATGCCCTGTTCCTTCTCCCCAACCGTTACGAGGACCGGCGCCAGCTCAAGCGGATCTCCGAACTGCGTCCCGGCAACTCCGAGGCGTTCTTTGCCACGGTTGTTTCCGCTGAGGCGCAGGTCACCAAGGGGGGGCGGCGCTACTTCGAGACCATCGTCAGGGACGAGACCGGCAGCCTCTCGCTCAAGTGGTTCAACTTCCATTCGCAGTTCCTCAAGAAGCAGTTCGTTGCCGGTAGGCGCGGCATCTTCATCGGGGACGTGTCCCAGTTCGGATTCCAGCGCGAGATGCACCACCCCGAGGTGGAGTGGGCCGGCGAGGGGGAGGAGATCGAGCAGGTCATGGCGCGCGACCCGGAGAACTTCGGGCGGATCCTCCCCGTGTACCCGCTCACCGAGGGGGTGAGTCAGAAGGTGATGCGCCGCATTATGCGCGACACCGTGCCCCGCTACAGCCGCTACGTGAAGGAGGCACTACCGGAAGACCTCCTGCGCCGGCATCGCCTTTTAAGCCTGCCGGTGTCGCTCAGGGAAGCGCACCAGCCAGATCCTTCCAATTCGCTTGCCGATCTCAACAGCGGGCGCTCGGCAGCACATCGCTCGCTCGCCTTTGACGAACTGTTTTTCCTGCAGCTTGGGCTTGCCATGAAGAAGCGCGGCATCGCGCTCGAGGATGGCATCAGCTTCCAGGTTAGCCACCGCTACACCAAGGAACTGCTGAAGCTGCTACCTTTCAATCTGACCGGCGCGCAGAAGCGGGTTCTCTCGGAAATCAAGGAGGACATGATCGCGCCGCATCCGATGCACCGCCTGGTGCAGGGGGACGTCGGCTGCGGCAAGACGCTGGTGGCCCTCATGGCCGCGCTGATCTGCGTTGAGAACGACTACCAGGTCGCCATCATGGCTCCGACGGAACTTCTGGCCGAGCAGCACTACCTGAACATCCACAGCTACTGCGAGAAACTTGGCATCTCCGTTTCCCTTTTGACTGCGAGCATCAAGGGGAAGAACGACACGCTTGAGAAAATCGCCTCCGGCGAGACCCGCATCGTGGTAGGGACGCATGCCATGATCCAGGATAAGGTCGAGTTCCACCGACTGGGTCTGGGCATCATCGACGAGCAGCACCGTTTCGGCGTGGTGCAGCGCGCGTTGTTGAAGAAGAAGGGGAGCAACCCGGACATCCTGGTGATGACCGCGACGCCGATCCCGCGCACCCTGTCTATGACCGTTTTCGGCGACCTCTCCCTTTCCGTGATCGACGAGTTGCCGCCTGGCCGCACCCCGATCGAGACCCGCATGGTGCGCGAGTCGCGCCGGCGTGAGGTCTATTCCCTGGTGCGCGAGGAGGTTGGGAAGGGGAGGCAGGCCTACGTCATCTACCCGTTGGTAGAGGAGTCGGAGAAGATCGACCTGAAGGCCGCGGTGCAGATGGCCGAGCACCTGGCCCAGGAGGTATTCCCTGACCTGCGCGTCGCCGTGCTGCATGGCCGGATGAGCGCCGTCGAAAAGGAAGCGGTGATGAAGGGATTCAAGGCTGGGGAGACCGACATCCTGGTGTCCACCACCGTCATCGAGGTGGGCATCGACGTTCCCAACGCGACCGTCATGGTGATCGAGCACGCCGAGCGCTTCGGGCTCTCGCAGTTGCACCAGTTGCGCGGCAGGGTAGGGCGCGGTAGCGAGCGTTCCCGCTGCATCCTCTTGGCGGGCGACAAGCTCTCCGAGGACGGCCAGAAGCGGTTGGAGGTGATGGTGAAAAGCTCCGACGGCTTCGTCATCGCCGAAGCCGATCTGCAGATCCGTGGTCCCGGCGACTTCCTCGGCACCAGGCAGGCAGGTCTTCCGGAGTTGCGGGTTGCCGACATACTGCGTGACGGCGGAGTGCTGGAACAGGCGCGCAAGGATGCCTTCGCGCTGGTTGAGAAGGATCCTGAACTGGAGCAGACGGGGCATGAGAGGCTGCGTGGAGAGCTGATGCTACGTTGGGGTGGGCGGCTGGAGTTGGCGTCGATCGGATGAGGCTCTACTTTCAGCTCTCGTGGTAGCGGTCGCTCAGTAGTGATAGCGGAGTTGTGCAATCGTCACGGTGTCATCTTCAACCTTGTAGATAATGCGGTGCTCCTCGTTTATTCTGCGGGACCAATAGCCTGAGAGGGCGTGCTTCAGCGGTTCCGGTTTCCCGATCCCCTCGTGTGGTGTTCTTTGGATCTCTCTGATAAGAGTGTTGATTCTCTTGGCAACTTTCTTGTCGACACCTTGCCAATAGAGATAATCCTCCCAAGCAATTTCCGAGAAGATCAGTTTCACTCGATCAACTCTCTTTCGACACCCTTGCCCGTTTCAAGCTGCGCGATAGACTCCAGCAGGCGTCGTACGTTCTTCGGACTTCTCAGGAGATAAGCGGTTTCTTCAAGGGCTTCGTAGTCATCCAGAGACATCATCACCACCGGCTTCGCCGCCTTTCGGGTAATGATTATGGGGGCATGGTCATCGCAAACCTTTTCCATTGTTTCTGCGAGGTTACTGCGGGCTGAGCTGTAAGTAATCGTATTCATATGCTTCCTCTTTTGTTGGTTGTACTACTAATGGTACAATACGATATGTTGCGCCTCAAGTCAAATGCTGTGCGGTAGCCAAGCGGAGAAGGTATAGGGAAGGGTGGGGGACTGCTGGGTTTTTGAGTAGAGAGAGGTGTTTGGGGAGGAACTGATACAGGTATGGTTACAGTTGATGATGTTTCCTTTTTAGGACGCAGCGCCGATGGCGCCAGCGTGACGTTGCTGGATGGCATCTCCTTTTCCGCCAAGGCGGGTGAGATAACCGCCATCATCGGGCCTTCGGGAGGCGGCAAGAGTACGCTGATCCGGCTGATCAACCGACTCACGGAGCCGAGCGGGGGACGCATATCGGTCGGCCGGGCGGACATTGCCACCATGGACCCGCTTCAGTTGCGGCGGCTGGTGGCGCTGGTGCCGCAGAAGCCATTCATGTTCGAGGGGACGGTCCTCGACAACCTGCAGATGCCCTTTTGCTACCGGCACGAGGCTCTACCTGCTGCGCAAAGCGCCGAGGTTGCCGAGGTGCTAACGCTGGCGCGGCTGGACCGGGAACTGCTGGAACGCGACGCGCGCTCTCTGTCACTGGGACAGCAGCAGCGCGTCGGGGTGGCCCGGGCTTTGATCACGAAGCCCAAGGTGCTCCTGCTGGACGAGCCGACGAGCGCGCTGGACCGCAGGACTTCGGATGAACTGGCCGTCACCCTGCGCGAGATCTGCCACGGCAGGAACCTCACCATGATCATGGTGACTCACGATCTGCGCCTGACCGAAAAGGTGGCAGACTACTGCTTCTACCTCGAGGCAGGACAGATCCTGGAGCAGGGGAGGGCGGCCGAGTTCCTGGTGCACCCGGCCACCGTGGAACTGCAAAGGTTCCTGTCCGAACCTTCGGACCAGGAGGGATAATGGATAATCAGGGCTTGGTTAATCTCGGCATCCTGGATCTCGTGGTCGCCTATGGCCTAGTGCTTGTCGCCATCGGGCTCGCCAGGCTGAAGCGGATCGGCCAGGAAGGGCAGATGTTCTGGGCATCGCTGCGGATGGTGTTCCAGTTGCTGGCGGTCGGTTACCTGCTTCATTTCATCTTCGCCGTGCAGCACCCGCTGCCCGTGCTGGCGATCCTGCTGGTCATGGGAGGCTTTTCGCTGCAGGTGATCGGCTCGCGCATCAAACGCAAGATGCCACGTTTCTACCAGGTGGTGGGGACGGCACTCTTGATCGGCTGCGGGGGCGTCACCTTCGTCTTCTGCTCGCTGGTGGTGCACTATTCCCCCTGGTACGATCCGCGCTACCTGATTCCCCTGGCCGGGATGATCATCGGCAACTCTATGAACAGTGCAAGCCTCGCGGCCGAGCGCCTGGGGGCCGAGATGCGAGAGCGGCGCGAGGAGATAGAGACCGCACTTTGCCTGGGAGCGAGTGCGCGCCAGGCTGCGAAACCGGCGTTACGAAACGCCTTCCGCGCCGCCATCATGCCGACCGCCAACACCATGGCTGCCATGGGGATCGTATCGCTTCCCGGCATGATGACCGGCCAGATCCTCTCCGGGACGGAGCCGATGGTGGCGGTCCGCTACCAAGTGGCCATCATGTGTGCCATCACCGGTGCCGTCGCCATCACTGCGTATCTCATCGTGTTGCAAGGCTACCGGAGCTACTTCACCAAGGCTCAGCAGTTGGAGATGTTGTAGGATTAAACGAAAAACAATATCAGGAATTTTCTGATGCAATTAGAAAGGGACGCCAACACTAGTTCGGCGTCCCTTCATCTTTTACAGCAAATAAATTTTTTGGTGAGGTTGATCTTCTGCGTCCCTCTTCCTCCGGGAGAGGGTGCCCGAAGGGTGGGTGAGGGAGGTTTGGAGTGGCAATACCCTCACCCTAGCCCTCTCCCAGAGGGAGAGGGGAGTGTGAACGCCTGTAGTAGATGGCAAGGCCTAACCAGGTTGTGGAGGGTTAAACACACGCCTTGATGTCTGCCACCAGGTTGGCGACCTCATCCACCTTGGTGTCCCAGGAGCACATGAAGCGGGCGCCGCCGGAGCCGATGAAGGTGTAGAAGTGCCAACCGCGAGCCCTGAGGGCTTCCAGCGCTTCCGGCGCCATCTCAAGGAAGACGGAGTTGGCCTGGCTTTCGAACATGATGCGCACTTGCGGTATCTTCTTGATCTCGTTTGCCAAAAGGCGCGCGCAGCTGTTGGCGTGCGCGGCGTTTCTGAGCCAGGCGCCGCTTTCCAACATGCCGATCCAGGGTGCCGTCAGGAAACGCATTTTGGAGGCCAGTTGCCCGGCTTGCTTGCAGCGGTAGTCGAACTCGTAGGCGAGTTCCTTGTTGAAGAAGACGACCGCCTCGCCCACGGCAAACCCGTTCTTGGTCCCGCCGAAGGTGAGAACGTCGACACCGGCCTGCCAGCTGATCTCCTTAGGGGCGACGTTGAGGGCGGCAACCGCGTTAGCGAAACGCGCACCGTCCATGTGCACCCGCAGGTCGAACCTCTTCGCCAGTTCCCCGATCGCCTGCAGTTCCGCCACGGAGTAGAGCGTGCCCAGTTCGGTCGCCTGGGTGATGCTCAAGGCGCGCGCCTTGGGGTAGTGGATGTCGCTGCGCTTGGTGATGGTGTGCTCGACGGCATCGAGGTTGATCTTGCCGTTGTCGCCCGGCACCAAAAGCACCTTGGTGCCGTTGGAAAAGAACTCGGAGGCGCCGCACTCGTCGGTTTCGATGTGCGCCATCTCGTGGCAGACAATAGAGTGGTAGGACTGGCACAGCGATGCCAGCGCAAGCGAGTTGGCCGCGGTGCCGTTGAAAACGAAGAAGACCTCGCAGTCGGTTTCGAAAAGCTCGCGGATCTTCTCGCACGCCTGGGCCGTCCAGCGGTCGTCGCCGTAGGAACTCGCCAGTCCGCTGTTGGCCTCCGCCATCGCCTGCCATGCCTCCGCGCAGATCCCTGCGTAGTTGTCGCTGGCGAAATGGTGCTTAAGCTCGCTGTGGTCTCCTGTGTTTATCATCGCGTCCCCTTTTTGGTGCGGCATTGCGCCCAGTGTGCGTGTGTCGGTATGGCTAGATCGAAAAAATTATTATAAGGAGAAACCGGTGTCAACCGATAACTTGCCGGTCACCCTTCGGCGGCGACACTGACGCTCGCGTCGCTGTCGGCGCCATCCGGGAGCAATTCGGAAACGATCATGCCCGCCAGGATCAGAACGGCCCCGAGCAACCCCAGGACGCCAAGCCGCTCGCCGGCCGCATAGTATGCGTAGGCCGCGGCAAAGACGGGCTCGGTGCAGAAGATGAGCGCAGTATGGGCGGGGCTGATCCACTTCTGCATGGTGGTCTGCACCAGGAAGGCAAAGATAGTGGCGATCAGCACGCAGACCACCAGGGTCCAGAGCAGTTCAGGGTGCCAGACGAAGACTTCCTGGCCACGCGCCTGTGCTGATGCGAGGCTCAACAGGCCTACCACGGACAGTTGCAAGGTGGTGAGCAAGTAGACGTCGCTGTCGGCGTGGCGGGTGAAATGGCTGGTATAGAGCAGGTGCAGTGCGACGCAGGCCCCGCAAATGGCCCCCAGGATGTCCCCGATATTGAAGCTCAGGCTGCCGTCGGTGCAGAGCAGGAACAACCCCGGTGTCGCGAGACCGACACCCCACCTGATTCCGGCGCCCACGGCATGTCGGAAAATGGCGGCTCCGAACAGCGGTACCAACAGGACGCTGAGTCCGGTGAGAAAGCCGGTGTTCGATGCGCTGGTGTACTTCAGGGCGACGGTCTGGAAGGCGTAGGAAGCAAATAAGAGGATTCCAAGAATGGTCCCGTGTGTGAGCAGTCTGGCTTTTACTCTATTAGTGCGCGTTAAAGCGATGGGAAGCATGATTGCAGCAGCAATTAGAAATCTTTGAGATAGGAAAACGAATACGTCAACCTTGCTGATGGCGTCCTTCACCACAGTGAAAGTTACGCCCCAGAAGAACGTTGTTATCAAAAGAAGTATACCCGCACGAATTTTTTTCACAGATCCCAAAGTAATTTTGACCTCATAAAACCTTGAATTCACTAAATTGTGGTAAGACAAGTTAACATGGGCTTAAACCGAGCGCAATGTCTAATTAATAAGTGGTTGACAAGAGGGTGAATTAGCTTTAAAAGTATGCGGCGAAAACGTAAATGGTGTATGCCGTTTAATATTAAAGACATTTTATGGAGGAAGCATGAAAGCACTTCGTACTCTGACTGCAGTTTTGGCTTTGGGACTTTGTTTTGTGTCCGCGGCTTTCGCCGCACCGAAAGCGATCACCGTCGCGTCTGACGCAACCTGGCCGCCGATGGAGTTTGTTGACGCCAACAAGAAGATTGTCGGCTTCGACATCGATTTCATGACTGCTGTCGCCAAAGAGGCCGGTCTGCAGGTCACCTTCAAGAACACCGCTTGGGACGGCATCTTTGCCGGCGTGGAAGCCGGTCAGTACGACGCCATCATCTCCTCGGTCACCATCACCCCGGAGCGCCAGGCCAAGTACGATTTCACCACTCCTTACGTCCAGATCGGCCAGATCCTGGTAGTGCCCAAGGCTGAGAAGGGCACCAAGATCGCAGACCTCAAAGGCAAGAAGGTTGGCGCGCAGATCGGCACCACCGGCGCCATGGAAGTCAAGAAGGTTGCCGGTGTCGAGCTGAAGACCTACGACGAAGTCGGCCTGGCTTTCGAAGACATGGCTGCCGGTCGCATCGCCGGTGTCGTCTGCGACGAGCCGACCGCCATTACCTACGCCCTGCAGAAGAAGGAGTACAGCTCCAAGTTCAAGATCGTGGGCAAGTCCTTCACCAAAGAGGCTTACGGCATCGTGGTCAAGAAAGGCAACAAGGAGCTGGTGGCCCAGTTGAATAAGGGAATCGCAGCGGTTCAGAAAAAGAAGATCGACGCACAGCTCAAGAAGAAGTGGCAGCTTAAGTAACGGCACAAAAAGCTCCTGCAGAACGGATCGCTACCCGACAGTAGCAACCGCTTCTGCAGGAGCTTTCTTTAAAAGAAAGACGCAGCACAGCAGCGCATCAATAAGAGCCGGCACACCGCCGGCGCGGGACGGTCACAAGAAAGCATGAGTACTGAAGCAAAAAAGCAGATTATCGATGTAGGGGACGGCGCCGCCATTCCCCGTAAAAGCGACCGCGGCCTGTTCACCGCCTGGCGCATAGCGTTCTTTGGCGCCATCGGCACCATTGCCTACCTGGTCTGGAGCAGACCGGACCCGTACCTCAACATTATCAAGTTCGTTCCCGACGGCATCGCGGTGACCTTCCAGGTGACCCTCGGGGCGATACTCCTGGCAATCGTCATTGGCCTCATCACCGGCCTGGGCCGGATCTCCAAGAACCGGTTCTTCAACGGCGTCGCCTCCCTGTACGTCGAAGTCATTCGCGGTATCCCGCTGCTGGTGCAGATCTTCTACATCTACTATGCACTGGGTACCATCGTGAAGGTTCCGGCCATCCTTTCCGCCATCATCGCCATGGCCGTCTGCTATGGCGCCTACATGGGCGAGGTGGTACGCGCCGGGATCGAGTCCATCGCCAAGGGACAGCGCGAGGCTGCCCTCTCCCTGGGGATGAACGGCCGTCAGACCATGATTCACGTCATCCTGCCGCAAGCGGTGAAGGTTATCCTGCCGCCGGTAGGCAACGAGTTCATCGCTCTTTTGAAGGACTCCTCGCTGGTCTCCATCATCGCGGTCGCCGACCTTTTGCGCCGCGGCCGCGAGTACGCCTCCGAGTCCTTCACCTATTTTGAGACCTACACGGTCATCGCGCTGATCTACCTGATCATCACCTTGTTCTTCTCGAAGATCATCGGCGTAATGGAGGAGCGTGTCAGTGTCAACAAATAGCCGCAGGAAAATGGTAGAGGCAAAGGAAATCATCAAGGTCTACGGTTCTTTCCGTGCGCTGGATCGCGTTTCCATGGACATCTACGACGGTGAAAAGGTCGTTATCATAGGTCCTTCCGGTTCCGGCAAATCGACCCTGCTGCGCTCCATCAACAGGCTCGAGGAGATCGACCGCGGCACCATCGTCGTGGACGGCATGGATCTTTACGACCCGAAGACCGACATCACCAAGGTGCGCGAGGAAGTGGGCATGGTGTTCCAGTCCTTCAACCTGTTCCCGCACAAGACCGTGCTGGAGAACCTGACGCTGGCCCAGATCGTGGTGCGCAAGCGTTCGAAGCAGGAGGCCGAAGAGAAGGCCATGATGCTTCTGGAGCGCGTGGGTCTCGCCGCGAAGGCAAGATCGTATCCGGGCAAGCTGTCGGGCGGACAGCAGCAGCGCGTTGCCATCGCGCGTTCGCTGGCCATGGACCCGAAGCTCATGCTGTTCGACGAGCCGACCTCCGCGCTCGACCCCGAGATGATCGGCGAAGTGCTCGACGTCATGAAGGATTTGGCAAGGGACGGCATGACCATGGCCGTGGTCACGCACGAGATGGGCTTCGCGCGTGAAGTGGCCGACCGCGTCATTTTCATGGACGCGGGTCGCATCGTGGAGGAGGGCACTCCAGAGCACTTCTTCACCGCGCCCACGCACGAGCGCGCCAAGTTGTTTTTGAGCCAGATATTGTAATTTATCCCTGGCCCCTGCGTCAGTAGGGGCCAGTTCTGTATCCGGGTTTTTTTAATTCAATCGATGAAAGGGGGGATAGGGTTCTTCTCAGTTTTACCGGGCAACACAGTTTAAAAATGCTGTAATGCAATTACTACACAACGAGGAGGCAGTATGAAAAAAAGCAACAAGAAGCTCTTAGTAGTAGCCATCGCAACCGCACTGACCGCAGCATCCGCAGGCTCCGCACTCGCTCTCGAGAACCAGTTCAGCGGCGCATTCACCACGTTCTTCGACGTATCCAACTACAACAACACCGGCGTCATTGCCAACAGCCCGAAGACCGCTAACTATTTCGTTGAGCGCGTTCGTCTCGGCTACACCGCCAAGGCTGACGACCATGTCAAACTCGTTACTAAGTTCGAGTTCGACTACAACAACTGGGGTAACAGCTCCTATAACACAAGCTCCGCCGATGGCTCTCTTGCCACTCGTGGTGGCGGCGGCGCCCTCGGTGCCGACACGACCAACATTGAGACCAAGCACCTTTACCTCGACCTCAACTATCCGGCTCTCAACACCAAGATCGGTATGATGCCTTACAACGATGCCTTCAAAGGTATTGTGTTCGACGCAGATATGGCAGGTGTGCTCCTCTCGCACGACTACTCCAATGCAAGCATCGCAGCTGGCTTCTTCCGTTTCGCCGATTCCAACAATACCTTTACCGAGACCCTCGGCCGCAAGACCCATGACATGTTCTCTCTGGACGGTAGCTACAAGGTGTCCAAGGACCTGACCCTCGGCGCCGGCTACTACTTCATCAAGGACAACAGCGAAACTAATGGCACCCCGGATCTCACCGTCCACACCTTGGGCGTGAACGCAGCCGGCAACGTCGGCCCGGTGGCACTGAGCGGCTTCGCAGTTAAGCAGTTCGGCGACCTTGCCGCTAACGTAGATGCAAAAGGTTACGCCTTCAACCTCGGCGCGAAAATGCCGGCGGGCGGTGGTACCGCACGTGCCAACTTCCTCTACGTTTCCGGCGGCAAAGATGCCTTCTACGTAGCAACCGGCAATGGCGGCACCGAAGGCGGCCAGTTCTACGATTCCGAGATGACCATTCTCGGTCGTGACAAGTGGGCAACCACCATCGATAACGCCATCATCTACGACGTGAACAACAACGGCGAAGGCGTCATCATGGGCACCCTGGGCTACGACTACAACTTCACCGACAAGCTCTCTGGTGCCGCTAACGTTGGTTTCGCTTCCATCGCTAAGGATGGCGTTGTTCGTCCCGCGAGGAACTCCGGTGAGAGCAACTACCTCGGCACCGAGATCAACGCTGAAGCTTACTACAAGCTCAGCGCCAACGTTACCCTGGGCGCTCGTGCAGGTTACGTCATCCTCGGCGACTACTTCGCCAACGGTTCCGACAACCCGTACGACCTGAAGCTCATTGCTAACTACAGCTTCTAAGACAGCATGCTCTCTCCGGCACTACCTGTGCCGGAGAGAGATTCAATGCCACTGTCTTGACAAACAAGTAGTGACAATTAGAATCTGTTGACGTGTTGGAGCTGTACCTGACAATGTGACTCATCAACCCAAGGAGGTAGTCTGCATGAGCTTTAAGAAGATCAGCGCGTTGCTGCTGGTAGCAATGCTGGCAGTCGGTGCATTCGGCTGCAAGAAGAAAGAAGAGGCCAAAGAGGGCGCAGCTCCGGCTGCAGCACCGGCTGGTAACACCATCAAGATCGGCTTCCTCGGCGCCCTCACCGGCGACGTGGCCATGTTCGGCAAACCGACCCTCGAAGGCATGAAGATGGCTGCCGACGAGATCAACGCTGCCGGCGGCATCCAGGGCAAGAAGATCGAGATCGTTGAAGCCGATAACCGTGGCGACAAGCAGGAAGGCGCTTCCGTAACCCAGAAGTTCATCTCCCGTGACAACGTCACCGCCATCGTTGGCGACCCGACCACCGGCATCACCAAGGTTGCCGCTCCGATCGCGCAGAAAGCAGGCGTTGTGCTCCTCTCCGCAGGCGCAACCGGCCCGGGCGTCGTCGAAGTGGGCGACTTCATCTTCCGCGACACCCTGCTCGACTCCATCGCCATCCCGGCCTGCATCGAGTACTTCGCGAAAGACCTCGGCTTCAAGAAAGTAGCCATCGTGACTTCCGACAACAACGACTACTCCGTCGGTCTGTCCCAGACCTTCCGCGATGCTGCCGCCAAGGTTCCGTCCATCAAGATCGTTGCTGACGAGAAAGTGAAAGACGGCGACAAGGACTTCTCCGCTCAGATCACCAACATCAAGAGCAAGAAGCCGGACGTCATCCTGTTCTCCGGTTACTACACCGAAGGCGCTCTCATCATGAAAGAGGCCCGCAAGCAGGGTCTGAAGGCTCCGATGTTCGGCGGCGACGGCCTGTTCTCCCCGAAATTCATCGAGCTGGGCGGCCCGGCCGTCGAGGGCTCCATGTCCGCTCTGGGCTTCTCCACCGAGCAGGCAGCTCCTGCTACCGCCAAGTTCATCGAGGCGTTCAAAGCCAAGCACAACGGCGAACTCCCGGGCCTGTTCGACGCCCAGGGCTACGACGCTGTAATGCTGCTGGCCGACGCCATGAAGCGCGCTAACAGCGTTGACCCGAAAGTCTTCAAAGGCACCCTGGCACAGACCAAGAAATTCGAAGGCGTTTCCGGCACCATCAGCATGCAGGCTAACCGCGAGCCGATCAAGAGCCCGCTGAGCCTCCTCGCAGTCAAGGACGGCAAGTTCGTCCTCAAGGCAAAAGTACCCGTCAAGATGGACTAATGCCTGACCTCGCAGTACCGACGGCCCCTGCTTCGGCAGGGGCCGTTTTTTTTTGCCCTCAAAGCTTCACGCACTGGCGCACGCCGCAGGGGGCAAAGATAAACCTTCAAACCGTTTAACAGGGATGAAAGTGATAAAAAGGATAAAGGCTTGAATTTTAACTTCATTGGCTTCAAAACCTAGAGTCTTTTGGTTTTATCCCCTTTATCCCTGTTCGTTTATGTCTTTTGGGTTTTCCCCCAGTATTTGCTGTTACCGATTACCCTTGACAACTTGCATAGGAAAAATTATATTTCAAATCGTTAAAGGGGAGTAGTTATCGGCCAGAGAAATGGTCGACCCGAGCTTCGTCAATACGGTCGCAAGACCCGGAGCCGGGACAGTAAACCTGTCAACAAGACCTTTATCCTGGTAACTAATGCCGAGGGTAAAGGTCTTTTTATTTACCCTCGGCCGAACCGAGTCCTTCGGGACATAACACTCGTAGAGGTAAATGTTATGCAAAGACTGAAAACGACTTTCCTGTTAGCTCTTCTCACCGTGCTCATGGTGACCATGGGGCAGGCCCTCGGCGGCCGCTCCGGGATGATGATGGCCTTCGTCCTTGCCCTGGGCATGAACTTCTTTTCCTACTGGTTCTCCGACAAGATCGTCCTGAGCATGTACGGCGCCCAGGAGATCGGCCCGCAGGACCACCCCATGTTCTACAACCTGGTGAGCAACCTGGCTGCGCGGGCCGGGCTCCCCATGCCCAAGGTGTACATCATTCCTTCCGACAGCCCCAACGCCTTTGCTACCGGGCGCAACCCTGAACACGCCGCGGTTGCCGCGACGGAAGGGATCCTGCGCATCCTTTCGCCTGAGGAACTTGAAGGTGTGATGGCGCACGAACTGGCCCACGTGCAAAACCGCGACATCCTTGTCGGTACCATCGCGGCCACCTTCGCTGGCGCCATTTCCATGATCGGCAACATGCTGCAGTGGGGCGCCATGTTCGCCGGCGGACGCGACGACGAGGAGGGGGGCGGCATCGGCGGCCTGGTCGGCTCGCTCGCCATGGCGATCATCGCTCCCATCGCCGCCATGCTGATCCAGATGGCTGTCTCCCGCTCGCGGGAATACCTGGCCGACGCCACCGGCGCCGAGATCTGCGGACGGCCGCTGGCGCTCGCCTCGGCACTAAGGAAACTGCACATGGGCTCGCAGGCGTTGCCCATGCAGGAGGCGCGTCCGGCAACGGCGCACATGTTCATCGTGAACCCGCTCACCGGCGGCGGCGTAATGCAGCTCTTCTCCACGCACCCGCCGATGGAAGATCGCATCGCGCGGCTTGAGCAGATGGCGGTGCGGCGGTAGAAGGTCGCTCCTCTCCGTCAATTACTCCTCCCCCTGGAGGGAGGAGGCTGGGAGGGGGGCTCACCTGCATTCCCCCTCCCTGTCCCTCCCCCTCCGGGGGAGGGGACCCAAGTGGCGAGGCTTACTTATTTCTTGAAGGAGAACCTATAAATGGACTGGCTTACCGACCCGCAGGTCTGGATGGCCCTGGTTACTTTGAGCGCGCTGGAGATCGTGCTCGGCATCGACAACATCATCTTCATCTCCATCCAGGCGAGTAAACTTCCGGCAGCACAGCAGGAGAGGGCGAGATTGACCGGCCTGGGGCTGGCCATGTTCATCCGCATTGCGCTGCTGTTCTCGCTCACCTGGCTCATGGGTCTCACAACGCCTCTGTTCAGCCTCCTCGGCAACGAGATCTCGGGCCGCGACCTGATCCTCCTCAGCGGCGGTCTCTTCCTGATCTGGAAAAGCACCCTCGAGATTCACGAAAAGCTTGAAGGGGAAGAGGTAGTGCATGCCGCCAATGTCGGCGCCACCTTCGGTGCGGTGATCGTGCAGATCCTGCTGCTCGACATCGTCTTCTCGCTCGACTCCATCATCACCGCGATCGGCATGGCCAGTCAGCTCTTCATCATGGTGGCCGCTGTGGTTATCTCCGTCGGCTTCATGATGCTCTTCTCCGGCAAGATCAGCGCCTTCGTGGAAAGGCACCCAACCATCAAGATGCTGGCACTGAGCTTCCTGCTCTTGATCGGCGTTTCCCTGATTGGCGAGGGCTTCGGGATGCACATCCCCAAAGGGTACATCTACTTCGCCATGGCGTTCTCGGTCATGGTGGAGATGCTGAACTTGAGGATGAGGCGGGGTAAGCCAGTCAAACTGCACGAGCCGCACCTTGACACCGAGACGAGGGGCGAATAGTATTCGCCCTTTTTGTCTTGACACTTTCTGCACTCATTCGTTATCTTCGCCGGCGCATGCGTAAGTTATTCCCTCTCAAATTTTTCTCTTTCCTGCTACTCGCAGTGATCGTTTGCACCTTTCTCAGCGGAGCCTGTGACAATGCGCACGCCCTGGAGCGCTGCGTGTCGGTCGCTGATTGCGTGCAAGCTGATTCCCATGTGGACCGTGGCTGCGACACCCCCGATTGCCCGTTGCAGGGGGAAGGCGACCATGATGACTGTGACTTCTGCTGTGACTGCGCCTGCCACATCTCAATGAGCGTCGGTCATTTCTCCCTCGACTACTATCCTGTTTTCACCACACTTCAGAGTTTCGACCGCTTTACCTTCTTACCCGAAGTATTCCTCTCCAAGTTCGTACCCCCGCAGTTACGCGCCTAGCACCCCTTTTACGGCCGTAGTACGTCCTTTGCCGGAGCCCGTTCTCCCGGCATGGTTGTGCCGTGGTCTGTCCTGTTTTCTTCACTTTTCCAACATGCATTCAGGAGGTTTTTCTTGGCAACAAACGCCTTCAGGGGCGCGCGCCTAGCCGTGGCCGTCGCTTTGTCTTTATTGTCAGCCGTACCCGTATTTGCCGAGCCTCAGCCGCTTTCGCTACAGCACGCAGTGGCAGCTGCGCTCACCAACAATCCGGAGCTCGCCTCTTTGCGCACAGAGGCCGGTGTCTTCGACGCCGCCTCGGTGCGTGCCGGCGTAATCCCCAATCCTACGCTGGAAGTGGAAGCCGCCACCGGCGCTCTCACCGGCAGCAGCGATGACAGCACCCTCTCCCTTGGTATCTCCCAGGAGTTCCTGCTGGGCGATAAGCGCCTCAAGCGCCGCACCGTCGCGGAGCGCGACCTTGCCGCCTACCGCTGGCAGGTAGCGGACCGCGAACGTTCTCTCAAGGAGCAGGTGCAGGCCGCATTCTTCGATGCGCTGCTCGCCCAGGAGCGGGTCGGCCTGGCCCGGCATTCCATAGAGCTCAATAAGCAACTGCTCCAGGTGGCGGTGGATCGCTTGGCGGCGGGGGATATCCCCGAACTTGAGATGTACCTGGTCAGGGTCGAGCTGGTTCGTAGCGAGGGCAACCTGATCGAAATGCAGCGGAGTCTGCTGGACACGAGGGCGAAACTGTTCGCGCTCATGGCCCTCCCGCCGACAGCGTCCCCGGATCTGAGCGGGACGTTGAACGGCAACGATGTTCGCCTCAAGGTGGTTGGGGACCTGAAGCAGGTCGCTATGCAGAACCGTCCCGACCTCAAGGCCCTGCATGCGGCGATGCAGAAGAGTGACGCCGAGGTCGAGCTCGCCAAGGCGGAAGGGATTCCCAGCCTTACCGTAGGGATCGCGTTGACCCGCGACACCTCATCCATGGAGATCGGTGGCGTCGAG
Organism: Geomonas agri; assembly: GCF_020179605.1. Taxonomy (NCBI): domain Bacteria; kingdom Pseudomonadati; phylum Thermodesulfobacteriota; class Desulfuromonadia; order Geobacterales; family Geobacteraceae; genus Geomonas; species Geomonas agri. The sequence continues at coordinate 978,546 of NZ_JAINZO010000001.1, forward strand.
GGGCGGGAAACCTCCTATACCATCGGGCTGAAGCTCTCGATGCCGATACCGGTGTTCGACCGGAACCAGGCCGGGCAGCAGGAGGCGCGGGCTAAACGCTCCAGCGCGGAGATCCGGCTGCAGGGTGCCACCGCGAGCGTGGAACGCGAGGTCGAGAGCGCCGATGCCAGCCTCGCTAACGCCGAAAAAGTGCTCTCTCTTTACCGTACTGACATCCTGCGCCAGCTCGATGAAAACCTGAAGCTGACCCAGGAAGCGTACCGGCTCGGTGAGGTCGGCATCCTGGCGGTGATCGAGGAGCAGAAGAAACATTTCGAGGTGAGCGACAGCTACCTGGCCGCGCTGCACGCCAGGCAGGTAGCTCTCAACAGACTGGAATCGGCCGTAGCCGCTGACATTAACGGAGGTGCGCAGTGAACAAGAAGGGAATCATCATAGGCTTAGTCCTCACCATCGCGCTCGGGGGCGGCGTCGCCTACCGGCTGATCAATACTCCCGGAGCGGGCGAGCATGCCGAGCATGCAGAAGCAGGACATGCAGAAGAGAAGGGCGCGCACGGCGAAGAGAAGGGCGGCCACGCCGAGGGCAAGGAAGAGAAAGGGCACGACGAGCACGGCGAGAAACTCGTGAAGATGGCCGTCGAGGTGCAGAAACAAAACGGGGTGACGCTCGCCGCGGCCAAGAAAGCGCAGATGCCTGGCGTCATCAGTGCGACCGGCAAGGTGGAGGCCAATGCCGACCGGATCGCGCACGTCTCCCCGCGCATTGCCGGGAAGATTGTGGCGGTGCGGGCATCGCTTGGCGACGGTGTAGGGGCAGGGCAGGTTCTGGCGACCCTCGACAGCGTGGAGTTGGGGGAGGCGTTAAGCCGCTACCACCAGTCCAAGACCAGGCTTGCCCTGGCCCAGTCCAACATGGAGCGCGTCAAGGCCCTGGTGGATAAGAAGATCGCCGCCAGAAAGGAGATCCTGCAGGCCGAGACCGACTACAAGACGGCCCAGACTGAACTGCATACCGACCAGGAGCGCCTTTCCCTCTACGGCGTGCCGGCCAGAGACCTGAAGGCGGACCGGAGGCCGCTGCTCCCGGTGCGCGCGCCGATAGCCGGCGTCATCACCGAGAAGCACGCCATCGTCGGCGAACTTTCCGACCCGGCCAAGAGCCTGTACACCATTGCCGACCTCTCGTCGGTCTGGGTGCTGGTGGACATCCACGAGAAGGACATCGCCAAGGTGCGCCGGGGGCAGAGTGCGACAGTTTCGGTTACCGCCTTTCCCGAGACCAAGTTCCGCGGCCGCATCACCTACCTGGCTGACGTGGTCGACGAGGCGACCCGCACCGTCAAGGCGAGGGTCGAGGTTGCCAACCCCGGCCGCAAGCTGAAGCCGGAGATGTTCGCAACCGTGGAGCTGGCTACCGCGGCGGATGCGGCGGCGGTGCTGGCCGTGCCCGAGGAGGCCGTCGTGGAACTGGAAGGGAAGAAGCTGATCTTCGTCGCGGAAGGGGACGCCGCGTTCGAGCCGCGCAAGGTGGAATTGGGGCGCGCTTCCGGCGGCATGGTTGAAATCCTCTCGGGCATCAAGGAAGGGGAGCGGCTTGCGGTGAAGGGGGGCTTCGTCCTTAAATCCGAACTGCAAAAGGGCGAAATCTCGGGGCACGACCACTAAGGAGACCAGCACCCATGCTTGAGAAAACAGTCGCATTCATGCTGAAGCAGAAGGGGATGGTCATCTTCCTTGCGCTGGCGATCGTCGTCTTCGGCTTCTATTCCTATCAGAAACTCCCCATCGATGCGTTCCCCGATGTCACCAACATCCAGGTCGAGGTGGTGAGCCACGCCGACGGCCTCTCCGCAGTCGAGATCGAGCGCAACGTTACCTATCCCATCGAGATGGCGATGCGTGGGCTCCCCGATATCGAGCAGCTACGTTCGGTGACCAAGTTCGGCCTTTCCATCGTGACGGTCGTGTTCAAGGACAACGTGGATATTTACTTCGCCAGGCAGCTGGTCTTCGAGCGCTTGGCCGAGGCGCGCGAGCAGGTCCCCAAAGGGGTCGAGGTTACCATGGGGCCGATCGGCACCGCCATGGGGGAGATTTACCAGTACACCTTGGAAGGGAAGGTGCCCCAGGAACCGGACGCAAAGCGGGCCTACCTGACCAACCTGCGCACCGTCCAGGAGTGGGTGGTGACCCCGCAGTTGAAGAGCGTCCCGGGCGTCAACGAGATCAACTCTTTCGGCGGCTACTTCAAGCAGTACCAGGTTGAGGTGTCCCCGGAGAAGCTGCTCAAATACCGCGTCACCGTGGCGGACGTGCACGACGCCATCGGCAGCAACAACAGCAACGTCGGCGGCAACGTGCTGGAGCGCGGCTCCGACCAGTACATCGTACGCGGCGTAGGGCTGATCCAGAGCACCGGCGACATCGAGAATATCGTCCTGAAATCCCAGGGGGGCACGCCGGTCTACCTGCGCGACGTGGCCCAGGTCAAGATCGGCGAGGCGGTACGCATGGGCGCCGCCGTCAAGGACGCCTCGGGCGAGGCGGTAGGGGGCATCGTGATGATGCTGCGCGGCGAGAATAGCCGCGATGTCGTCAAACGGGTGGCCGCGAAGGTGAAGGAGATCAACGAGAGCAACATGTTGCCCGAAGGCGTGAAGCTCGTGCCGTACTACGACCGCAGCGACATCGTCAAGGCGAGCGTGGGGACGGTGAACAAGGCGCTCGTCGAAGGCGCACTACTGGTCCTGGTGGTGCTCTACCTGCTGCTGAACAGTATCCGCGGCAGTATCGTGGTGCTCCTGGCGCTCCCCTTGTCCCTCCTGGCCACCTTCATCGTCATGAAGCTTACCGGCATCACCGCCAACCTCATGTCCCTGGGCGGTCTCGCCATCTCCATCGGCATGATCATCGACACCACCATCATCCAGGTGGAGAACGTGCAGCGCCACCTGAGTGAGGCGGGCGAGCGAGAGCCGAAACTGAAGACGGTGCTGAAGGCCGTGATGGAGGTGCGTAAGCCAAGCATCTTCGGGGAGTTGATCATCGCGCTCACCTTCATCCCCATCCTGACTCTGGAGGGGATCGAAGGGAAGATGTTCGGCCCCCTGGCCATCACCGTCGCCATCGCGCTGTTGGCGTCGCTGCTTCTCTCCATCTTCATAATCCCCGTGCTCTGCAGCATCATCCTGAAACCCCAGCCCGAGAAGGAGAGCCGCATCATGGCATGGGCTAAGGAACAGTACCTGCCGCTGCTGGAGTACGCGCTCAACCGCAGGAAGGTGGTGCTCGGCATCGCGGGGGGGCTGCTGGTCTTCTCGCTGTTCCTGGTCACCAGGCTCGGCACCGAATTCATGCCCATCATGGACGAGGGCTCCTTCGACATGGATATCGCCATGCTCCCCGGTGTCTCGCTGGCCAAGGCGCTGGAGGTGAACCAGCAGGCGACGGCGAAGCTGATGAAGTTCGACGAGTTGGATGTGGTGGTTGGGCGCATCGGCCAGACCGGCGTTGCCCTCGACACCCGCGGGCCCGACAAGACCGGTTACGTCGGCGTGTTCAAGCCCAAGGAGCAGTGGAAACGCGACATCTCCAAGGAGGAACTGACCAACGAGATGAGGGAGGCGCTGGAGACCATCCCCGGTATCAGCTTCGGCTTCAGCCAGCCGATCCAGTGCCGCATCGACGAACTGGTGGCCGGGACGAGAGCCCAGCTGATCGTGAAGCTGTTCGGCGACGACCTGGACGTGCTGCGCGACAAGTCGGCCCAGATCGCCAAGGTCCTCTCCACCGTGCGCGGGGGGACCGACCTCAACACGGAGAAGGTGTCCGGGCAGCCGTATCTCACCGTTGCCATCGACCGCGCCAGGATCGCCCGCTACGGGCTCAACATAAGCGACGTGCAGAACGTCATCGAGATCGCCGTGGCCGGCAAGGCCGCTTCCACCTTCTACGAGTCCAACCGCAGTTTCGACATCACGGTGCGCCTGCCCGAAGACAAGAGGAACTCGCTTGAAGCGATCCAGAACCTGCTTATCTCCACCAAGTCGGGGATGAACATCCCATTGGAGCAACTCGCCGAGGTGAAGATGGTGGAGGGACCGGTGCAGATCAGCCGCCAGGACGGGGTGAGAAGGATCGGCATCGAGATGAACGTGAGCGGCAGGGATATCGGGAGCTTCGTCGCCGAAGCCAAGCAGAAGATCAAGGACCAGGTCAAGCTCCCGTCCGGCTACTACCTCACCTGGGGCGGCCAATTCGAGAACCAGCAGCGCGCCATGAACAAGCTGATGATCATCGGCCCGGTGGCGGTCGGCCTCATCCTGCTGCTGCTCTACGTCACCTTCCGCTCGATCCGGTTGGCCCTGTTGGTGCTTTCGAACCTTCCCTTCGCGCTGATCGGCGGCATCTTCTCGCTGTTCCTGTCAGGCCAGTACCTGTCGGTGCCCGCCTCCGTGGGCTTCATCGTCCTCTTCGGCGTGGCGGTGCTGAACGGGCTTGTGTTGGTGTCGCGAATCGCGCAGTTGCGCGACGAGGGGCTCGGCCTAGGTGAGGCCGTGCGTCAGGGGGCGGTGGACCGGTTGCGGCCGGTGCTGATGACTGCATCGATTGCCATCTTCAGCCTCATGCCGATGCTCTTTGCCGGCGGGACCGGATCTGAAATTCAGAAACCCTTGGCTACGGTGGTGGTGGGGGGGCTGATTACCTCGACACTGCTTACCCTGCTGATCATTCCGGCGGTGTACGACTGGTTCGAGAAGAGATTGCCGGAAACAGAAATCTAGCTGGCAGTCGATAAGTTGAAAGATAGAAAGGGGACAGGCACCTGCGGAGCCAGTTCCTGTAGTAGCCGTATAAACAAGCTTATTGTCATGTAATTGTGCCGTGGACGACTCCTCCTCCGTCCACGGCACCTTTTTTTGTGCTCGCCAGATGTAATGATCGGAACTAGGCCCGCCTCGCGTATACGCTGCCCCTGCTACAAATTCAGCCGCTGTTTTAAAAATGACGACCTCAACGAAACATCCTCGGTCCCGCCGTAAAGTGGGGCCGTTTTTTGCCTTAATCAAAAGTTTAACGTTGCGAAACAGATTCAGCTGTTGTAAAGTGTCGCGCGGTCGAGGGTCAGGCCACTCATTAGAACCTCGGCTCTTGTTTTATTTTCGGCTTCGATTCCTTTTTACGAGAAGTAGCGCGTTTACCAATAGCTTGCTTATTTCCAAGTGCTTATGGTATACATCGTTAGCTATTCCTCTGTTTTATTTTGAGAAATTTTTAACCTTAGGTTTGCTCCCAGCAGCGGGATGCGGGCTTTTGGTCAGACAAATCCAGTCGGAAGGAAGTCGACATGTTCTTACAACAGCTAGTAAACGGCGTGGCCCTGGGGAGCGTCTACGCGCTCATCGCCCTCGGTTACACCATGGTCTACGGGATCATCACCCTGATCAACTTCGCCCACGGCGAGATCTTCATGGCGGGCGCCTTCATCGGCCTGCTGCTGGTCTCCGCTTTCAAGGTGAACGTGTTCGTCGCCATGGCAGGCGCCATGGTCTTCTGCATGATCATGGGTGTGATCATCGAACTTATCGCCTACCGCCCGCTGAGGAAGTCCTCCCGCCTTTCCGCGCTCATCTCCGCGATCGGCGTCTCGATCTTCCTCTCCTCGCTGGCGCTCATGGTGTTTGGCGCCGACGCCAAGGGTTTCCCCGACGGGGCTTTCCCTGTGCGGCAGATCAAGGTGGGTACCGCTGACATCTCCACCCTGCAGATCCTCATCATCGGCGTCTCCGCAGTCCTCATGATGGCCCTCGAGTTCATCGTCCAAAAGACCAAGATCGGCAAGGCGATGCGTGCTACTTCCGAGGACTACAACACCTCGGCCCTCATGGGTATCAACGTGAACCGCGTCATCTCCTTCACCTTCGCCCTTGGCTCCGCCCTCGCGGCCGCCGGCGGGGTGCTGGTCGGCGTACTCTTCAACGCGGTCTCCTTCAACATGGGCCTCATGGCCGGCCTCAAGGCCTTCGCCGCCGCCGTCCTGGGCGGGATCGGCTCCATCCCCGGCGCGATGCTGGGCGGCCTGCTGCTTGGCGTTTCCGAGGTCTTCGGCGTCGCCATCGGCTACTCGTCCTACCGTGACGCCATCGCCTTCACCATCCTGGTGCTGGTGCTCCTCGTCAAGCCGACCGGCCTCCTTGGTCAAAAAATCACAAAGAAGGTATAGATTCGATGGCAGACTTCCTGAACAGCTTGGTCGGCTCAGTCGACCCGTACATGTTGCAGATCCTCGTCAACGTCGGCATCGCTATCGTGCTGGCGCTGGGGCTTAACGTCATCACCGGCTTGACCGGCCAGCTCTCTCTTGGGCACGCCGCGTTCATGAGCATCGGCGCCTTCACCAGCGCCATGGTGACCATCAAGACCGGCCTTCCCTTCATCGCCAACCTCGCCGTTACCGGCGTGGTCACCGCCATCGTGGCCGCGGCGATCGGCTTCCCGATCCTGAGGCTCACCGGCGACTACCTGGCCATCTGCACCTTGGGCTTTGCGGAGATCGTCAAGGTCTTCTTCCTGAACTTCGAGCCTACCAACAAGGCGCTCGGCCTTACCGTGCCGCCGGCCAAGACCTCTATCCCGATGCCGATCTACGTCTGGGTGGTCGCCATCTTCGCTATCATCCTGGTCACCTTCGTGCAGAGCTCCCGTTTCGGGCGCGCGCTGAAGGCGATTCGCGAGGACGAGATCGCGGCCGACGCCATGGGTATTAACACGGCGCGCTACAAGATCCAGGCCTTCGCGCTGGGCTCCTTCATGGCAGGTATCGGTGGTGGTCTCTATGCCCACTTCCTGAGCTACATCAATCCCTCCGACTTTGGCTTCCTGAAATCGGTCGACATCCTGGCCATGGTGGTTCTGGGTGGCTTGGGCAGCGTCCCCGGCGCCGTGATCGGTTCCTCGGTGCTCGCCTCGGCTCCGGAGTTCCTGCGCTTCATGTCCCAGTACCGCATGCTGGTGTACGGCGCGTTGCTGGTGTTCCTGATGGTGTTCCGCCCCAACGGGCTCCTTGGTGGCGTCAACGTCACCGAACTGCTGCTGCGCGCGGTGGGCAGGAAGCCGGCTGGGAAGTAACTTACTCCAATAACTCACGAAACGAGAGTAACGCATGTCCATTCTGAAACTCGATAACGTCACCATCCGCTTCGGCGGTCTGGTCGCCGTAGACAAGGTAAACCTCGAGGTCGAGAAGGGGAGCATCATGGCCCTGATCGGGCCCAACGGTGCCGGCAAGAGCACCATGTTCAACCTGATCACCGGCATCTACACCCCGACCGAGGGGCAGATCTCCTTCATGGGTGAAAGCATCTCCGGCAAACCCGCTTTTAAAATTGCGGGTTCCGGCATCGGCAGGACCTTCCAGAACATCAGGCTCTTCACCCAGTTGACCGTGCTGGAGAACGTCCTGATCGGCGCCCATACCCAGGGGTCTTTCGACCTGACCGGTGCGGCCCTCAAGTTCCTCCCGTGGGTCCGTCGCGAGGAGAACGAGCTCAAGGAACTGGCCATGTCCTGCCTGAAGCAGGTGGACCTGACCCACAAGGCGTACGAACTGGCGGGGAACCTTCCCTACGGTGAGCAGCGTCGCCTCGAGATCGCCCGCGCCCTGGCCATCAAGCCGCAGATCATCCTCCTGGACGAGCCGGCTGCCGGCATGAACCCGCAGGAGAAGCAGGTCCTGGCCGAGATGGTCAAGGCGATCAGCGCCACCGGCGTCACGGTGTTCCTGGTCGAGCACGACATGAAGTTCGTCATGGGTATTTCGCACCGCATCGCCGTCCTCGACTACGGGGTCAAGATCGCCGAGGGCACTCCCGAGGAGATCAGGAAGAACCCGAAGGTCATCGAGGCATACCTCGGCAAAGGAGCAGCGGATGCTTAAGGTAGAGAATGTCAGCGTGAACTACGGCGCCATCAAGGCGCTGCAAAACGTTTCCTTCCAGATCAATCAGGGTGAGATCGTGGCGCTGATCGGTGCCAACGGTGCCGGCAAGACCACCATCCTGAACACCATCTCCAACATCGTCCCGTCCGTCGGCGGCAAGATCACCTACCTCGACAAGGAGATCACCAAGCTTCCGCCGCACGAGATCGTCAAGCTGGGCATCTCCCAGGTTCCCGAGGGGCGTCGCGTCTTCGCCAAGATGAGCGTGCTCGAGAACCTCGAGATGGGCGCCTACACGAGGAGCGACAACGAGGTCGCCTCCGACATGGAGAAGATCTTCCAGCGCTTCCCGCGTCTGAACGAGCGTAAGAAGCAGCCAGCCAAGACACTTTCCGGCGGCGAGCAGCAGATGCTGGCCATGGGCCGGGCGCTCATGTCCCGCCCGAAACTCCTCCTTCTGGACGAGCCCTCCATGGGTCTCGCCCCGATGCTGGTCGAGCAGATCTTCCAGATCATCCAGGAGATCAACGCCAGCGGCACCACCATCCTCCTGGTCGAGCAGAACGCCAACATGGCGCTCTCCATCGCCCACCGCGCCTACGTCCTCGAGACCGGCGAGGTGGTGCTGTCGGGCGATGCGAAGGAACTCGCCTCGAACCCCGAAGTGAGAAAGGCTTACCTGGGAGAGTAGGGTGTCTGACACCACAACCAAACCTTGGATCAACCCCTACCTGGCCATCCTGGTAGGGGTTTTTGCTGTCTCCTTCTCCTCCATCCTGGTGAGGGTCTGCACGGCTCCCCCCCTGGTGATAGCGGCCTACCGGCTCATCTTCACCTTCTGCTTCCTCGCGCCCTTCACGCTTTGGGGCGGCGCTCCTGCACTGCGCGGTATGACGGCGCGCCAGGTCGGCCTCTCCGCCGCCAGTGGCGTCTTTCTCGCGCTGCACTTCGTCACCTGGTTCATCTCGCTCAAGTACACCTCTATCGCCAGTTCCGTGGTGCTGGTCACCACTCAGCCGCTCTTTGTCGTGCTCGGTTCCTGGATCTTCTTCAAGGAGCGGGTGCCGCGCAAGGCGCTCTATGGATGCTTCCTCGCTTTCGTAGGAAGTGTCGTTATTGGTGCCACCGACTTCCAGGTGGGGGAGAAGGCTTTCATCGGCGACCTGCTGGCGCTTTTCGCGGCAGTCATGGTGTCCGGCTACCTGTTGATTGGCAGGAGACTGCGCCACGGCCTGCCGCTTACCGGCTATACCTTTGTCACCTACGGCGCCAGTGCCGTTACCCTAAGCGCCGCGGCTGCCGTCGGCGGTGTGCCGTTCTACCCGTACCCCGGGCAGGACTGGCTCATCTTTGTTGCACTGGCGCTGGTCTGCACCATCCTCGGGCACACCGTCTTCAATTGGGTGCTGCGCTACGTGCAGGCGTCCGTGGTTTCGGTGAGCATCCTGGGGGAGCCCTTGGGCGCCATCCTGTGGGCAGCGGTGTTCCTCGGCGAGAACCCGACCCTGCGCCAGACGATAGGTGGAACGATCATCTTCGCCGGGCTGTTCCTTTTCACGAGGGTGACAGCACAAGCTACAAACTTAAAACCTTTAGCCACGGAGAAAATCTGAGGACATCCGAGAGAAGCAAAACCTTTTAAGATTGCTCCAAACTTCTCAAATTTCTCGAACCTTCGCGCTGAGAGCGCTACGGCCCGCAAGCCTGGCCAATGGTTTGATTCTGACTTTGGAGGCAGCAATGGATTCATTTTTGAGTGGAAGCGCGAAACGGGTACAGGATGCACTGAACAGCTTCGGAATCGACTGCCGGGTCAAGGAGTTCGGCGAGAGCACCCGCACCGCGGTGGAGGCAGCGAACGCGGTCGGCTGCGAGGTCGGGCAGATCGTCAAGTCGCTGGTGTTCCGCGGCAAGGAGAGCGGTAAAGCGGTTTTCGTCGTGGCAAGCGGTGCCAACATGGTGAACGAGAAGGTGTTGGCTGCACTGATGGGCGAGAAGATCGAGCGGGCAACGCCGGACTTCGTGCGCGAGCAGACCGGCTACGCCATCGGCGGGGTTTCCCCGGTGGGACATCCGGCACCGCTCACCACCTTCATCGACGAGGACCTGCTCGGCTACCAGGAAGTATGGGCTGCCGCCGGCACACCTAACGCGGTCTTCGCGTTGACTCCGGAACAGCTCTGCCACATCACCGCAGGGCAGGTCGCCGCCATTAAAAAGTAGAGAGCAGTCGCGGCAATGCTGCCGCTAATTTACCAAGGGAAGTAGAGCAAAGGACACAGGCAACGACATGCAAAACGTAAAAGTAACCAAGGCACGGGACAGTTTCACCTCTGGTTTAGGAGTCATCGCTGCGACGCTCGGTTCGGCGGTAGGCTTGGGCAACATCTGGAAATTCCCCGCGCTGACAGGTCTCAACGGCGGGGCCGCATTCATCATCGTCTACCTGCTCTCGACCCTGATGGCGGGCCTCGTGGTCATGGTCGCCGAGCTCATGCTGGGCCGTCGCTCGAAGTCGGACGCGCTCACCACCTTCAAGGTGCTGCATCCCAAAAATGAGAGCTGGGCGCTGATCGGTGCGGCGGGCGTTCTTTCAGCTTTCCTGATCCTTGCCTTCTACACCGAGGTGGCCGGGTGGGTCTTCGCCTACATCTTCAAGGCGGCTTCCGGCAGTATCCTTTCCGCTGACCCGAAGGTCACCTCCGCCGGCTTCGAGAAGTTGATCACCGACCCGGTGCAGTCCGTATTCTGGCAGTGCCTGGTGCTGGTCTTCGTGGGCGCCATCATCATCGCCGGTGTTTCCAAGGGGATCGAGAAGACCACCAAGCGCCTCATGCCGGTGCTGTTCCTTATCCTGGTCATGATCGGCGTCAGGAGCCTGATGCTTCCCGGCGCCGCGGCCGGCCTTGAATTCCTGTTCCGCCCGGACTTCTCCAAGGTGACCGGGGCCGTCGTCCTGACTGCCATGGGACTTGCCTTCTTCAAGCTCTCCGTCGGCATGGGCACCATGATCACCTACGGCAGTTACTTCCGTGATGACCAGAACATCCCGATGACCGCGCTGCGCGTCATGCTGGCCGACCTCACCGTCTCCATCCTGGCCGGCATCGCCATCTTCCCGGCTGTCTTCACCTACGGCTTCAAGCCGGAAGCCGGGCCGTCGCTGCTCTTCATCACCATTCCGGCTGTGTTCTCCCAGATGCCGTTCGGCAACGTCTTCGTGGTGCTCTTCTTCGTGCTCGGCGCCATCGCCGCCACCGGCGCCATGCTTTCCATCCTCGAAGTTCCGGTTGCCTACCTGCACCAGCGCTTCGGCATGTCCCGTTTTAAATCCACCGTGCTCACCGTGGTCCTGCTGGCCCTGATTGGTTCCACCGCCGCGCTTTCCAACAGCACCCTGGCCAACTTCAAGTTGTTCGGCATGACCATGTTTGACCTCTATGACTTCGTGACCTCGAACTTCCTGATGCCGGTGGGCGGCCTGTTCATCTGCCTCTTCGTCGGCTGGGTCTGGGGCGAGGAGAAGGTGAGGGCGGCATTGTCCAACGACGGGCAGTTGCAAAACGGCGCCATCATCAGTATCTTCTTGTTCCTGGTGAAGTACGTGGCCCCCATTACCATTACCGTCATCCTGCTGCGTGGCCTCAAGGTCATCTAGGATCAAGTAGGTCACCCCTCGCCTCTGGTTCTAGTTCCCTTCCCTGGAGGGGGAGGGCTAGGGAGGGGGACGGGTGGCATCTTGCTAGCTTGGGTTTTCCCCCCTCCCAACCTCCCCCCTCCGGGGGGAGGAGTAGACGGTCCAAGGACATCTGGTACATGAGCAACCTTCCCGAAAATACTGAGCTCACTGCCGCACAAAAAAGCCGCCAGGGCGTCATCTACGGCCTGGCGGCTTACCTTTGCTGGGGCTTCTTCCCGGTCTACTTCAAGAGCGTCAAGATCGTCCCGCCCTTGGAGATGGTGTCGCACCGGATCGTCTGGTCGCTCGCTTTCCTCGTAATCCTCATTTCCTGGAAAGGCGCCTGGCCTGCGACCATCGAGGTGTTGAAACGCCCGAAGTCGCTGGCGGTTCTTTTTGTCACCACCATCCTCATTGCCACCAACTGGCTGGTCTTCATCTACGCCATCAGCGTAGGCGAGGTGCTTCAGTCGAGCCTCGGTTACTTCATCAACCCGCTGGTCAACGTGCTGCTCGGGTTTATTTTCCTGCGGGAGCGGCTGGAGCGCCCGCAGTGGATCAGTCTCGGCCTTGCCTTCACCGGCGTTCTCTATCTTGCCATCCAGTACGGCAGCATGCCGTGGATCTCGCTACTCCTTGCGCTCTCCTTCGGGCTCTACGGGCTGATCCGCAAGGTGCTGCACGTTGAACCGCTGGTCGGTCTCACCGTCGAGACGCTGCTCCTCATGCCGTTCGCGCTCTTCTACCTGGTGCAACTGAACCAGAAGGGGACCGGTATATTCCTCACTCACGGCCTTACGTTGGATATGCTGATCCCGATGTCCGGCGTGGTTACCGCTATTCCCTTGCTGCTCTTTGCCGCCGCCGGGAAGAAGCTGCGTCTGGCCACCATTGGCTTTCTGCAGTACATCACGCCCACCATGCATTTCCTGCTCGCCATCACCCTCTTCGGTGAGACCTTCACCCACACCCACCTGATCAGCTTCCTGTTCATCTGGGCCGGGCTGGCGCTGTATTCAGTTCACGCCTATCGCTCTATCAGGGGCTGATTCAGTACTCTGGTATTCCTTGTTGCATATTGAATGCATTTGTGCATAATGGTCGCCGGCGCTACTTTTGCCGGAGGTTTTTATGACTGAAGCTGTAACTGAGACGCTGGGATCACTCGATCTGGAGGAGATGGCGCGGCAGATGCGCGCTTTCCAGGACCTGACGCGGGAACTCGATGCCATCATCGACTCGTCCTCGGACGGGCTCTGGATCTGCAACGCTGACGCCGTGGTAATCCGCATCAATCCTGCGTCGGAAAGGATCAACAACATTACCGCTGCCGAGGTTATCGGCAAAAATATGCACGAGCTGCTGGACCAGGGCTTCATCGACCGCTCCGCTGCACTCGAGGCTTTGACCACGGGCAAGGTGGTGAGCCAGTTACAGAACCGGCAGGGGCGCAAGCTGATCTCCACCGGTACGCCGGTGCTGGATGCCAACGGCCAGGTGATCCGGGTCGTGGTCAGCGAGCGGGACGTCACGGAAATCGACAACTTGCAGCGCGAGCTGGAGGAGCAGGAGGCGCTTCGGGACCAGTTCCGCAGCCATATGCTGGAGATGCAGCAGGCGGATCTCGCCTCGCGCAGCGTCATCGCCCGCAGCCCGCTCATGGTCAACGCGTTGAAGCAGGCGCTCAAGGTGAGTGCAGTCAATTCGACCGTTTTGATCCTGGGTGAGTCCGGCGTCGGTAAGGGGCTCATCGCGGAGCTGATTCACAAGAATTCCAGTCGTGCCGATAAGCCGCTCATCGAGATCAACTGCGGAGCTATACCAGAATCCCTTATAGAATCCGAGCTGTTCGGCTACGAGAAGGGGGCTTTCACCGGTGCCCAGGTTAGCGGTAAACCGGGCTATCTCGAACTTGCTGACGGCGGGATCCTGTTTCTCGACGAGATCGCGGAGCTGCCGCAGGCCGCCCAGGTTAAGTTGCTCAGGTTCCTGGAAAACGGCCGCGTGGTGCGGCTCGGGGGGACCAAGGCCCGCACGCTCGATGTCAGGATCCTGGCGGCAACGCACCGTAATCTTGACCAGATGGTCAAAGAGGGTACCTTCCGGCTCGACCTGTACTACCGGCTGAACGTCATTCCGATCCACGTGCCGGCCCTCAGGGAGCGGCGCGACTGCATCCTGCCGCTGGTCCGGCATTACGTCGATCTGTTCGGCGCGCGCGATTCCATCCGCAAGCGTCTGACCCGCGCCGCCTCGGACGCGCTCCTTGCCTACGATTACCCCGGCAATGTCAGGCAGTTGATGAACATCTGTGAGAGGCTGGTGGTCATGACGGAAACAGACCTTATCGATGTCAAGGATCTGCCTGCCGAGATCGCCGCGGGCGGGGTGCAGGCTGTCGTGGCCGGCGGTATGTGGCACGATGAGGTGACCTTGCAGGAGACACTGGATAAGGTGGAAAAGGCTGTCCTCGAAAAAGCGCTCGCCACGCACGGCAACCAGGTGCGCATGGCGGAGGCGCTGGGGGTAAATCAGTCGACCATCGCCAGGAAGCTGAAAAAGCACGGCATTGCCTAGTAGTTAACTCCTCCCCCTTCACTAAACCTTCCCTCCCTCACCCTCCGGGAAGGGGATGTACTAGTTGAGTATGCATTGCTGCATAAAACTCTCTTGGCTCTCCGCTCGCAGGTCCCTTCGATCATCTACCTCCCATTTCCCCTCCTTTAAATCCTTTTGTCTCACTCATTACCTTCCCTTCCATCAATGTTATAATACTTCCGGCTGTTTAGCCGGTTAACACGCATTTTCTGACTGCTGTTCCGATCCTGCCGGCCGCCATCACGTCTCCAGCAAGAACGAAATCGTATACTAGATGGCACAGCTTGTGCTCTAGCTTTACACGTTTATGATTTCCTCTTGGAACAACCTGTAATAAAGGAGCCTTTGGATGAACAACACCGAACTGAACAACAGAGTTATTGCACGGGGCAAGGAGTTCTTCTCCACCATCTCCGGTGAAAAGCCGTCCCTCTTCAACAAGGGGGCCTGGATGGGCAAGGTGATGGACTGGAGCATGCAGAACGAAACCTTCAAGATCCAGATGTTCCGCTTTGTCGACGTCTTCCCGTCTCTTACCACCGGCAAGCTCCTTACCGACCACATTCGCGAATACTTCGGCGAAGAGAAGGATATGCCGCCGGTTCTCTCCACCGGCGCCAAGGTTGCCGGCATGCTCGGCTCCTTCGGTGGGGCCGTGCTGAACAAGTTCCTCACCACCAACATCCAGGAGATGGCCCGCCAGTTCATCGTGGGCGAGAACACCAAGGAAGCCATCAAGAACATGGAGCGCCTGAGGAAGGACGGCTTCGCGTTCGTCGTGGACGTGCTGGGTGAGGCGACGCTTTCCGAGAAGGAAGCGGACATCTACATGAACACCTACCTTGAGCTGCTCGACTCGCTCAAGAAGGAATACAAAGACTGGAAACCGCTGCCGGGCAAGGGTGGCGACAGCAACCTCGATTGGGGCCACGCACCGAAGGTCAACGTCGCCGTCAAGCCGACCGCACTCTTCTGCCTTGCCAACCCGCAGGACTTCGAAGGCTCCGTAGTGGCCATCCTGGACCGCGTCAGGAAGATCGCCCAGAAGGTCATGGAGCTGGACGGCTTCCTCTGCATCGACATGGAGTCCTACCGCCACAAGGACATCATCATCGAGGTGTACAAGCGCCTTAAGCTGGAGTTCCCCAACTACGACCAGTTCGGCATCGTACTCCAGGCTTACCTGGTGGACACCGACAAGGATCTCCCGGAACTCCTCACCTGGGCGCGCCAGAAAAATGTGAAGATCTCCATCCGCCTGGTGAAGGGCGCCTACTGGGATATGGAAACCGTCAAGGCCAAGCAGAACGACTGGGCGATCCCGGTCTGGACCATCAAGGCAGAGTCCGACGCCGCGTACGAGCGCCAGGCCAAGATGATCCTGGAGAGCTTCGACATCTGCCACTTCGCCTGCGCTTCCCACAACATCAGGACCATCTCCGCGGTCATGGAGATGGCCAAGGAACTGAACGTTCCCGACGAGCGTTACGAGTTCCAGGTGCTCTACGGTATGGCCGAGCCGGTCAGAAGGGGCATTCTCAAGGTTGCTGGCCGTATCCGTCTCTACTGCCCGTACGGCGACATGGTGCCGGGCATGGGTTACCTGGTGCGCCGCCTGCTGGAGAACACCGCCAACGAATCCTTCCTGCGCCAGAGCTTCGCTGAGGACGCGCAGATCGAGCGCCTGCTCGAGGACCCGGAGGTCACCGTCCAGCGCGAGCGCGCTGCACGCGCCGCCGCCAAGAAGCCGGAAGCCAAGGGGCCTGGCGGTCTGAAGCCGTTCTACAACGAGGCCATGGTCGACTTCACCCGCGCCGATCACCGCGCCGCGTTCCCGAAAGAGATCGCCGACGTGAGGAAACAGCTCGGCAAGACTTATCCGCTCTTCATCAACGGTAAGGAAGTGAAGACCGCCGACACCATCCCGTCGGTGAACCCGAACAAGCCGTCCGAGACCGTCGGTGTTATCTGCCAGGCCGGCACCAAGGAAGTAGGCGATGCCATCTCGGCAGCCAAGAAAGCCTTCCCGGCATGGCGCGACACCGAGCCGAAAGACCGCGCCCAGTACCTGATCAAGGCTGCCGCCATTGCCCGCCGCCGCATCTTCGAACTCTCCGCATGGCAGGTGCTCGAAGTCGGCAAGCAGTGGGACCAGGCTTATGCCGACGTCTGCGAGGCGATCGACTTCCTCGAGTACTACGCCCGCGAGATGATCACCCTGGGCACCCCGAAACGCGTGGGCAACGCTCCGGGCGAACTGAACCACTACTTCTACGAGCCAAAAGGCGTCGCCGCGGTCATCGCACCGTGGAACTTCCCGCTGGCCATCAGCCTCGGCATGACCTCCGCCGCCATCGTGGCCGGGAACTGCGTCGTGTTCAAGCCCTCCGGCCTCACCTCGGTCATCGGCTACCACATCGTGGAACTGTTCCGCGAGGCGGGCCTGCCGGAAGGCGTCTTCAACTACACCCCGGGCCGCGGCTCGGTCATGGGCGACTTCCTGGTGGACAGCCCCGACGTCTCTCTGATCGCCTTCACCGGTTCCATGGAAGTCGGCCTCAGGATCATCGACCGCGCCGCCAAGGTCTACCCGGGCCAGGAGAACGTCAAGAAGATCGTCTGCGAGATGGGCGGCAAGAACGCCATCATCATCGACGACGATGCCGACCTGGACGAGGCGGTACCGCACGTGCTGTACTCCGCCTTTGGCTTCCAGGGGCAGAAGTGCTCGGCCTGCTCCCGCGTCATCGTGCTCGACGCAGTGTACGACAAATTCGTCGAGCGCCTGGTCTCCATGGCTCAGGCGACCCTGGTCGGCCCCTCCGAGGACCCGGCCAACTACATGGGCGCAGTCGCTGACGACAAGGCGATGAAGACCATCAAGGAATACGCCGAGATCGGCAAGAAGGAAGGGCACGTGCTCTACGAGAGCAAGGTGCCCAGCGACGGCGGCTACTACGTCCCGATGACCATCATCGGCGGCATCAAGCCGGAGCACAGGCTCGCCCAGGAGGAGATCTTCGGACCGGTCCTGGCCGTGATGCGCGCGAAAGACTTCGACCAGGCCATCGAGTGGGCCAACTCCACCAAGTTCGCCCTGACCGGCGGCGTCTTCTCCAGGAGCCCGGAGCACTTGGCCCAGGCCCGTCGCCAGTTCCGCGTCGGCAACCTGTACCTGAACCGCAACAACACCGGTGCTCTCGTCGGCCGCCAGCCCTTCGGCGGCTCCAAGATGTCCGGTGTCGGCACCAAGGCGGGCGGGCACGACTACCTGCTGCACTTCATGGACCCGAGGGTGGTCACCGAGAACACCATGCGTCGCGGCTTCGCACCGGTCGAGGAGGACGACGACTGGGTCGCATAAGCTGGCAGGGAAGGGCGAATGATTATTCGCCTCTACAGAAGCAACTGAGGTAACCATGGCGCCTGCACTTTTTATGAGTGCAGGCGCTTTTTAATGTCCGGACTCACCCTCACAATTTCTCCTAAATTTGCACAGCGTGAGCGTGGGAACTCATAACCTATTGCTCTCACTATGTGGTCAATTTTGTTTACCAAGTGGCCTCTTCAGGTTTACCGATTTCACCCTTTTTTTGCTTGATTTGTCCCCTTTTTTGACATACTCTACCGGGTCGTAAAATAATTTTAATTTAATCTTGGAGGGACCTATGCCTGCTGCACCGGGAACGTCGAAATTCCAGATTGAACTGCGCCGTCATCTGCGCGGTCAGAACATCAGCGACAACCTCGTCCACCTCATCTGTGAGATAGCTGAGGCCAGCAAATACGTCATCAACGCGGTGCGCACCGGTGACCTGGGCGTCGCCGGTACCTCGAACCTGTACGGCGAGGAGCAACTCGCCCTCGATGTGCTCTCCGACCGCATCATGAGGAAGCGCCTGATCCACTCCGGCGTGGTCTGCAACATCGCCTCCGAGGAGATGGACGAGATCTACCAGGCCCAGGCGAGCGCCGACGGCCTCTACTCCGTCGCCTACGATCCCTTGGATGGTTCCTCCCTTGTGGACGTGAACCTCGCCGTCGGCACCATCGTCTCCATCTACGAGGGGTGTGATCTGCTCCAGCCGGGCCGCAACCAGGTCGCCGCCATGTACATCCTCTACGGACCGAGGGTCTCCCTGGTCTATACCGTGGGCGACGGCGTGCACGAGTTCACCATGAACAACCTGATGGAGTTCACCCTGACCCGCGAGAACATCAGGATGCAGGAAGAAGGGAACATCTACGCCCCCGGCGGCTTGAGGAACAAGTACAACGACGGCGACGAGAAGTTCATCCGCCACCTGGAAGCCAAGGGGTGCAAGCTGCGTTACTCCGGTGGCTTCGTGCCCGACATCAACCAGGTGTTGATGAAAGGGAAGGGACTCTTCATGTACCCCGCGCTCAAGGGCTCGCCCAACGGCAAGCTGCGCGTGCTGTTCGAGCTCAATCCGATGGCGTTCATCGTCGAGCACGCCGGCGGCGCCGCCAGCAACGGTAAAATCCCTATTCTCGACATCGTTCCCGAGTCGCTGGACCAGAGGGCGCCGATCTACATCGGCTGCAAGGCCGACGTCAAGATTGCCACCGACTTCCTGGTCGAATCGGCGTAGGAACAGATCGCTGCTGCATCATTTGTCAACGGGTAGTTTTTTGTTGTAGGATTAATCGCCCTGAAAGTAATTTCTGCTAAAGTTGTCACGCGCCAGGGCGATAAAAGTATTGACCGCAATTCTTAGAGGTAAGAAATGGATACTAGTACCAAAAGGTTGTGCAGCGAGATTCAGCTCTTCGATCTGTGCGATCTCGACACGTGCACCTGCAAGGAAGGGCGTTTCTGCACCAACCCCGTCATCCTGTCTCGCTTCGAGGCCATTAAGGAAGAGGATGACCGCCCGCAGTACCTTGCGGACGAGTTTGATGAGGAAGACGAGGAAGCTGACGACCTTGACGCATTCGGTGATGACGATTACGAAGACGACGACCAGTAATCGTTTCGATCTTTTGAAGTAAACCAAGAGAACCGCTTCTCCAAAAAGGGCGGTTCTTTTGCTATCATCTTGCGTAACTGGTAGAGACTTTACTACGCCCGCCTTGGCAAAAGGTCGGTGCGGATTATAATAGCCCATCGGGAGGGCGGCCATGCCTGCTAAACTGCTTATTCTGGATGACGATCACGACATCCTGCTCATGCTGAAGACTATCTTCACGGGCGAGGAATACGAACTGCTGCTGGAAAGCGACAGCGAAGGAGCATTGAAGCGCGTCATCGCTGATCGTCCCAACGTGGCTATCATGGATATCAGCCTCCCCCAGAAGTCCGGCATCGAGGTGCTCAAGGAAGCCAAGAAAATCGATCCCGGCCTCGCCGTGATCATGGCAACCGGCTACAAGACCACCCAGAATGCCATCGAGGCTATGAAACACGGTGCCTTCGACTACGTGACCAAGCCTTTCGACATGAACAAGCTGAAGGGGGCGGTCAAGAAGGCGCTGGAGTGCAACCTCCTGAGCCGCAAGGTGCGCTACACCAAGGAACGCCCCCAGGCCGAGGAGGATCTCACCGAGGACCTGATGATCGGTTCCTCCCCGGAGATGATCGAGATCTGGAAAATGGTGGGGACCGTTGCCGATTCCGACGCCGCCGTGCTTATCCAGGGCGAATCGGGGACCGGCAAGGAACTGCTGGCCCGTGCCATCTACAACAACTCCCGCCGCAAGAACCGCCCCTTTCTGGCGGTCAACTGCGCGGCGCTCCCCGAGGCACTGCTCGAGTCCGAACTGTTCGGCCACGAGAAGGGGGCCTTCACTGACGCCCATTCCCGCCGCATCGGTAAATTCGAACAATGCAACGGCGGCACCATCTTCCTCGATGAAGTCGGCGAGATGAGCCCCGCCAACCAAGGCAAGTTCCTGCGCGTTCTCGAGAACCAGGAGTTCGAGCGGGTAGGGGGGAACGAGACCATCAAGGTCGACGTCCGGGTCATTGCCGCCACCAACCGTTCGCTGTTGACCTCCGTCAAGGAGAAGTCCTTCCGGATGGACCTCTTCTACCGTCTGCGCGTGGTGAACTTTTTCCTGCCGCCGCTGCGGGACCGGATCGAGGACATACCGCTCCTGGTCGACCTCTTCGTCAAGAAGTTCGCTAAGAAGTACGGCAAAAACGTAAAGGGGGTGGCCCCCGAAACCATGGCACTCTTGATGAACCACCAGTTCGAGGGGAACATCAGGGAACTGAAGAACGTCATCAACTCGGCCGTGGTCTTCTGCCGTGGCGACATCCTCGTGCCCGGCGACTTCGAGTCGTTCCTGACTGCCAAGGCCGGTTTCAAAGAAGTGGACCTCGATGTGGTAGGGGATGATTACTACGAGGTATTCTGGAGCATGCTGGAACCTGTTTTTGATGGCATCTGCCAGAAAAACAAGGGCGCCATCTACGAGAGCGTCAACATGGGGCTTGAGAAGGCGCTGATCCACATGGCGATGGAGAAGAGCAACAACAACCAGGTTTTCGCTGCCAAGCTGCTCGGCATCAGCCGCAACACGCTGCGCGACCGACTGGAGCGCTACCGGATCGGGACGGGCGAGCAGGCCTAGAAGCCTGGTGGTAAGAAATGAATAAGAAGAGCCGGCGACCTGATGGTCCGCCGGCTCTTTTTATTTCTTCCTCCCCCTGGAGAGGGGATGTCAACGGGAAATCCCCCTCCCTACCCCTCCCCCTCCGGGGGAGGGGTTGAGGTTCCAAATGGGTTTTGTTACAGTGTCTTACCGGCCGCCATTTCCCAATCCTCCTTGGGTATGGAGAGGAACACGTCCACCAGCTTCGGGTCGAACTGCTGGCCCGAGCAGCGCACCACTTCGTCCAGCACCGCCTGGAAGGTGAGGGCCTTGCGGTAGGGACGGTCGGAGGTCATGGCGTCCAGGGTGTCTACCAGCGAGAAGATGCGGGCGCTGATGGGGATGGCGTCGCCGGCGACGCGGTGGGGGTAGCCGGCGCCGTCGTAACGCTCGTGATGGAACAGCACCAGTTCGGCGGCGTCGGTGAAGTACTTGATCCCGGCGAGAATGTCGTAGCCGATCTTGGGGTGCTGGCGCATGACCTTCCATTCCTCGTCATCGAGTTTTCCTGGCTTCAGGAGGATGTTGTCCGATACGCCGATCTTGCCGATGTCGTGCAAAAGGGCTCCCTTGCCCATGATGATCCGTTCTTCCGGCCCGATACCGGCCCGCTCAGCAAGCAGGCAGGTGTACGCCATTACCCGTTCCGAGTGCGACCCGACCTCCTTTTCCCTCGCGTCCAGCGCCCGAATCAGCGCTGCCAGGGTGTGCTCGTAGGCGAGGTTGATCTCGCCCATGACGGCCCGGATCACCTCGGTCTGCTCGCGGACCTTGAGTTCCAGGTTGGCCTGGTACTCTTTGTTCTCCATGATCAGGCGCCGTTTCTCCAGCGTGTTCTTAACGGTCAAAAGCACCCGGTCCAGGTTGAAGGGCTTGGTGATGTAGTCCTCGGCACCGTTGTGGATGCAGGAAAGCGCGGTGTCCATGTCGTTCATCGCGGTGATCATCAGCACCGTGGTGTCCGGGGAGACCTGCTTGATATCCTTCAAGAGGTCGATACCCGAGCGCCCTGGCATCATGATGTCCAAAAGCGCCAGGTCCAACTGCTGGCTGTTGATTATGTCCAGGCCTTCTTCGGCACTGCCGGCCTGGAAACACGTGAAACCTTCCTTGGACAGAGTGATGTTGATCAGTTCTCTGATCATGTCCTCGTCGTCGGCTATCAGTATGTTCCCTTTCAATTGCTACCTCCTGGAATCGCCCGCGTCGCTTCTTGCGACCCGGTCCCCTGCAATGTGTCCCTGACCTTTCTGATCAGGGCGTCACTTGCAAAAGGCTTGGGCAGGAACTGCATTCCTCTCTCCAGCGTTTTCTCAAAGCTGGTCCTGTTGTCTGTGTGACCAGACATAAAAAGTACCTTCAGCCCGGGCTTCTTGGCTAGCAGTCGCTCGGCCAGGGTGGGGCCGCTCATGAACGGCATGACTACGTCGGTCAGGAGCATGTCGATCTCATCGGCGTGCTTGTCGAACAAGACGATGCCCTGTTCGGGGTCCGTCGTCTCAAGCACCCGGAATCCGCGCATCCTCAGGGTGTGCACCACCAGGTTCAGCACGCCGGGCTCATCCTCGACCACCAAAATGGTGTGGTCGGTATCGATTTCCTCGTCGAGGTGATGTTTGGCCTGCGATTCCGCCTCTTGCAAGGTGCGCGGCAGGTAGATGTCGAAGCGGGCCCCTTGTCCGGGTTCGCTGATCACTTCGATGTAGCCGCCGCACTGCTTGACGATGCCGTACACGGTGGCAAGCCCCAGTCCCGTGCCGCGCCCCATCTCCTTGGTGGTGAAAAACGGCTCGAAAAGACGCTGCTTCACTTCCGCCGTCATCCCTTGGCCCCGGTCGGTAACGCTCAGGCGGACGAAGCTCCCCAGTTGGGAGCCCGGGTGCAGATGCGTGTAACTTTCGTCCAACTCGCAGTTTCCTGTTTCCACCGTGATCACCCCACCGGTATCGGAGGCGTCGCGAGCGTTTACCACCAGGTTCATGACGATCTGTTCCAACTGCGCGGGGTCCATCTTGATCAGCCCGGCGTCGGGGGCGAGATCGGTGATGAGCCGGATGTTCTCGCCGATGAGCCGCTCGAGCATCTTCTGGACCGCCTTCACCTGGCGGTTGATGTCCAGCACCCGCGGCTCCATGATCTGGCGGCGGCTGAAACTCAAGAGCTGCCTGGTCAGGTCGGCGGCCCGCTCGCCGGCGCGTAGGATTTGTTCCGCCTCCTTGTGCATGGGCGACTTCTCGTCCAGGGACCGGATCAACAGCGTGCTGTACCCGTTAATCACCGTAAGCAGGTTGTTGAAGTCGTGGGCGATACCACCCGCCAACTGCCCCACGGCCTCCATTTTCTGGACCTGACGCAACTGGTCCACGACCAGCTTTCTCTCGGTGATGTCTTCCTTCACACCGACGAAATGGGTGATCTGTCCCTCCGGGTTCTTCACCGCAGATATGGAGCAGCTCTCCCAGTAGAGGTCGCCGTTTTTCTTTCGGTTGTGCAGTTCGCCGTGCCACTCCTTGCCGGAGCAGATGGTCTGCCACAGATCGCGGTAGAAGTCGTCGGCCATGTTGCCCGACTTGAGGATACTGGTCTTCACGCCGATCAGTTCCGGCTCCGAGTAGCCGCAGACCTCGATGAATTTCGGGTTCACGTACTCGATGCAGCCACGCAGGTCGGTGATCACCACCGACACGGGGCTCTGTTCGACGGCTTGCCACAGTTTGCTCAATTCGGCCTCGGCGCGTCTGCGCTCGGTGATGTCGAGCAGGGTGCCGATTACGGCGTCAGAGCCGTTGATCAGGGTCCTGGTGCCGTTGACCTCCAGGTCTATGGCGGCTCCGTCCTGCCGCTTGCCCCTGAAGAAGAAGTGCAGCGGTTCGCTCCCTTCCTTGAGCGGGCGCAGGAACTGGGTCAGGACCCGGATCTGGTCCTCGGCCACGACCAGGTCCACGAGGCTGCGCTTTTCGATCAGGTCGTCGGGCGCGTAGCCGAAAATGTCCCCGAGCTTAGGGTTGGCGTAGATGAAGATGTCTTCCTGCAGCATGAAAATGCCAACCAGGGACTGCTCCACCAGGCTCTGAAAGCGCGCCTCGGTTGCGGAAAGGGCTTCCTCCGCCATGCGCCGTTCGCGGCGCACCACCGCTTCCCTCAGTTCCCGCTTGATGGCAGGGATGAACCGGGAAAGGCGATCCTTGATCAGGTAGTCGTGAGCGCCGGCGCGCATCGCCTCAACGGCCGCGTCCTCCCCCATCTGGCCGGATACCATGATGAAGGGGAGGTCGATGCAGCGCTCGTGCATGAGCTGCAGCGCTCCCAAGCCGCTGAAACGGGGCATGACATAGTCGGAGACGACCAGGTGCCACCCCCCGCGGTCCAGCGCGTCATTCATCTCGTCCGGGGTCTCGACCCGCTCGTAGATGGGCGAGAACTCCTTCTGCAGGTGTCGGACGATGAGGACGGCATCCTCGGGGGAATCGTCTACGATCAGGATGCGCAGTGGATGTTTCATCTGGGCCAAGCCCCCTCGCGTCGGTGCATCTGATACGTAACCTTCCTTCACATCCTTATCGGCTGGCTGTTCCGATAGGTTTAGCTGTGCTGTGATTTTTATGAAAAAAAGGAAAGAGTGTGAATGCTGCTTTCTTGGCTACTAATTACCGGCGGAGTGTGCTATGAATCGTGCAGCCTCCCCGCCGCAAAGGAGAAAACAGCGTGCCCGTCCCTTCTTTTGCCCATTTCTTTCCCAAGATCCTGTTGTTTGTACTTTTGTCCGCACCCCTGGTCGCCGGCTGCTCAAAGCAGACCGACAAGCCGAAGGCCAAAGCTGCCGCACCGGTGACCGTGGCCCGCGCTTCCCAGAAAGACGTCCCCATCGAGCTGCGCGCCATCGGCAACGTCGAAGCGTACGCCAACGTGGCCCTCAAGTCCCGCGTCGCCGGAATGATCACCGGAGTGCAGTTCAAGGAGGGGGACGACGTCGCCAAAGGGGCGCTGCTGTTCACCGTCGACCCGCGCCCGTTCCAGGCGCAACTGGCGCAGGCCCAGGCGAACCTGGCCCGCGACGTCGCCAGTG
Source organism: Geomonas agri (assembly GCF_020179605.1). Classification (NCBI taxonomy): domain Bacteria; kingdom Pseudomonadati; phylum Thermodesulfobacteriota; class Desulfuromonadia; order Geobacterales; family Geobacteraceae; genus Geomonas; species Geomonas agri. Next base: position 1,003,448 of record NZ_JAINZO010000001.1, read on the forward strand.
CCAACAACGCCAGGGAACAGGCGAAGCGCTACGCCTCGCTCTGGCAGGAAGGGATCGTGACCCGCGAGCAGTATGACCAGCTCCAGGCCAATGCCGATTCCCTCTCTGCCTCGGTGGCCTCGCTGCGCGCCGCGGTGGACAACGCCAAGCTGCAGCTCGAATACTGCTTTATCCGCTCCCCCATGTCCGGGCGCACCGGTGGACTCACCACCCACGCCGGCAATCTGGTCAAGGAAAACGACACCCCCCTGGTCACCATCAACCAGATCACCCCGCTCTACGTCACCTTCTCGGTGCCGGAAAAGGACCTGGCCACCATCAAGGGCAAGATGGGCGGCAAGCTCCCGGTCCATGCGCGCGTGGCCGGCAGTGCCGTCGCGGAGCAGGGGACGGTGACCTTCCTCGATAACGGGGTCGATCCCGCAACCGGAACCATCAAGGTCAAGGCCACCTTCGCCAATGCCCGCAAGACGCTCTGGCCGGGCCAGTTCGTCAACGTCGCCATCACCCTCGACACCAGGAAGGGCGCCACCGTCGTCCCCACCCGAGCCGTCCAGACCGGGCAGCAGGGTGAATTCGTCTACGTTGTCAAGCCGGACTCAACGGCCGAGGTGCGTCCGGTCAGCACCGGGCCGTCACTCGACGGCCTGACCGTGATCGAGAAGGGGCTTGCCCCCGGTGAGACGGTGGTTACCGACGGGCAGGTGAAACTGGTACCCGGAGGCAAGGTCGCTGTGAAGGGCGGGGCTCCCGCATGAACCTTGCGGAACTCTTCATCCGGCGCCCGGTAATGACCAGCCTGGTCATGCTCGCCATCGTGCTGGCGGGCCTGATCGGTTACCAGCTGCTCCCGGTGAACGACCTCCCCAACGTCGACTACCCCACCATCCAGGTCACCGCGAACCTGCCGGGGGCGAGCCCGGAGACCATGGCCAGCGCCGTCGCCACCCCGCTGGAGCGTCAGCTCTCCACCATTGCCGGCATCGAGACCATGAACTCCACCAGCGGCCAGGGGATCACCCGCATCACGCTGCGCTTCGCACTGGAGCGCGACATAGATGCCGCGGCCCAGGACGTGCAGTCCGCCATCACCAAGGCGAGCCGCCAGCTCCCCCAGGACATGCCGTCGCCTCCCTCGTACCAGAAGGTCAATCCCGCAGACCAGCCGGTGCTCTACCTGGTGCTCAGCTCGAAGACCCTGCCGCTGTCCCAGGTGAACGAGTACGCCGACACCATGATTGCGCAGCGCATCTCCATGGTGAGCGGCGTGGCCCAGGTGCAGGTCTACGGCGCACAGAAGTACGCGGTCCGGGCGCGGTTGAACCCGATGGCACTCGCCTCCAGGAAGATCGGCATCGACGAGGTGTCCCAGGCGCTCGCCGGTGGCAACGTCAACCTCCCCACCGGCACCCTGCAGGACGCCAGCAAGTCCTTCGCGATACAGTCGCAGGGGGAACTGCTGGACGCGGCTGCCTACCGCCCGCTGATCGTCGCCTACCGTGGCGGTTCGCCGGTGCGGCTTTCCGACCTGGGCAGCGTGGTCGATTCGGTGGAGAACGACAAGATCGCCGGCTGGTACAACGGCAGCGAGCGGGCCATTATCCTCGCCGTGCAGCGCCAGCCTGGGACAAACACCATCGAGGTGGTGGACTCCATCAAGAAACTCCTGCCCGGCTTCCGCGACCAACTGCCCGGGTCGGTCACCCTGCACGAACTCTACGACCGCTCCCAGGCCATCCGACACTCGGTGGCCGACGTCAAGTTCACCCTGGTGCTCACCATCGCGCTGGTAATCATGGTGATCTTCCTGTTCCTCAGGAACCTCTCCGCCACGGTCATTCCGAGCCTTGCGCTCCCCATCTCGCTCATCGGCACCTTCGCCGCCATGTACGCCATGCATTTCTCGGTGAACAACATCACCCTGATGGCGCTCACCCTCTCGGTCGGCTTCGTCGTCGACGACGCCATCGTCATGCTGGAAAACATCGTGCGCCACATGGAACAAGGGGAGCGTCCCATGGAAGCCGCGCTCAAGGGGGCCAAGGAGATCGGCTTCACCATCGTCTCCATGACCATCTCGCTGGTCGCGGTCTTCATCCCGGTGCTCTTCATGGGCGGTATGCTGGGGCGGCTCTTGCACGAGTTCGCGGTCACCATCACCTGTGCCATCCTGATCTCCGGCGTGGTCTCGTTGACCCTCACCCCCATGCTCTGCAGCCGTTTCTTGCATCCTCCCGCGGAGGAGCGCCACGGCAGACTCTACCTCCTGCTGGAGCGTGGTTTCGACGCGCTGCTCGCCGCTTACAGCAGGACCCTCAGCACGGTGCTCAGGTACCGCCGCGCCACCCTTGTCGTTACCCTGGTGATGACCGCGGTCATTGTGTACCTGTTCAAGGTGATGCCGATGGGGCTGCTCCCTAGCGAGGACCTCGACTCTTTTTATTGCACCACCGAAGGGGCGCAGGGGGCCTCCTTCGACGAGATGGTGACCCACCAGCAGGAACTCGCCAAGCGGATTGCCGCCAATAAGAACATCAAGGGGTTCATGTCCACGGCCGGCGCCTCGGGGTCGCGGGTCGGCTCCAATTCTGGCTTCATGTTTGTCACGTTGAAGCCGAGAAGTGAAAGGAAGGATTCGGTCGACCAGGTGATCCAGCAGTTGCGCCCGAAACTGGCCGAGGTGCCGGGGATCCAGGCATTCATGCAGAACCCGCCGCCGATCCGGCTGGAAGCCCAGCTTTCCAAGAGCCAGTACCAGTTCGTGCTGCAAAGCCCGGACACCCAGGTTCTCTATGAAAGTGCGGCCGCCTTCGAGCAGAAGCTGAAGCAGGTGCCGCAACTGCTCGACGTTACCAGCGACCTGCAGCTCAAGAACCCGCAGGTCGACCTGAAGATCGACCGGGACAAGGCAACGGCGCTCGGGGTGACGGCGCAGCAGATCGAGGACGCGCTTTACTACGCCTACGGCTCCCGGCAGGTCTCCACCATTTTCGCCCCGACCAACCAGTACCAGGTGATCCTGGAACTGGAGCCGCAGTACCGGCTCGATCCCTCGGCGCTGGGGCTGCTCTACGTGAGGTCGTCGTCCGGCGCGCTGGTGCCGCTCTCGACCATGACCACGCTCAGTAAGTCTTTGGGGCCGTTGTCGGTGAACCACCTGGGGCAGATCACCAGCGTCACGGTCTCCTTCAATGTGAAGCCCGGGGTCCCCCTGGGCGAGGCGGTGGCGGCGGTCGAGAAGATGGCGGCGAGCACGCTCCCGCCCGGGATCAACACCGGCTTCCAGGGAGCGGCGCAGGCATTCCAGTCCTCGACCAAGGGGCTCACGCTCCTCTTGCTGGCCGCCGTGGTGGTGATCTATCTGGTGCTCGGGATCCTGTACGAGAGCTACGTGCATCCGATCACCATCCTGTCCGGGCTCCCTTCCGCCGGGCTGGGGGCACTGTTGACGCTGATGCTGTTTCACAAGGAGCTGGACCTGTACGCCTTCGTCGGCATCATCATGCTGGTGGGGATCGTGAAGAAGAACGCCATCATGATGATCGACTTCGCGCTCGACGCACAGAGGCGCGAGCGGAAGAGCCCTCTGGACGCGATCCACCAGGGATGCCTGGTCCGTTTCCGTCCCATCATGATGACCACCATGGCGGCGCTCATGGGGACGCTCCCCATTGCGCTTGCCATCGGGGCCAGTTCGGAAGGGCGCCGCCCCTTGGGTCTGGCGGTGGTGGGGGGACTCCTGGTGTCGCAGCTGTTGACGCTCTACATCACGCCGGTGGTTTACTACTACATGGACCGCGCCGTGCATCGTGGGCGGGAGTTTTTCCGGAGAAAAGCGCCGGCGACGGAACTCGTGCCGTGATCGAATCTTTCACCCGGCATCCGGCCCCCTTGCCCCTGGTTTAGGAACGTAGAACGTAGAAGTAGAATGCAGCACGTCTTTCGTCTTTTGCCTTTCTGGGGGCGGACATGTTGATCAACGACGACGCTCAAAAACAGGTACTGACCATCCTCGCCAAGACGGCGGTCACCCCGGCTGCCGACGTGCAGGAGCGCGCCAGTTCCCTGCTGCAGCTGAACCCCGGTCAGCAGGTCAAGGCGGAGATCATCGCCAACCTCCCCAACAGCTTGTACATGGCACGCGTGGCCGGCGAACTCTACAAGCTTGAGATCCCGCTTAACGTGCAGCCAGGGGAAACCCTGGACCTCACCTTCGTCACCGCCGATCCCCGCGTCACCTTCCAGATGCTGCGCCCCCAGACCGAGTCCGTGCAGCTGAGTTCGATGGGGAAGTGGCTTGCCGACGTCGTTGAGAACGCGCCTGGGCTGCCGCCGGCAACCGAACCGCTGGTCGAGCATCCGGAACAGGCCGCCGCCCAGCTGGCGGGGAGGCTGAAGGCGAGCCTGACCCAAAACGGACTATTTTACGAGTCGCACCTGGCCCAGTGGGCGCTGGGCGGGCTTCCCCTCAAAGAAATACTCAAGGAGCCACAGGGAAAGCTGTCCCGTCTGCTGTCCGAGGGGGAGGGTGGTGCGCCAGGTGAGGAGGGTGGCGGCGCCATTGCCGACGGCCGTACCTTGCCGCTCATCAAGGAGCAGCTGCACCTGCTCAATACCGGCGTGCTCGCCTGGCAGGGAGAGGCATGGCCCGGGCAGCAGATGAGCCTGGTGGTGGGGGAGGGGAGCGAGGAGCCGTGGGAGCAGGGGATCGAGGCGAACCTCTCACTGGAACTGCCGCGCCTGGGCGGGGTGAAGGCGAGGCTTCGTTTCACGCCGGAGGGGATTAACGTGGAACTGGTCTGCGACCGTCCCGGCGCCTCCGAAATGATGCGCCAGGCCAGCGGCGAGCTGCGTACCGCGTTGGCTGCACAAGGTCTGCACCTGAACAAGATGGCGGCCAAGGATGACTAGGAAAACGTCCGACATGAAGCGCGCGGTGGCCATGGCCTACAACCCCGCTGAAGGAGGAGCCCCCAGGGTCGTCGCCAAGGGTGCCGGCATCAGTGCCGAAGCGATCATCTCGGTCGCCAAGGAGCACGGCGTCTACGTGCACCAATCTCCCGAACTGGTCGCCATGCTAATGCAGATTGACCTGGACGCCGAAATCCCGCCTGAACTGTACCAGGCAGTTGCCGAGTTGCTGGCCTGGCTCTATTTGCTGGACCAGCAACTGGATCGGCAGCTTTAACCTTCCTTGCGTGTGGTCAACTTCTGCCACTAGCGAACTGTGGCGCTAGAAACCATCATCCAGCAGGTAGTCCGCGTCCTCCAGCGTGGCGCATGGGCGAGGTTACAGCCGAAAGGCAGACAAACAAAAAGCCCCCTGGCGTGGCCAGGGGGCTTCGATGTTCTGTTGGGTGCGGGCTTATGCTGATATGGTGACTACCCTGCCGTCTACCTGTAACAGCCCTTCGGAGAAGAGCCGGACCGCTTCCGGGTAGATCCGGTGTTCTTCTTTCTGGATGCGGGCGCACAGGGTTTCCTCGGTGTCGCCCTCCAGAACCGGTACCGCCGCCTGGAGGATGATGGGGCCGGTGTCGGTGCCACAGTCCACGAAGTGGACGGTGCAGCCGGCGACCTTGGCGCCGTATTCCAGTGCCTGGCGCTGAGCGTGCAGCCCGGGGAACGCGGGGAGGAGCGCCGGGTGGATGTTCATGACCCGCATCGGGAAGGCGTCCAAGAGTACCGTGGTGATGATGCGCATGAAGCCCGCCAGCACCACCAGTTCCACGTCAAGCTCGCGCAGGGTCGCCACCAGCGCCTCGTCATAGGCCTCGCGGCCGGAGTAGGCACGGTGGTCCAGGTGCAGCGCCGGGATGCCCGCCTTCCTGGCTCTTTCCAGGCCGTATGCGTCCGCCTTGTTGCTGATTACGCAGACCACGCGCCCGTTGACGGCGCCGGCCGAGCAGGCGTCCATGATCGACTGCAGGTTGCTGCCGCTGCCTGAGATCAGTACCCCTATTTTGAGTTCTTTTCCCATAGAGGTTTCCCGCGGACTAGACCAGCTCCACGCACTCCTTGCCGGCTTCGCACTTGACCACGTCGCCAATGATGAAGGCGTTTTCGTTCAGGCCGGTGAGCCTGATCATGATGTCGTCTGCTTCCTGCTCCGGCACCACGAGCACCATGCCGATGCCGCAGTTGAAGGTGCGGTACATCTCGTTTTCCTCGATGTTGCCGCCTTTCTGGATGATCTTGAAGATCTCCGGCATTTCCCAGGTGTCCTTCTTGATGACGGCCTTGCAGCCGTTGGGGAGCACGCGGGGGACGTTCTCCAGCAGACCGCCGCCGGTGATGTGGGCGAGGCCGCTGATGTTGAAATCCCTGAGCAGGTTCAATACGGAGCGGACGTAGATACGGGTCGGGGTGAGCAGTTCCTCGGCAACGGTCTTGCCCAGGCCCGGGAGTTCGTCGTTGATGTTCAGCCCCATGTGCTCCAGGATGACCTTGCGGGCCAGCGAGTAGCCGTTGGAATGCAGGCCGGAGGAGGTGAGGCCGATCAGCTTGTTGCCCACGGTGATGGAGGAGCCGTCGATGATCTTCTCGCGCTCGACCACACCGACTGCGAAGCCGGCCATGTCGTACTCGTCGCCGGTGTAGAAGCCGGGCATCTCGGCGGTCTCACCGCCGATCAGGGCGCAGCCGGCCTGAACGCAGCCCTCGGAAACACCCTTGATGATCGAGGCGCCTTTCGCGGGGTCGAGTTTGGCGGTCGCCAGGTAATCCAGGAAGAAGAGGGGCTCGGCACCCTGGACGATGATGTCGTTGACGCACATCGCCACCAGGTCGATGCCGATGGTGTCATGGCGGTCGGCCAGGAAGGCAAGTTTCAACTTGGTGCCGACGCCGTCGGTGCCGGAGACCAGCACGGGGTGTTTGTACTTGCCGGTGTTGAGCGAGAAGAGGCCGCCAAAACCACCGATGTCGGCGAGGACTTCCGGGCGGGAAGTGGCCTTAACCAACGGCTTGATCATCTTGACGAAAGTATTGCCGGCGTCTATGTCTACCCCGGCGTCTTTATATGTGATTTTCTTCTCTTTCAAGGTGAAACCTCCGATAAAGTAAAGACGAAATCTATCCCATTCCCCCGTAAAAGTCAAAGTGAAAAAGTTGTTTACTTCGACAGGTCCTTTGCTTAATATGCCTTGCTGTGCCAGCCTCGGGGATGAAAATAACACTGCGTGCCATGTGTGACGGGGACTTAGACAGTGTCCTTCGGATCGAGGCGGCATCGTTTCCCCGCCCCTGGACCCGGCGTCATTTTCTGGACGAGATCGAGCATCCCGACAGCCACCCGATGGTGGCCGTGACCGGTTCAGGAACGGTCGCCGGATACCTCTGCCTGAAACAGGTGCTGGACGAGGCGGAGATCCTCGACGTCGCCGTCGACCCCGCTTGTCGTGGGGGCGGCATCGGCCGCGCGCTGGTCGACTGGGCCATCGCCTTTTGCCGGGACCACACGTTGCGCCTGCTTTGCCTGGAAGTCCGGGTGGGCAACCACGAGGCGATCTCTCTGTACCGGCGCCTGGGCTTTGCCGAGGTGGGGCGCCGCAAGAACTACTACGAAAATGGCGACGATGCCATTCTGATGGACCTATCCATAGCTCAAGTAGAGGAATGCGATGCAGTTTAAATCCATGGTTATCTCCAACGTCGAGGTGTCGCCCAATTACTTCAGGATGCGGATGACGGCTCCCCAGGAACTTTCCTCCTCGGTACCCGGCCAGTTCGTCATGCTGAAGGTGAACGACGCCATCGATCCGCTGCTTAGGCGTCCCTTCGGCCTCTTCGACGTGGGCAGCTTCGTTCCCGAGTACGCCGGTTGCGGCGCGCAGGTCTACTGCGAGATTCTGTACAAGGTGGTGGGCAAGGGGACCAAGCTCCTCTCAACGCTGCACCACGGCGACCTGGTCGACCTCCTGGTCCCGCTGGGCAAGGGGTTCCAGATGGGGCCCGCCGGCGAGGAGAAGGTGCTGGTAGGGGGCGGTGTGGGACTCGCCCCGCTGTACTACCTCGCCAAGCAACTCAAGGAGCGTGGCGAGAAGGTGCGCCTGTTCGCCGGGGGGCGCAACCGCGACGACGTCCTGTGCATCACCGAGTTCGAGAGGCTTGGCGTGGAGACCTACGTGGCGACCGACGACGGCACCCTGGGCGAGCGCGGTTTCGTGACCCAGGTGCTGGAGCGCCACCTTGCCTCCGGCATGCGCATCTTCGCCTGCGGACCGACGCCGATGCTGAACGCGGTGGCCAAGATGTCCGAGAAGCACGGTGTTCCCTGCCAGGTTTCCATGGAGGCATACATGGCCTGCGGCGTGGGTGCCTGCCTGGGCTGCGTCATGAAGGGGGCCAACCACAGCGACGAGACCCCGGACTACCGCTGCGTCTGCAAGGACGGTCCCGTTTTCGACAGCTTTGAACTGCAATGGAGTTAGCAATGCAACGACCTGACATGTCCGTGGTCCTCGCCGGGATCACGATGCGCAACCCCGTGATGACCGCCTCCGGCACCTTCGGCTACGGCGCCGAGTTCGCCGACTACCTCGACCTGGAAAGTATTGGCGCCATGGTAACCAAGGGGCTCTCCCTGAAACCCAAGGCCGGCAACCCTACCCCGCGCATCGTGGAGACGCCGGGCGGGATGCTCAACGCCATCGGCCTGCAGAACGTGGGCATCGACACCTTCATCGAGCAGAAGCTCCCCTACCTGAAGGACGTGAACACCCCGGTGATCGCGAACCTCTACGGCAACACACTGGAGGAGTACGGCGAAGTCGCCAGCCGCCTGGACGGCTTGGCCGGCGTGGCCGGCATCGAGGTCAACATTTCCTGCCCCAACGTGAAGCAGGGGGGGATCGTGTTCGGCACCGACCCGGGCGCAGCCAAGGAGGTAGTCTCCCTGGTGAAGCGCAATACCTCAAAGCCGCTCATCGTGAAGCTCTCCCCCAACGTGACCGACGTGGTACTCATGGCCAAGGCCTGTGCCGACGCCGGCGCCGACGCGCTCTCGCTTATCAACACGCTGACCGGGATGGCCATCGACCTGGAGCGTCGCCGTCCGGTGCTAGCCAACGTCACTGGCGGCCTCTCCGGCCCGGCCATCAAGCCGGTCGCGCTCCGGATGGTCTGGCAGGTGGCCAAAGCGGTCAAGCTGCCGCTGATCGGCATCGGCGGCATCATGAACGGCCGTGACGCCCTGGAGTTCATGCTGGCCGGCGCCACTGCCGTCCAGGTGGGCACCGCCAGCTTCCTCGATCCCTCCGCTGCCCAGCGCATCGCCCAGGAGATGGAGCAGTATCTGGTCGACAACGGCATCGACAGCGTTCGTTCCCTGATCGGAGCCCTCGAAGTCTAATGGAAGCCTGGGAACACAGCCTCAAGAAATGCATCACCAGCCCGGAGGAGCTTGCCGGGCTTTTTCATGCGCAAGGGGATGATCTCGCCCAGGTGGTACGGCGCTACCCGATGCGCATCACCCCGTACTACCTCGGCTTGATTCGCGAGCCGGGTGACCCGATCTGGCGCCAGTGCGTCCCGGACCCGGCCGAACTGCTCGACCTGACCCAGTCCCCGGACCCGCTGGACGAGGAGCGCCTTTCTCCGGTACCGGGCCTGATCCACCGCTACCCGGACCGGGTGGTGTTCCTGGTCTCCACCGCGTGTGCCGTCTACTGCCGCTTCTGCATGAGGAAGCGGGGGGTAGGGTGCCAGGGGATGAGTCCGGCGCCAGTGGACGAGGCCGTGGCCTACATCGCCTCCCAACCGCAGATCCGGGACGTCATCCTTTCCGGTGGCGACCCGCTGCTCCTTTCCGACGACCGCCTGGACCAGATCCTCGCCGCGCTGCGCCGCATCCCCCACGTCGAAATCATCAGGATCGGCACCCGCGTGCCGGTGACCCTGCCGGAGCGGGTGACCGCGAAGCTCGCGCGCATGCTGAAGCGCCACCAGCCGCTCTACGTCAATACCCACTTCAACCACCCGAGTGAGATCACGGAAGAGTCGGCCCGGGCCTGCGCCCGACTGGCCGACGCCGGCATCCAGCTCGGCAACCAGAGCGTGCTCCTGAAGGGGGTCAACGACGATCCGCAGGTGATGCGCGAGCTGATGCAGCGCCTGTTGGCCATCCGGGTGCGCCCGTACTACATCCACCAGATGGACCTGGTCCAAGGAACCGCTCACTTCCGGACCCGGGTCGCGGACGGTATCACCGTGGTGGCGGCACTGCGCGGCCACACCTCCGGCCTTGCCGTGCCGCACTACGTCATCGACCTCCCGGGTGGCAAGGGGAAGGTCGAGGTCGCCTCGGCTCGCTTCAGTCCCGACGGCAGCCGCCTTTTGGTGCGCAACTACCTTGGCGAAGAGATCGAGTACCGGGAGACCTGACTCCTGCCCGCCAGCTACGTCCCGAGCCGGATGATTCCCCCCATCCGGCTTTTTTGTGCCCTCAATATATTTACCCTCAAGTTGTGTGACAATTGCGTCGATAATTTAGACAGTTGCTTCCCCTGTTGTGCTTTTCCTGGAAAGGGGCCTTGCCTTGCCCGTATGCCGCGTGTTATAAGGGTATGCTTGAATCAGAATTATTATATATAGGTCGAATTGAATGCAGACAGAGTATCTGAAAACGCTGGTGGTGTTAGGCCAGGTGGGAAGCTTTTCCAAGGCTGCGACCGATCTCTCGATCACCCAGTCGGCGGTATCGCAGCGCATCAAGTACTTGGAGGACCATTACGGCTGCCAGTTGGTGGACCGCTCCGGGAAGCTGTTGTTGTTGACCGAGGCCGGCCGGCTCGTGGTGCAACGGGCCGGGCAGATCCTGCTCCTGGAGGCGCAGCTCGCCAACGACCTGAAACTCCGTGGAGAGAAGACGCGTCTCGCTATCTGCTGCACGCCGACCTTCGGCGTGGGCTTCCTGCCGCAGGTGATGGAAAAATTCATGTCCCGCAAGGCCGACAACGTCGATCTCCGTTTCATGTTCCACTCGCTGGATCGCGCCGTAAAGGAGCTCCAGGAAAACGAATTCGACCTGGCGGTGATCGAGCATTGCGAGGCGATAGACGTCCCCGGCTTCGACGTCGTGGAACTTCCGAGTGACCAACTGGTCTTCGTCAGCGCACCCTCCCTGGCAATCCCCGCGGGCGAGGTGGAGCTGGAGCGGCTGTTACACTGCTGCCTCATCGCCCGTAAACCTGAGTGCACCTCGCGACGCCTGCTGGATCTGAACCTTTCGCGCTGTGGCCGCAGCGTCGATGATTTCAAGGCGGTGGTCGTGGTCGACGACCTTCGCCTGGCGCTGGAGACCGTGCTTTCCGGTGGCGGTGTCTCCTTCCTTTCGCGCAGCATCGCCGCCCGCGAACTGGAGGCCGGTCAATTGCTGGCGCACGTCGTTGCCGGATTCGAACAGTCGCGCCGTCGCAGCGTCATCGTGAAGAGTGAGCGCAGGCAGGATCCCGCGGTCATGGAATTTATGAACTGCATCGCCGCCGGTTTTACTGTGGGAGGAGGCTGCTGATCCCTGGCACGTTCCACGGTTGACACACAAAGAATTTCGGGCTTGATTTACCTTGTCAAAAAGAGGGTATTTCAAGCCCTTTTTCGTTTTTACGATATACTTGGGCCTGTTTTGGTCGCAGTCGAACAACCAGAGGAGGCCTTATGAGAAGGGTAGGCGTGGAAGAAGACATCCTGAAGGACAGGCCGGTGGTGGTAAAAGATGCGACGGAGGTGTGTGCCATTTGCGGGTCGCCGCTGCAAAGGGACAAGGAGAGCGGAGAACTTTTCTGTCCGCTGTGCGATATCGAGGATGTTCCCTGATGCTGTAAAATGACCCCTCATGTGGCAGGGCGCCGGTGGCCCCGCAAGGCTTCCCGGTTCTAGGAGGATGACATGCAGGAAAAACTGGAAGGCGATCAGCTTGAATTCAGGAACCTGCTGGCGGAGTACAAGCGCCGGCTTTGGGCCGACCTGCGCGACGAGGTCTTTGCCCAGGCCGGCGAAAATCTGTCGACCCAGTACGACATACCGCAGGATCCCGGTGAGAAGAGCATGCTGGACGTGTTGTCCGATGCCGGCCTTGCCGTGGCCGATATCAGGCGGCAGCAGCTTACCGCGCTTGAGGAGGCACAGCAGCGCGTGGAACTAGGGACCTACGGCACATGCGAGGGGTGCGGGCAGCCGATTGGTTTGCCGCGGCTGAAGCTGATGCCCTTTACCGCGTACTGTGTCGAGTGCCAGAAGGAGCAGGAGCTGCCGGGGAGGCCACCGGGAACCAAGATCTAGAGACAGCGACTAGAAGGGACTATGGGCTAGGGAAAGGCGTAAAGGTGAGGGCGTAGGGGACTGGTACAGGCAGGGGCGGGGACTAGGGACGTGGGCTTGTGATTACTAGCCCCCAGCCTCTAGCCCCTGGCCCCTTTTTTTATAACAGTGCGTCGATGGCCTCGAAGTCCACGTCGCGCTCGGCGTTGGCCATGATCCAGTTCAATTTCTCCTGGTCCTCGTAGGTGATCTTGGCAACGTCGTCGGAAAGCGCGGTGAAAACTTCGGCCGTGGTTTCCTCCACCCGGATGTAGGGGATGTGCGAGTCGTGCAGGATCTGCTGGGTCACCTCGGAGACCGGCGCATGGCCGGAAATGACCAGGCCGGCGATCTTCTCATTGTACGCGGGGATGTGGTACAGCGAGGACAGCGTCACGATCAGTTCGTCGCGGGAACTGGTCACGATCATCAATGTGGAGTCGAGCAACCCGTCGACTACGCGCTGTGACGAGGCGGCACCCAATTGGATGTTGTGAATGATCCGGCTCTTCTGGTTCATGTCACCCTGCAGCGGCAGGTCAAAAAGCTTGGATATGTGGCTGAGGGTCGGGTTGGCCAGGATGGGGGAATAGTTGAAACCGGCGATCACCTTGACCTGCGGTTCAAAGGCCCTTTTAAGGTACTTGGTGGTGACGTCCTTCTTGTTCGGGAGCATCTTGTTGACGATGATCCCTCTCACGTCGGCCCCTTCGCGTTCGTACAGGGCCAGGTTCAGATGCACCGCATCGATGACCTTGCCGATGCCGCTTTCGCTGACGATCACGACCGGCGCGCCGATCAGCTTGGCCACCTTGGCGTTGGACAACCCGATGACCGCCCCTACGCCGCCATGGCCGGCCCCCTCTATGATCAGGAAGTCGTATTTCGTTTCCAGTTCCCGGAGCGCATCGAGGATGCAGTCCGACAGGGAGAGATCGTCCAGCTTTCCCGTGAGGTAATCCTTGGTGAAATCCCGGTACAGCGCCACCGGCGACATTAGCGCGATGTCCTCTTCCAGACCGAAAGCCTTGGCCATGAGCAGGGCATCCATGTCCACCATGAAATCGTCGTAGAGCAGCACCTTGGGGCCGAACGGCTTTACGAAGCCGACCCGCTGGTACTTCTTCCTGGCCTGGTGCATGAGCGAAATGCTGATGGTCGTCTTGCCACAGTTTTGTCCGGTCGCCGCAACGAAGATCTTTTTCGCCATGTGCACCCCTTTGTTTGGAATGGCGTATGTTTACACCATCTCGGAGCGTGCCGTCAAGAAAAGTAATACGGGGAGGGGGTGTGGGTCACGGGAGGAATTTGAGCAGGAGCATCGAGATGTCGTCGTCGAAGGTGGTATTGCCGGTAAAGGCACGTAGTGCGTCGAGCACGGCGTCGATGATGGCTGCCGAGGTCTTGCGGTGTTCGCGGGCCAGCACCCCCTTGAGTCGCTGCACTCCGAAGAGTTCCCCGGAGGGGCTCTGGGTCTCGGTGATGCCGTCGGTGTAGAGCAGCAGCAGGTCACCCCTTTCCACCTGCATGGCCGGTTCGTCGAAGGCGACCCGGCGCTGTACCCCAAGGATCAGCCCCTCTGCGTCCAACTCGAAGAAGCGCTCCTCCTCGGGGCGGTAGAGCAGGGGCGGAGGATGGCCGGCATTACTGTAGCGCAGTCTCCCCGAGGTCCTGTGGTAGCTCAGGTAGGACATGGTGATGAACAGTTCGGCGCGGGAGAGGTCGTCGTGCAGGATCTCGTTCAGGGCGGCGACCACCTGGGCCGGGCCGTCCAGGGCCGGCATCTGGGCCCGCAGCACGCTGCGCGTCTCGACCATGATCAGGGCCGCCCCGACGCTGTGTCCTGAGACGTCCGCGATGACTAGGTCGAGCCGTTCGCCGTGGAGCAGGATGTCGTAGTAGTCGCCGCCGATGTGGCTGGCGGGGACGCAGCGCCCGGCGCAGTCGATGCCGGTCAGAAGCGGCGGGGCGGCGGGAAGCAGCGACAGTTGGATCTGCCTGGCGATCTCCATCTCCTTGTGCATGCTGGTGTTTTGCAAAAGGGCGTGTTCCGCGTGCTTGCGCTCGGTGATGTCCTGCTTGATGCAGATGAAGTGCCTGATCTGGCCGTCCTGGTCCAGGACCGGCGTGATGGTCTGCTCCTCCGGGTAGAGTTCGCCGTTTTTGCGCCGGTTCACCAACTCGCCGTGCCAGATCTTGCCCGCCATGATGGTGGCCCAAAGGTCCTGGTACAGCCCCGGGTCCTGCCGGTCGGATTTCAGAAAGCTTAAATCGCGGCCGACTGCTTCCTCCGGCGAGTAGCCGGTCATCCTGGTGAAGGCTTCGTTGACCGAGAGCACCACGCCGTTGTTGTCGGTGATGACGATGGCGTTGGCCGCCGCTTCCAGGGCGGCGCTTTGCACCCGCAGCGATTCCTCGGCCTGCTTGCGCTCCGAGATGTCGGAGATCAGGCCGTCGTAGGCGATCAGATCCCCCTGTTCGCTGTAACGCGGCACCACCGTGTTGATGACCCAGCGCAGCGAGCCGTCCTTGTGCCGGATTCGGTGCTCGACCGAGGGGATTTCCTTGCCGGCGCGCAACTCCTCGGTCAGGCTGGTCACGGCGGGGCGGTCCTCCTCGTGGATCATCTGGTACCACAGGAAGGGGTTTTGCTGGTATTCCTCGTCGCTGTAGCCGGTGACCGAGAGGCAGCCCGGCCCGTGCGAGGTGCGGGTCACGTTGCCTTCGCTGATGGTGACCGTGTAGATGTAGTCGGTGACTGCGGCCACGAGCCGCTTGTAGCGCCGCTCGCTTCTCACCAGCGCCGCTTCCGCCTCGCGCTTCTTGCGCCGCACCTGCGCTTCCTGCATCTCGCGCTCGATGGCCGGGATCAGGCGCGAGGTATTCCCCTTGATCAGGTAGTCGTTGGCCCCTTCCTTCATGGCTCCCACTGCTGTGTCTTCGCCGATCTTGCCGGAGACGATGATGAAGGGAATGTCCAGACCGGATTCGCGCAGCACCTGCAGGGCTTCCAGTCCGGTGAAGCCGGGGAGCACGTAGTCGGAGACCACCAGGTCCCAGTTCTCCTCCTCCAGCGCCTTGCGCATGGCCTCGGCGGTCTCGACCCGTCTGGAGACCGGCGCGTAGTTGCCGCGGCGCAACTCGAAGATGAGGAGCAGGGCGTCGTCCTCGGAGTCTTCCACAATAAGCACGCGGAGCGGTTTACCCATGAAAACACCTACCGTGGCAAGCACATGATCGGTCGGGGGGGGAGTCTGTGCCCTATGCCTGAAAATGCTTAGTGAGGCTGGGCGCTTACAGTATAGCACACTTCGTTGGCCGGAAAGGGACGGGGAGCTAATTAGATGGGGCGGGGGAGACGTCGTCCAGGCTGAAGTCGCGCAGCCAGCTCTCGAAGATGCGCACCTTCTCCTGCCCGAAGCGCAGCAGGTCGGACCGGACCTGGTCCGTGCTCTTCTCCCGGTCCAGTTCGCCACCTTTCTTGGAGTAGAACAGGTCAGCCAGGGCCACGATGCGCTCGCAGTCAGTGACCGGGGTCATCTCGCGCAGCGGCAGGCGCAGCTTCTGGTCAATTATGTCGCGGGCGGTAAGGCCGACGCCGATGTGGCGCTCGCAGACCAGGGCGTGCTGCGGCAGTCCCTCGGAGTCCAGCATTTGCCGACCGATGACGCCGTGGCAGATGTAGGGTGCCTTGCCGAAGCAGTTAAGTTTGGGGGAATAGGTGCGGGCGACGCCAATGTCGTGCAAGAGGGCAGCCTCCTCGATGAAGGCTAACTCCACATCACTGCGGCCGGCGCGCTCGGCAATGGCCAGCGCCTTGTCGGCGACCCTGCGGCTGTGCCGGTAGACGATCTCCAGCCCCTGTTCGTTGTTGTGGTAGTACTTCTCAAGGAGAACTCTCGGGTTCAAGACATGCCTCCAATGCATGGTGTCGGATCAAGGGTATAGATTATGCCGATTCTTGCCCTGATTGCAACAGTTCCCATTTCAGCATTTTTGAACCCCGTCCAAGAAACAGTTGAATATCGGCACGCGAATGGCTATGATGTGAATCCTTTAAGTAGACACTTCTATTCCGGATGGTGCGATGACAGCCACAATGACCACACAACAACACACGCTGCTCGTGGACGACGAGCCGGGGATCCTCACCGAGGTGTCACTGCTGCTCGCTTCGAGCGACATACCCGGGGTCGCTACCATCTCCGACAGTCGGCAGGTGCTCCGCTACGTACGGGAGCACAAGGTGAACGCGGTGATCCTGGACTGGGTCATGCCCAACGTTACCGGCGCGGAGATCCTGCAGAGCCTGACCGTGGAGCATCCGGAAATACCTGTCATCGTGATGACCGCCATGGGCGACGTGGAGACGGCGGTGACCTGCATGCGCCAGGGGGCCTTCGACTTCCTCACCAAGCCGGTCGACCCCAACCGCCTGGTGGCCAGCGTCAAGAAGGCGCTCCAGGTAAGCGAACTGGGGCAGCAAAACAGAAAGCTCAAGGACTACCTGCTGGCGGACACCCTGGGCAACCCGGACGCCTTCGCCGGGATCATCACCACCTCCAAGAAGATGCGCGGCATCTTCCAGTACATCGAAGCCATCGCGAGTTCGAGGCTCCCGGTCCTGATCACCGGCGAGACCGGTGTGGGCAAGGAGTTGCTGGCGCGCGCGGTGCACGACGTTTCCGGCGTCCCCGGGCCGTTCATCTCGCTTAACGCCGCGGGGCTCGACGACTTCATGTTCTCCGACACCCTCTTCGGCCACAAGAAGGGGGCCTTCACCGGCGCAGACAGCAAGCGCGACGGCCTGATCAGCGCCGCCGCCGGCGGGACCCTGTTCCTGGACGAGATCGGTGACCTGAACCTCGCCTCCCAGATCAAGCTATTGCGGCTTTTGCAGGAGAGGGAGTACTACCGGCTCGGTTCAGACCTCCTGCTCAAAAGCGACGCCCGCATCGTGGCTGCCTCTAACATGGACTTCTCCGCCCTGCGCACCGCGGGTAGCTTCAGAAACGACCTTTACTTCCGCCTGTGCGCCCACGAGTTCCGGGTGCCCCCCTTGCGGGAGCGCCTGGAGGACATGGAGGCGCTGGTGGATTACTTCGTGGAGCAGATCGCGGCGCAGCAGGGAAAGCCTGCCCCCAAGGTGCCGCAGACGGTGATCGACGCACTGCAGCAGTGCCGTTTCCCGGGCAACGTGCGCGAGCTGTACAACATGGTGCACCACGCCGTTACCTGCAACGAGGGGGCACCGCTGTCGGTGGCCGACTTCCCCGGAGTGGCCGCGGTGCCGGTGCGGGGGGCGCAGCCGGTCGACTGCGGCGGCAACCCGTTATTTGGACTGTTCGGGAAATTTCCGACCGTGGTGCAAGTGGAGGAGTACCTGATTGCCGAGGCCATGAAACTGACCAGCGGCAACCAGACCCAGGCGGCGGAACTGTTGGGGCTCACCAGGCCGACGCTGAACAAGAGGCTGAAGCAGGAGCGTCAGTAGGGGGGCGGTGCTGCCTGGGTGGGAGCGCCTTGTGCGGCACCCTGTTTCCTACGGGCGAGGTAGGTGAGATCTTGCAGCACGGTCTGTTCCAGGACGGCGTCGTAGAATTTGCGGCGGCAGTCCACCTCGGTCAGCTCCTTGCTCTCCAGCTTGGTCATCATGCGGCAGCCGCCGAAACAAAGCGGCAGGTAGCTGCACTCCAGGCAGGCATCGATCTGTCAGTTACCGATGCCGTGGGAACTGCGGAAGTCCTGCAACCCCTCAGTCAGGCTGCCCACGCTCATCCCTTCCCACCCCATGAATGCCGGACACTTGTAGAACTTCCCGGTGCAGTCGATCACCAACGAGTTATCCAGTTCCACGATGCAGGCTGACGGTTTGAGGGTAGGGACACGGTATCCCCGGGCCAAGGTGGCTTCGCGCAGGTAGGGGGCCGCCTCCATGAGCCACGGTTCCTCGGACATGGCGCAGCCGGAGTTGAAGTCCGAACATCCGGACGCGGCGACCACGGGCGTGAACATGACCACGGCGAGCTTGTCGGGCGTAATGCCGTAAAGGGGGAGCTGGTCCAGCATGCGGGGGAATTCACGGTAGTTTTCTTGCTTGAAGTTGCCTCCGAGCTGGATTGAGATGAGGCTGCAAACCTGGGCCAAGTTGCTGGCTATGACGTCGAAACTTCCAGCCCCGGAGGCGTAGGGACGCTGGGCGTCGTGAATCTCCGGGGGGCCGTCCAGGGTGAACTTGGCGCCCTGCAGCCCGAGGGGGAGCAACTGCAGCGCGACGTCGCGGGTCAGTAAGGTGCCGTTGGTGACCAGGCTGAAGGCGTACCTGACGCCGTGGCTTTGGGCCGCGGCACCCAGTTGCTGGGAGATGCGCACGATCAGGTCCAGCGACAGCAGCGGTTCGCCGCCGTAGAAGGAAACTGTGACATCCCATCCCCGCGCCATCCTGTCCCGCACCAGGGTCTCTACCAAGAGGTCCGCAGTGTCTTCCGACATGTAGTGCCCGCAGCGGAATTCCCCTTCGAAGCAGTAGCCGCAGTCGAGGTTGCAGTCCAGGTTCAGCACCACCGAGACCTTGAAGTGGCGCGTCTCACCGTTGACGCGCTCGATGAGGCTGCGCATCTGTTCCTTTTCCGCGTCGGGATCCTCCACCAGCATGCCCAGACGCTGCAGCGCCTCGCCCCCCCCAAGGGGCACGATACCCTCACGCAGTGCAGCCAGCGTTTCCGCGGAGACGGCCACGACTGAGCCGCGCAGGGTGGAATAGAGAATAAAATGATCGGGACGGTCGGGGGAGGGGAAGATCTTCAGGTAGCGTGAGAGTTGCATGGAGCTGTTACCTTTTCTTTGCTGTCATTGCGGCAGGACTGACGTCTGAACGGTGGCACCGGGCGACTCGCCTTCCTCAGTGAGGAAGGCGAGACATGTCAGGTGTTAGAGGGTACCGATATACATGTACATGTAGAAGCAGCACCCAAACGACTCAGTTACCGCCATGTTGTTGCCCTCGTCAAGAATCTCAACTGCCAAATTTTCCTGTGTCATTGCGATCTCCCCCTTTGGTGTGTTTTAATTGTTTGGACATTTCTAATCGGCTGTGTTAAGTTAACACATGTTTAATTGGACCGCAATAATAAATTTGATTTTTTTTATGAAGGGGGCATAGTGAGAAAGAGGTCGGCATTCTTGTCAGTGTGCACCGCAGTCCTGCCGATGCTGCTGACTGTGACACTCTGCCTGCTGACAGTAACTCCTGCACGAGGTGATGATGACCTGACCTCTTTGGAGCTATTCAACGGCGCGGAGGGCGAACTCGTTTCAGCGACCCGTTCGCCGCGCCCCGCCTCGCAAACGGCGGAAAACATTACCGTGGTTACGGGGGACGAAATCGCGGCCCTCAACGCCCATACCCTGCCCGACATTCTCTATGCTGTCACCGGGATCCAACTGGAAACCAACCGCACCCCCGGGACCAGCACCAACATCGAAATACAGGGCTCCGACTTTGACCACGTGCTGGTCCTGGTCGATAACGTCCCCATCAACAACCTCTCCGATAATTTCCCCGACCTGAGCTCGATACCGGCGCGCATCATAGACCGGATCGAGATCGTCAAGGGCGCCGCTTCCAGCTCCTGGGGGAGTTCACTGGGCGGCGTCATCAACGTGATCACCAAGTTGCCGCAGCAAGACCGCCCCATCGACGGCACCGTCTCGGCCTCCTACGGGACCAGGGACACCGTTGACGGGCGGGTCGAAGTTACCGGTACGGTGGACCGGTTCGGCTACTACCTCACCGGAGGCAAATTGCGCTCCGACGGGCTGCGGCGCAACAACCAGTCCGATCTTGAGAGCCTGTACGGCAAGCTGCGCTATGAGCTTCCGGTTCGCGGCGCGCTCACCCTTTCCACCCTCTACACCGCCAGGGCATCCGGCATGTTCAGCGTCCCCGGCGGTGGGGGGAGCCCCAGCGTCGACGTCAGCGATCGCAACCGGGAGCTGATATCCTCGCTTGCCCTGCTGTTGCCCCTGGATAACCGGTTTGTCTTGGACGCTTCCCTGAGAACCCGTCAGAGCAACGCGGAAATGGTCGGCAGAATCGGCCTGCCGTCGGGGCCCCTGCAGCAAACCACCCAGGAGGATGACGATAGCACCGGAGGGAGCCTGAAAGTCTCCTGGCAGGGTGGCTGGCAGCTCATCGTGGCAGGGATGGACTACGATCACGTCAAGGTGGCCCTGCGCTCCGGGCAGTTCCCCGGCGAGGAAGTCAGGAGCGCCGACCGGCGTGGTGTCTACCTGAACGACACCTTCACTGTCGGTAACGTCGCCATAACTCCGAGTGCCCGCTTCGACTGGACCGGATTCGGCGGCAACCGCTTCAGTCCCAGCTTCGGCATCACCTACGCATTGACCGAGAACAGCCTTGTGCGCGGCTATACCGCACGTGGCTACAGTCTCACCTCCTTGAATCGTGCTGATTCGACGGAGAAGGTGTGGACCTCTCAGGTGGGTTTCGAGTCGGGGGACGTTCCCTACCTGTGGCTCAAAGCCACCCTGTTCAGGAACGATACCTGGGACGTTCTCACCAACGAGGCCCCGGTGATCAAAAAGCGGCAGCTCAAGCACGGTGCCGAATTCGAGCTGCGCACGGTGCCCGTCTACAACACCTCCTTTACCACCGGCTACACCTATATTCGCAGCAACGAGGCCGGGACCGTTCTCCAGTCGGTGCCCAGACACACCCTAAAACTCGGGGTGCATTACAGGGATCCGTCACGGTTACAGGCGCAGCTGGTCGGCAACTATATCGACTGGCAAGGCGGTCAGGGCAGGAGCAACGGGATACTGTGGGATCTGCACCTCAGTAAGACCTTCGAGTACTCCGAGTTCGGCTCGATAGAACTCTTTGGCTCAGTAAGGAACATCTTCGACAACAAGCAGTACGTCCTCGACTTCTACGAGAACGCCGGGCGCTGGGCTGAGGTGGGGGTAAGATGTCACTTCTGAGACTCCTGCTCCTGGTGTTCTTCACTCTGGCGCCCACGCTGGCCCTGGCCTACGACGTGCTGCTGCTGCAGTCCATGCACGATAAGGGATACGACGAGGCGGTACGCGGCTTCAAGCGCGATTACCGCGGCTCGGTGCGGCGCATCGTGCTAACCGACTACGTCGAACTTGACCTGACCCGAATCAACCGCGAGGAACACCCGAAACTGATCGTCGCGGTCGGCGACCGCGCCCTGGACCTGGCGCAAAAGCAGCACGCCACGCCGGTGATTTACATGATGGCCCTGAACGCCAAGCCGCACCGCGTCGCGGGCGGGGTCACCATGCTGCTTGACCCGGGCAAGTACCTCTCGGTTTTGGAGGCATTGGGGTGCGAACGGGTGGGCGTGCTCTACGACCCGGCCCGAAGCGGCGCCTACGTCAAGCGCGCCGTTACCCTGGCCGCACGCAGCCGGGTCAAGCTGGTGCTGCGCGAGGTGCACGCTCCAAAGGAGACGCCGGCCATGCTCGCCTCGCTGAAGGGGAAGGTGGACGCGCTCTGGATGCTTCCGGACACGACGGCGGTGTCCCCGGTTTCCACCGAGGCCTTCTTCCTCTTTTCCCAGGCGGAACGGGTGCCGGTGGTCACCTTCGCCGACGTCTACCTCTCCATGGGGGGAGCGGTCGCGCTGACCATCGACCGCCACGACATAGGCAGACAGCTGGCCGAACTGGCCCAGAACGTGCTGGACGGGGGGCAGCTGGAAGAGTCGGGGGCCCCCCCGCGCAAGGTGGTCACCAGGACCAACGAGGGGGTGGTGCGCCAGTTGAAACTGAACCCCCTGGCGGGGCACTGACATGAAAAGAAGAAAACTGCGACTGCCTCCCTACACCAAGAGCTTCCGGTTCCGGCTCTACCTGATCTTCACCGGTACCATAGCGCTATTGACCGCCGCCTTCGTCACCTTCTATGTTTTGACCGAGTTGAACGCCTACCGCTCCAACATGGAGCGGGAGGGAAAGCTTCTGGCGACCATCTTGGCCCAGAACGCGCGCCTGCCGCTCTTCGCGGAGAACCGCGACGCGCTGGGCGTACTGGCCGAGGGGACGGCACGCTACCCCTCGGTACTTTCTGTCTCGATCGTGGACCGGGAAGGGAGGCTCTTGGCCCAGCAGGTAAAGTCGCAGTCGGTCGACGGTGACGTGATCGACATGCAGGTCCCCATCAGTTCCCCAAGCGGTGTCCTTTCGCCGGAGTCGGCGCTTTTGGGGCAGCCCCAGGGGAGCGAGCAGCGCGTCATCGGCGAGGTGCGCCTGAAGCTGGACACGACCGGGGCGCGGGAGCGGCTGGTCACCTTGGTGGTTGCCTCGCTGGCCATCGGAACCCTGTTCTGGATCCTGGTTTCCCTGTTGTGCTACCAGATCCTGAAAAGGGTCACCAACTCCTTCAACCTGCTCCTGGGCGGCATCGAGAAGATCGGCAACGGCACCCTCTCCGCTCGGGTGGATCTGGATGGAGACGACGAACTGGGGCGCGCCGCCAACGCCATCAACGCCATGGCCGCCTCACTGGAGCTGCGCGAACTGGAAAACCAGGCGTTGCAGGATGAACTACTGCGCGCCATGCGGCTGGAGGTGCAGGAGGAGAAGAAACGGGTCATGGCGCGGTTGATCCAGACCAACAAGATGACCTCGCTGGGGCTGCTCCTTTCCTCCATGGCGCACGAGATAAACAACCCCAACGCCTCGATTCGTTTTTCGGGGCACATGATCGGCAAGATGCTCACCGATGCTCTGCCCCTTCTGGATGGTGTATGGCAGGAAGAAGGAGAGTTCTACCTGGGTGGGGTGCCGTACCAGAAGGCGCGGCTGGTGCTCACGGAAAATGCCGGAAAGATCGTCGAGAATTCTGAGCGCATCGCCCAGGTAGTGCAGGGACTGCGCGATTACGGGGTGGGGGGAGGGGGACAGTTGCGCCAGCGGCTGGAGATCAACAGCGCCGTCTCGGCGGCCCTGTCGGTGCTGGCCTGCCAGATGAAACGGGACGTTCAGCTACACACATCCCTGGGGACCTCGATCCCTACCGTCGCCGGGAGCCAGCAGCAGATCGAGCAGGTGCTCATCAACCTGATCCTCAACGCCATGCAGTCCTGTGCCGGCCGCAGCGGCGAGGTTCATCTCAGCACCCGCCACGACGTCGCCACGGGGGAGGTGCTGGTCGAGGTGCGCGATAACGGGGTCGGCATCGCTCCGGAGACCAAGGAGCGGTTGTTCGAGCCTTTTTATTCCACCAAGCTGGAACTGGGCGGCAGCGGGCTTGGGCTGTACATTTCGCAGTTCATCGTGTCCGAGCACGGTGGCCGGCTACAGCTCGACTCCACGCTCGGCAAGGGGACCGTGGCGACCGTGGTGCTGCCGGTCGCCCCTGCCTCAGTGGTGGACATGCTCCCCGCCCAGCTCGGTCAGCATCCCGCCGATTCTCTCCATCAGGTCCGTTAGCGCATCCCCCTGAGACCCTTCACCGCAGATCCTGCGCATCTGGTTCAATAGCCCCTCGAAGACATCCTCCCCGCACGCCCCCGTAACCATGTCGTTGGTTAAGCGGTCGTTCAAAAGCAGGCGCTTCATTTGGATCAGCTGTATCTCCACGCGCAGTTTCTTGATGGTGGGCAGGTCGCTTTGCTTGAGCAGTTGGAGACACTGGTTGATGATGCTGTACTGGTGGTCCATGGTTTTCTCCCCATTGCATTGACATTGAAACACCAGACGGTATTCCAATATCCGTGCCAAGGATGCCGGGAAAAAATCGTTATAAAACGGCTGCTTGTGTGGTAGGTGATTTCGGGGAAGGGCGGCGCCGGGTGTGCGTTTTTTTACACCTGTCCGGCGCCGTCGCGGAAAACATCGGTAAAACGGTGGCTTGTTTGACCGCTGTAAAAAAAGGAACTGTTCGTTTTTTTACAGCGTAGGTTCCTCTATCGGCCCAGCACCTCGCTCACCGCCGTAGTGATCTGCGCCGGCGTGAACGGCTTGAGGATGTAGCCGTTGGCCTTGGCCTCGTCAACCAGTTGGCGCATCTCGGCCTCGTTCTTGGAAGAGAGGAGCAGGATCGGGATGTCCCGGCTCACCTCGTTCTCCTTGAGCAGCTTGGCCTTCTTGTTGCCGTCCAGCATGGGCATCATGATGTCCATGATGATCAGGTCGGGGCGGTCCTTGGAGAAGATGAAGCGGTTGGCCTCGATGCCGTTGGTGGCGGTGAGCACCTGGTAGCCGGCTGAATCAAGGGCGTCCTTGGCCATGGCAAGCACCAGTTCGCTGTCGTCGATGATGAGGATCTTTTCGTTCAAGGCGCGTCTCCTATCTGGTTGTGGTTCACGGCGCGGAGGCACCGGTCGTTGCCGTTTCGTGGCGCTCGGCCACGAAGAGTTTATCCAAGGCGGCGGGAATGAGGTCCAGGGGGACCACCTGGTCCGCCGCGTCTAAGGTTATAGCGGCCTTGGGCATGCCGAATACCGCGCAGGAGGGTTCGTCCTGGACAATGGTGGTGCCGCCTGCTTCCTTGATGTGCAGCATCCCCTGGGCGCCGTCGCGTCCCATCCCGGTCAAGAGCACCGCCACCACCTGGTCGCAGCGCTGCCGGGCCAGAGAGTCGAAGAAGACGTCGATGGAGGGGCGGCAGCAGTTGACCGGGGGGGCGTCGGTGAGCCGGATGATCCCCTCGATCACGGTCAGGTGCCTGCCGTCGGGTGCCACGAGCGCCTCGCCGCTGCGGAAGGGGGCGCCGTCGCGGGCGAGCCGGACCGGCAGAGCGCATTCCCGGTCCAGCCAGTTGGCGAAGCCGGCCGCGAACCCCTGGGCTATGTGCTGCACCACGAATACCGCGGCCGGGAAGTCCGCCGGGAGTGACTTTAAAAGGCGCATCACCGCCTTGGGACCGCCGGTTGAGGCACCGATGGCGAGCAGGTTGTGCCCGCAACCGCCGGGGAGAAGGGGGAACTGCTCTACGGCGCGCAGTTTGCGCCGGGGGTGTCTGATCACCCGGATCCCGGAGAGGAACTGGACCTTCTCCCGCAGTACCGCCGCGAATCCTTCCAGAGTCGCGTCGCCGTCCAGCCTCGGCTTCTCCATGACGTCCAGCGCCCCCCTCTTGATGGCGATGAAGGCGCGGTCCACCTCGCTTGCCTCGACCGCCGCGGAGAGGACCAGCACCGGGGTAGGGCAGACGGCCATGATCTCCTCGATGGCGTCCAGACCGTCCAGTACCGGCATCAGGAGGTCCATGATCACCAGGTCCGGGTGCAGCGCCTGGGTCAGTTGCATCGCCTCCCTGCCGTCGCACGCCTCGCCGACCACGCGTATGTCGCCCCCTGCCTGCAGCATGTCCTTGAGCAACTGGCGTGCAAGCAGGGAGTCGTCGGCCAGCAGTACTCTCGTGGTCATAGTCGTTCCTTCCTTGGCAGCGGCGCGTGCGCGCGCGACCACCGTTTCATCAGCCAATCAGCATTTGCACCGTTTCCAGCAAAAGCCCTTGGTCGAAGGCCCCCTTGACGATGTAGGCCTGGGCGCCGGACTGCAGCGCCTGGCGTTTGTCCTCGTCGCGCGACAGCGAGGAGACGATGATGACTGGGGTTTCCCGGTACTGTTCCGACTCCCTGAGCGCCCGGGTCAGCTCGAACCCGTTGATCCCCGGCATCTCCACGTCGGAAATGACCAGGTCGAACTGTTCGGCGGTGCTCTTCTCCAAGGCGTCCTCGCCGGAGACCGCGGTGGTCACCGCGTACCCTTGGCTCGCCAGGATGCTCTGCTCCATGGTGCGCGTGGTGATGGAGTCGTCCACCACCAGCACCTTGAGGCGGCGCTGGGCCGCCTGCATCTCTTCGGCAGAAAGCGGCGCGCGCTGTACCCCGCGCCCGGACTCGAACAAGTCGGGGACGTTCAGGATCAGGGCCGGGTTGCCATCGCCGAGGATGGTTGCGCCGAACAGGAACCTGACGTTCCTAAACTGCTTGCCCAACCCCTTGACCACGACCTCGCTATAGCCCAGGTGCGCCTCGACGATGCAGGCAATGCGCTGGTCGCAGTGCTTCAGTACCACCGCCGACAGCGGCGCGTCACCGGCCGTGCGGTGCTCGGGGAGCCCGAGCATCCCCGACAGGCTGTACAGCGGCGTGGTTGCTCCGCGCACCTTGATCACCTCGCCGCTGCCCATGGTGTCGATCTCGATGGCGCGCACCTTGACGATCTCCTGCAGGTAGGTGGTAGGGATGGCGAAGGTCTCACCGCTGCATGCGACGATCAGGGCGTCCAGGACAGAAAGGGTGAGCGGGAGCTGCAGTGTGACCTGGGTGAAGCTCCCGGGCTCGCTGGAGAGGGTGACGCTCCCCTTGACCCGCTCGATGTTCTTCTTGACCACGTCCATGCCGACCCCGCGCCCCGAGATATCGGTGACGATCTCGGCGGTGGAGAAGCCGGGCCGGAAGGTGAGGTAGAGCGCCTCTTCGTCGCTGATGGCGTCTGCCTCGCGCTGGTCGAGCACGCCGCGGGCGACCGCGGCCGCCTTTATTGAAGTGGGGTTCATGCCGCGACCGTCGTCGCGCACCTCCACCAGCACCGAATTGCCCTGGTGACGGGCCGACAAAAGCACCGTGCCGCGGCGCTGCTTGCCGGCGGCGGTGCGCACCTCGGGCGCCTCGATACCGTGGCTGAGCGCGTTGGTCAACAGGTGGATCAGGATCGGCTTGAGCCCCTCCAGGAGCACCCGGTCCATCTCGATGGCCTGCCCGACGATCTGGAACTGCACCTCGCGCCCCAACTGCTGGGCCAGGTCCCGGACCAGGCGCTCCAGGCCGTCGGAGATGGTCCGCAGCGGTAGCATGCGCAGCCCCATCGCCTTGCCGTGCAGCTCCTGGATCAGGTAGTCGAGGTAGAGGACGTCCTCCTCGAGATCGCGGCGGAAGGAGGCCAGCTCGGCGGCGTGCGGGTCGGGAAGGGCGTAGCCGATTTCCTTGAGGCGCTCCAGCTTCGCCTCTAGGCGCTTCTTGTTGATGATCAGCTCTCCCACCAGGTTCACCAGGTGGTCCAGGGTCTTCACGTCGGCCCGCACCGTGTCCGCGAGGGTTTCGGGCTGGGCCTCCTTGGGTTCGGCGCTCAGGTGTTGCCCCAGCTCCCCCCGCTCGTACTCCGCAACGAAACGCTCCACGTCCAGCTCGGGCGTGGTGCCGCGCATCAGGGCCGAGGTGATCAGCGCCACCGCATCGGCGCCGCGCAGCAGGAGGTCTATGGCCTGCGCGTCCACCGTGCGCTCGCCGCGCTCCATCCCCTTTAACTGCTCCTCCATGGTGTGGGTGATGGCGCTGATGTCAGCGAGTCCCACCATGCGCGCCGACCCCTTCAGGGTGTGCGCGTTGCGCAAGAGCTCGTGCAAAAGGTCGGTCCGGGCCGGGTTCTTCTCCAGCACCAGGAGGCCGCTTTGCAGCGAGGCCAGGTGCTCCTCCGCCTCGCGGCAGAAGATCTCCAGGTAACGGTTTGCCATCTAGGCCTCTTCCTCGGTGATCTCCTTGAGGCGTTCGGCCAGTTCCAGGATCTCGGCGATGGCCTTCTCGGTCTCGTGTGCCGAGAGTGCCACCTGCTGCGCCACATCACGCACCTCGGACATGGTCTCCGCCATCTGTTCGCAGGCCGAGGTCTGCTGCTGGGTGGAGAGGGTGATCTCCTTGGCGGTGCGGGCCGTTTCGTGGGCGGTGGACATGATGGAGGCAAAGGAGAACTGCACCTTGTCCACCAGCTGCGAAGCGGCGTCGACGGCCTTGGTCCCTTCCTCGGTGACCATGATGGTGTTGTTGGTGGCGCGCTGGATCTCGCCTATGAGCCCCTTGATCTGGCGGGTCGCCTCCACGGTACGGTCGGCGAGCCGCTTCACTTCCTGGGCCACGATGGCGAAGCGCTTGCCCGCCTCGCCGGCGCCGGCAGCCTCGATGGCGGCGTTCAGTGCCAGGAGGTTGGTCTGGTCACTGATTTCGTCGATGATCTCCACGATCCCGCCGATCTTCTGGCTGTTGTCGCCCAGCTCCAGCATGCTCTTGGCGATGCTCTGCACCTGGCTTCTGACCTGACCCATACCCTCGATGGCGTTGGTGACGTCCTCGCGCCCGTTGTTGCAGTTCCTGGTGGTGTCCTCGGCGACTGCCTCGACGCTCTTGGAGTTGCCGGTGATCATCTTGGCGGTGATGGCAATCTCCTCGCTGGTGGTGGTCACCTCCTGGACCGCGCTCGCCTGCTGGGTCGAGCCGGAGGCTTGCTGGGCGCTGATGGCCATCATCTCGTTGGCTGCGCTGGAAAGCTGGATCACCGCCTCCTTCACCGAGGCGATCAGGCGCCCGGAGCGGCCGATCTCGTCTTTCAGGTCCCGGACGATGACCGTGGTCATCACGTTGAAAGCCTCGGCCAGTTCGCCGATCTCGTCGTTACTCTCCACCGGGATGGTCTCGTCCAGATCGCCGCCCGTGATCTTGTGCGCCTTCTCGGTCAGCTTACGCAGGGGCTGCACCGCGCGGCTCACCACCACCAGGATAGTGATGCTGGCGACGAGCAGCATGACCGCCATGCTCCCCACGATCTGGTTCCTGAGCTCGGCCCCTTTCTGCTCGGTCTTCACCATGGAGAAGCCGATCCGGAATGAGCCCCAGTGCTTCCCTTTTACGTAGACCGGGGCGGAGAGGTCCCACATGGTCTCGCCGGTGTCACGCTGGTAGACCTGCTTCAGTATCGGCTCCGTGTTTTTCGCCGCTGCGAGCCCCACCGGGTCGTTGAACATGCGCTTGGTGCGGTTGTTGAGCTTGTCCTTGTCGCGGTCGCCGGTAAGGGGGGCGGAGTACTTGGTGTTATGGGTCGGGATGTAGCCGTTTTTATCGGTGAGGACAGCGAAGACGATCTGGTCGTCCTTCAGGAACTCGTCCTCGAGCGCCTGCACCGACTGATCGGTAAAGCGGTCGAACTGGGTGTGGAACTTCTGTGGTTCCGTGTTCGGGATAGGGACGTAGTGCTCGTCGAAGAGCTGCTCCTGGGTCAGGGTGCCGTTGGCCACCGCCTCCTCGAGGATCCGTTCCATGGAGCGGGCGCCGGTCTGCGCCAGGATGCGCCCCTTGGAGAGGAGTTCCTCCTCCATGTTGGCGCGCCGCGAACGGACGAAGTAGACCGAGAAGGCAGTCATGATGACCACCATGACCATGATGAGGACGCTGACGATCTTTACCGATAGCTTGTTGGACATGTCATAACCCCAAGTTCAAAGTAAATTGCAGATGGTAATGGTTGTGTGCTGGTAAAAGTCCCCGTGGCGAGAGGGGGCGCCTCAGGCCTCGCCCGCGAGCAACTCGGGGTCAGCCAGGAGCGTCTCCATGTCGATCAGGATCACCTTGCCGTCCTCGACGTTGAAGTGTCCCCTGAGAAACTGCGCCTTGATGCCGCTCCCCGCGGCGATCGGCTCGAAGTTTTCGAAGGAGAGCCCTTGGACGCCGTGCGCTGCCTCGGCAAGGATACCGGTGGCGAAATTCTCCCCCCGCACCACCAGGATCCTCCCGGTCGCGCCGATCTCGGGCTGGGGCAGCCCCAGCATGGGGCGGATGTCGATTGCGGCCGTTATCTCGCCGCGCAGGTTGAAGATGCCCCTGATCAAGCTTTGCACGGCCGGAACCCGCACCAGCTTGGGGACCCGGATCACCTCAGAGGCGTAATGAGTCTCGAATGCGTAGCGCTTCCCTCCCAGGGTGAACACCAGGCACTCCAGCATCTCCTTCGCCTCGCTCTCCTCCTCGGCGAGCGCCTGCCAGTATTCTTCCCGCATCTGGGTCAGGATAGTGCGGATGTCGTAGCTGTTGTCGTCTCCCATTCAAATCCCTCTCATGGCGTCAGCGGCGGTCAGGCCACCCGCGCCAGCGTGTTCTGCAGCTGCAGCATGCACACCGCCCGGGTGAGTCCCCCTGAGAAGGGGACCGTCTCGTGGTCGCCGCAGCGCGACAGGATCCTGATGCTGTTCCTGATCTCGCGCGTCCCCTCGGCGATGCGCCCCTGGCGCAGGTGCAGCCGCCCCATGTGGAAGCGCGGCATGATGAAGTCGTGGTCCAGAAGGAGTGCTTTGCGGTACTCACGGGCAGCTTCGTCCAGCCGGTCTGCTGCGTCCAGGAGCACCCCTTTCAGGAAGTACCCCTCCGGCAGGAGGTCGTTCAGGGCGAGAACCCGTTCGCTGGTGGCAAACGCCTGCTCGAGCGCACCTTTGCCGGCCAGGATGAACCCCTTGAGCACCAGCGCCTCAGGGTGGTCCGGGGCGGCCTGCAGTACCAGTTCCAGGACCTCCAAGGCGGGGTCGAACTCCTCCCGGTCGAACAGTTCACGCGCCGCCCGCAACAGGTCGTCGCCGTTCGCCGGCGCCTGCTGGGCAGCCTCGTCCCGGGCCGAAGGCTCTGCTGGCGACGGTTCTCCCCCGCTCTCTCCGGAAGAGGGCAGAGGAAAGGGAAGTGCCGGTTCACTCTCTCGCCCTCCGGGAGAGGGTCGGGGTGAGGGGAGCGCCGGATCATCGGTACCCTCAGTCCCATGCGGCTCGCTTTCCTCCTGCCACGGCTTGTGTTCGCTGAGCCACGCCGCCGCCAGGCGGAGCTGCTCCTCGGTGAGTCCATCGTCGTCCTCCCCCTGCGCCGGCGTGGGGAGTGGACAGGTTGCGCCCGCTGCAGCGGCACTACCGCTTTTAACGTAATAAAAGCTGCGCTCCTTGCGCCGCAACTCGAGCTCCAGGCCCCGCTGCAGCAGGGTCTCTGAGTGACCGAGAAAGAGCAGTCCCGAGGGTTTAAGCGCCCGCGTGAAACGCTCCAGCATGCCGGCGGCGGTTTCCGGGGTGAAGTAGATCAGTACGTTGCGGCAGAAGATGGCGTCCAAGTCGTGCAGTTCGTCGCAGACCGGCTCCCGGCATGGGACGGAGAGGTTCAGGTGCGAGAACTGCACCAGCTGCTTCACTTCGTCCCTGATCAGGAAGCTTTCGCCGACCCGCCTGAAGTAGCGCGCCGACTGCTCCGTGGTGGTGATCCTCATGGACCAGGGGGAGTAGACTCCCTCGCGCGCCCTTTTCAGGGAGCGGTTGTTGATGTCGGTGGCAATGATCGTGATGTCGCGCTGCCGCCAGTCCGGGAGCACCTCCATGAGTGCCATGGCGATGGAGTAGGGCTCTTCCCCGGTTGAGCACCCGGCCGACCAGATCCGGATCGGGGCGGAAGAGCCGGCAAGCCCGGTGAAGCGTTCCTTGAGCACCTCGAAGTGAGCGGGGTAGCGGTAGAAGTAGGTTTCGCCGACGGTCAGAAACTGCAACAGCTTCTGCAGTTCGTGTCGGTCCTCGCCGTGCTCCTTGAGGTACTGCAGGTACTCCTTGAAATCGGTCAGCCGCAGCGCTGCCATCCGCTTGAGCAGTCCCCGCGTCAGGGCCGGCTGGTTGCGCCGGTCGAAGTGCAGCCCACTGTGGGAGAGGATGTGCCGGGAGAACGAGGCGGCCAGGCGCGCGTCGAGCTCCTGGTCCTGGGGCGGGACCGCCTTTCTCAGCGCCACCGCGGCGACGTCGTCCAGCAAGCGCTTCACGTCCAGTGGCTTGCCGATGAAGTCGAAAACCTGCAGGAGCTCCGCTTCCAGCCTCAGGCACTCCGAGATGACGATGACCGGAACCGAGCGTGGGCCCGACGGCGTCTGAACCCGGTGCTCGATGGCGAGGGGGGCGATCTTGGACGCCTCCACGGCGAGAATGATCAAATCCGGTTTCTGCCGCCTGATGGCTGGAAAAGCTTCCTTTTCCAGGGCAACGCTATGGGTGACGTGCCCGGCGCGCTGCAGCAGCTCACCGAGGAAGGTGGTTAAAGATTCGTTGTCGCTGATGATGAGAATTTGAAGTGGCAAGCGGCTGTCCCTCTTCCTGCATATCTTGGTAACAGGCTCTAGGTATGGTGGTGGTAAAGCCTGTGTACATCAAAATAAAACGATCTGGTAAAAGGTAATCAGCCGAAATCACATAAATACTAGTGCTTTAATGTTGACAGGTCAACTAAAATTAATTTCACATAAAATAATGTTTTGATGGTTTTGTGGTTGTTAGTGCCCTTGGTTATTTGCAATCACTGGTGTCAATGTTAAAAACTTACAATATTGTTTGTACCTCAATACAACCCTGACGGCGGCGTCGCGGCATTTGCGCCCGGGCTGCCGAAGACGAGGAAACCATGAACATTTTGCTGGTAGCCGGTGCCAGACCCAATTTTATGAAGATCGCTCCCATCTACCGTGCCTCGCTCGCCTGCCGGTCTGTGCGCTGCAGCATCGTACACACCGGCCAACACTACGACCAGGAGATGTCCGGCACCTTTTTCCAGGAGCTGGAGATCCCGCAACCCGGCTACTCGCTCAACGCTGGTTCCGGCAGCCATGCCGCCCAGACCGCCACCGTAATGGTCGCCTTCGAAGAAGTCTGCCTGAAGGAGCGCCCCGACCTGGTCCTCGTGGTCGGCGACGTCAACTCGACTTTGGCCTGTTCCATCGTCGCCAAGAAGTGCGGCATCGAGGTGGCCCACGTGGAGGCAGGGCTGCGCAGCTTCGATCTCGCCATGCCCGAGGAGATCAACCGGATGGTGACCGACGCCATCTCGGACCACTTCTTCGTTACCGAGGAGAGCGCGGTCGACAACCTGCTCCGGGAGGGGAAGCCCGCGGAAAGGATCCACGCGGTGGGGCACGTGATGGTCGACAACCTGCTGCACCAGGTCGACTGCCTAGCGCGCCAGGACCAGTCTCAGCTAAGCGGCTACCCCCTTAAGGAAAAGGCGCGTCCCTACCTGTTTCTCACCCTGCACCGTCCCTCCAACGTTGACTGCCGCGAGACCTTCTCGGGGATCGCCCAGGCCCTGAACCAACTCTCCCTGAGCCGGACCATCTTCTTCCCGGTGCATCCGCGCACCGCCAAGATGATGCGGGAGCACGGTGTTCACCTTTCCGACAAGGTGGTCCTCCTGCCGCCGCTAGGGTACCGCGAGGCGCTGTTCCTCTGGAAAGATGCCGAGGCGGTGTTGACCGACAGCGGTGGCCTCCAGGAAGAAACCACCGCCCTGGGCGTTCCCTGCGTCACCATCAGGGAGAACACAGAGCGTCCCATCACGGTCGAGATCGGCAGCAACGTGCTGGCAGGGACCTCTCTGGAGGGGATATTGGCCGGCCTGGAACAGAGTCTCGCCAAGAAGAACACGGCACGAATCCCGCCGCTTTGGGACGGGCGGGCTTCAGAGCGGATCTGGAAAGTGCTGACCCAACGGGAGGAAACGTGATCATCCCTTGACATGCAATTATAGCGTCTATAGTATATGCGAAAGTTTGTATATAAAGAATAAGGAGAGCTGCGATGCCAATTTTCGAGTACGTTTGCAAAGAGTGCGGTACCCGTTTCGAGAAGTTGCACAAAGGGAGTACGACGGATGAGTGCAACTGCCCGGCCTGCGGTTCCGCCGCGGTGAACAAGGCTATGTCCACGTTCGCGGCGGGGAGCGCATCGGAAACGAAGTGCCACAGCGGCGGCTGAAGGTTCTAACCGGTCGCCCAGTTGGGCGCAGCATGAACATCGAGAAGAGGGAGCCCAGGCGGCTCCCTTTTTTTGTCCGTTTCCCCGCGCTAGAAACAGATCGCGCGGAGTCATGCTGTAAACGAAGGAATTAGCTTGACATGCGAAAAGTCGAATGTGTATTGTGCCGTTGCGATGCTTATCGCGGTGGGCCGCGCCCGGCGCGGAGACGATTGGGGAGGAGCATGTGGCCACGTTGAAACTGCCGGGATACGGCACCCTGGTTCCGATCGCCGTGCTCCTTGGCTGCGCCCCTTTCGTCCCGGAACCGCACCTGGTGGAGAAGATGAGGATGCTCCTGTCGGGCACCCTGGTGCGCCCTTTGGATATTTTCGACCTGTTCTGGCACGCCTGGCCCATCGTGCTGTTGGCCTGGCGGGTGATGACGGATTTTCGTGAAAGGGGGCGCGCCCGCATCGGGTCGTGATGCGGAATGAGGCCCTAGCCGCCGTGCTGCTATGCCGGACCTGCAGCCGATAGTTGGAGGAGTAGATGAAAAAGAAGATAGTGGTGATAGGCGCTAATGCCGCCGGTGCAAAGGCGGCAGCCAAGGCGCGGCGCATCGATCCCCGGGCCGACATCGTCGTGCTCGATCGCGGCAACTTCATATCGTACGGCGCCTGCGGCATCCCGTACTTTCTTTCCGACACTGTCAAGGAACTCAAGGAGTTGATGAGTACCCCGGTCGGGGTGGTGCGCGATCAGAACTTCTTCAGCAAGGTCAAGGGTGTTGCGGTGCGCACTAATTCCGAGGTGACCGGCATCGACCGGCAACGCAAGGTGATCCGCCTGCGCGAGGGGGAGGGCGCCGAGACCGAGCTTCCCTACGACAAGCTGGTGCTTGCCACCGGCAGTTCTCCCGTGGTTCCTCCCATCGACAATGTCTCCTTGGACAACGTCTTTACCGTCAAGTCCATCGAGGATGCCGAACTGCTGAAGGAAAGGGCCGTTCCCGGCGCCACCGCCTGCATCATCGGCGCGGGGCTGATCGGCCTGGAAACCGCGGAAGCGCTGCAGGGCAAGGGGATGCGGGTGACCCTGGTCGAGATGCGGGACCAACTCCTGCCCGGTGTGCTCGACCCCGAGGTTGCGGCGGTGGTGGAGAAGCAGGTGAAGCTGCAGGGCGTTACCGTGTTTACCGGCTGTGCTGTTACCGGTCTGGCCGGCGACGGTCAGGTACGGCAGGTGATCGCCGGGGGGCAGGAGATAGCTGCCGACCTGGTAGTGCTCGCACCCGGGGTGAAGCCGAACGTGGCCCTGGCCCGGGAGGCCGGGCTTGCCATCGGCGTAACCGGCGCCATCGCCGTTGACGAGCGGCAGGCGACGAGCGACCCCGACATCTACGCCTGCGGCGACTGCTGCGAAGCGACCCACCTGGTCACCGGCAACAAGGTGTTCGTCCCGTTGGGGAGCACCGCCAATAAGCAGGGGCGGGTTGCCGGGATCAACGCGGCCGGCGGGGCGGCAACTTTTGCCGGCGTCATCGGCACCAGCATCCTCAAGGTGTTCAACGTCAACGCCGGGAAGACGGGTCTCACCGAGAACGAGGCCCGCGCACAAGGCTTCGACGTGGAGACGGTGCTCTCACCGGCGCCGGACCGTGCCCATTTTTACCCGGGTGCCAAGCCGATCCTGCTCAAGTTGGTTGCCGAGCGCGGCACCGGTCGGTTCCTCGGGCTGCAGGCGGCGGGGGAGGGGGCCGTGGACAAGCGGCTCGATGCGGCCGCGGCTGCGATCACCTTCCGGGCTAGCGTGGAACAGCTGTCCCAACTGGACCTGGCCTACGCTCCCCCGTACAGCGCGGCTATGGACAACCTCATCGTCGCCGCCGACATCATGAAGAACAAGCTTGCCGGCCACGCCCGCGGCATTTCGGCGCGGGAGGTGAAAAGGAAGCTGGATGAGGGTGACGACTTCATCCTGCTGGATGTCCGCTCCCCCGCCGAGCATGGCGAAATCGGCATCGCCGGGGCGAAGCTGATCCCGCTGGGAGCTCTGCGCGAGCGGTTGGAAGAACTCCCCAGGGACAAGGAGATCGTCGCCTTCTGCAAGATCAGCCTCAGGGGGTACGAGGCCCAGAAGATCCTCGATGCTGCCGGCTTTGCCAACGTGAAGTTCATGGACGGCGGCATCATGGCCTGGCCATACCGCTTCCGGGACCAATGATCGACTAGCCCTGCCACCGTGACCACAACGGGGACCGCCTGACCGCGGTCCCTTTTCTTTTTGCTGCCGCTCCGGAAAGGCCGCATCTTTTTCGGTTTCCGGCCAGATCTCCATTTACTCCCCCTCTCCCTCCGAGAGAGGGTCGGGGTGAGAGCGGGGGTGAGGCTGTTGCGGAATATTCTTCAGACACAGCGAATATTCTCCACCGTCTGTGCCCGCTCGGGGAGTTCTCCCGGCGGAGAACATCGCGAAACCAGCCGGTTAGCTTGGAACGTCGCAACGGGCACGCAACTTGATACTGGCTCCTTGTTTTCAGCAGCGCATCTTCTTCGATCGGTACCACGAGTGACACGCTACCTTCTCTTCATCTTGGCCATCCTGCTCTGCGGCGCACCGCTTCCAGTACTGGCCGCAGGTCCCCTCCCGGTCGACGGCGTGGTGACCTCGGGTATCGGTTGGCGGCTCGATCCCTTCGGGAGCGGCAAGCTCGCCTTTCACCGCGGCGTCGACATCGCCGTCCCGACCGGCACTCCGGTACGGGCCACGCGGCCAGGGAAGGTGACTTTCGCCGGCGACCGCCGCGGCTACGGCGCGACGGTGATCGTGGAACACGACAACGGGGACCGCACCCTGTATGGGCACAACTCCCGGGTGAACGTACATTCTGGAGAACTGGTCGAGGCGGGGGCGGTGCTGGCCTTCTCCGGCAACAGCGGCAGGTCTACCGGGCCGCACGTCCACTACGAGCAGATCCCCGGCGGCCGGCCGGTGGCGGTGGAGAGCGGGGATGTACCCGAGGTCGCGGCGGCCGAGCAGTCACAGCCTCACGGCATGAGCGCGGAGACGCGCCGGATGCTGGAACAGAGGCTCGACGAGTCTTTGGGATCCCTGCTGCAAAACATCAGGTCCACTATAAACGGCAGCTAAACGGTGTTATTGGCACACCCCTGTTAAACCTCCTCCGGGGTGTGCCTTTTTTTCGCCTGGCTGCACAGCATACAAGAAAGGCCCGCTCCCTCTTTGGGGGCGGGCCTTTTCTTTCAAGACCAGCGATTGCGCTTAACCTTTTCGCGCTGCAGCTTATCGGCGGGGAGGGGCCGTGGCCGCTCCGCCGGATGGCCGATGCCGATGATGCACTCCACCTTGACCTGTTCCGGGAGCCCCAGCAGTTCCTGCACGTGCCGCTCGGCGCTCTTCTGCGCGTCGTGTTTGCGCTCGCGGATCTGCGCCCAGCAGCTCCCCAGCCCCAGCGAGAGCGCCGTGCACTGGATCAGGATGGCGGCGATGGAGCAGTCTTCGACCCAGACGTCGGACTTGGTGCTGTCGGCACAGACGGCGATTGCAAGCGGGGCACGCGCCACGAACTCGGAACCGTGCTGCTTGGCCGCCGCCAGTTGCTGGAGCAGTGCGGGGTCGTCCACGACGATGAATTCCCACGGGTTGAGGCTGCGCGAGGCGGGTGCTCTCAGGGCTGCTTCGATCAGTGTCTCGACGGCCTCGGCGGATACCGGCTCATCGGTGAATTTTCGTATGCTCCGGCGTTTGCGTAATAGTTCTATCATGGCTTTCCCTTCTGAGTGAGGTGGTCGGTTTGGTTGTAACAGAAGGGCAAATCTACTCTAAATCCCTTTCCCAGTCAAACCCGCCCTGGTGACTGCTGCACACCGCCTGATACCTCATCTTTACCTGTTTTTAATCGTTTTTACCGTTTTGACTGATTGACAGCACGAAAGGAGGGGAATATAAAGGAATGAACGGTCATTCCGCAAAAGGGGAAGAAGATGGAAAAAGCAGAAAAGTGTGACAAGTCGGACAAGTGTGCCGAAAAGCGTGAAGCTATCATCCAGGCTGCCTTGGAGTTGGTGGCCGAGCAGGGCTTCCACGGCGCCCCGATGGCGATGATTGCCGAGAAGGCAGGCGTTGGCGCCGGGACCATCTACCGCTACTTCGAGAACAAGGACGACCTGATCCGCTGGATCTATAAGAACGTGGAAGAGAGGTTCGTCGAGGTGATGATGCAGGGGTACCCCGAGCAGGGACCGGTGCGCGAGCGCCTGGTGCACATCGGGACAGCGCTGGTGCGCCACCTGATCAGCGAGCCGCTGCAGCTACGTTTCGTCGAGCAGTTCCACAACTCCCCCTACGGCGTGGATCACCGGCGCGAGAAGATATTCGGCCAGGGAAGAAAGGACGTCATCAGCGAACTATTCCACGAGGCGGTGGAGCAGCAGATCTTTAAGCCGCTGGAGCTGGCCATCCTGTTCTCGCTCTTTTTCGGTCCTTTGGTCGATATCTGTCGCGACCACATCCTGGGCTTCATCAAGCTCGATGATGCGCTGATCGAGCAGGTGGTTGGCGCCTGCTGGGACGCGCTGCGTCGCTAGTGTTGACTGATTGTTCATTCCTTATGTAGCGAGAGGTTTTTCCGATGCTCATGAAACTTTGTCTGATCCTGTGCGCCCTGACCTGGGGCGGCATCGTCTTACTAGTTACCTTTAAACGCAAATAACCGGGCGGGCAGCGAAGCGCCGCTTGCATTCTTTTTAACGGCAGCAACCAACCAAACGAGGTGTTTTCATGCAGATCAAGTACCGGGCACATTTGTTATCCGTCGTTGTAGTTCTGAGCGGCTCCCTGCTTCTCGCCGGGTGCGGCAAGAAACAGCAGCAGGCCGGCCCGCCCATGGGGCCTCCCGAGGTGGGCGTCATCGAGGTTAAGCCGCAGCGCGTTGCCCTGACCACCGAGCTCCCGGGACGCACGTCTCCCTTCCTGATTGCCGAGG
This sequence comes from Geomonas agri, assembly GCF_020179605.1. Classification (NCBI taxonomy): domain Bacteria; kingdom Pseudomonadati; phylum Thermodesulfobacteriota; class Desulfuromonadia; order Geobacterales; family Geobacteraceae; genus Geomonas; species Geomonas agri. Next base: position 1,042,309 of record NZ_JAINZO010000001.1, read on the forward strand.
TCCGTCCCCAGGTGAGCGGCATCATCCTGAAGCGGGTCTTCACCGAGGGAAGCGACGTCAAGGCAGGCCAGGTGCTGTACCAGATCGACCCCGCGACCTACCAGGCCGCCTACGCTAGTGCCAAGGCCAGCGAGGCGCGTGCCGAAGCCAACGTTCTTCCCGCCAAGCTGAAGGAGGAGCGCTTCCGCGAACTGGTCAAGATCAACGCGGTCAGCAAGCAGGACTACGACGCCGCCTACGCCGCGCTGAAGCAGGCCGAGGCCGACGTCGCTTCCGCGAAGGCCGCCGTCGAGACGGCGCGGATCAACCTGGCTTACACCAAGGTAGTCGCCCCCATCTCCGGTCGCATCGGACGCTCCACCGTCACCGACGGCGCGCTGGTAACGGCGAGCCAGGCCACCGCCCTGGCGACCATTCAGCAGCTCTCCACCATGTATGTCGACGTGACCCAGTCCAGCTCCGACATGCTGAAGCTGAACCGTAGCCTCGCCACCGGTCTCTTGAAGCGGGACCAGGCCGGCCAGGCCCGCGTCAAGCTTCTGCTCGAGGACGGCACCCCGTACCCGGTGACCGGCTCGCTCAAGTTCTCCGACGTGACCGTGGACCAGAGCACTGGCTCCATCATCGTGCGCGCCGTGTTCCCGAACCCGAAGCAGACCCTGCTCCCCGGCATGTTTGTGCGCGCCGTCCTTGAGGAGGGGATCAACGAGGCGGCGATCCTGATCCCGCAGCGTGGCGTGACCCGCAACGCGGCAGGCCAGGCCATCGTCATGGTGGCTGGCCCCGATAGCAAGGTCGAGCCGAGGCCGATCCAGGTTGCGCGCACCGTGGGTGATGCCTGGCTGGTCAGCTCCGGTTTGAAGCCGGGGGAGAAGGTGATCCTGGAGGGGCTGCAGAAGGCGCGTCCCGGCACCCAGGTGAAGGTGGTGCCGTTCCAGTCCCCCGAAGGTCAGGGCGGCCCCGGCGGTGCACCCGGCCAGGGGGGGCAGGGCGCGGCAGGGCAGGGCGGCCAAGGTGCCCCTGGCGCCAAACCGGCAGCACCGGGCGCCCCGGCAGCACCCGCAGCCCCGGCACAACCCCAGAAGAAGTAATCGGCGAACCTCCACAGGCGCACACAGCAGACGGCACGTAGAACGTAGAACGTCGCCTTTAGATTTAAGGAGCTTATTCCATGTCCAGGTTTTTCATAAACAGACCCATTTTCGCCTGGGTCATCGCCATCGGGGTCATGCTGGCCGGCCTCTTGGCCATGAAGTCGCTGCCGGTCTCCCAGTACCCGCCCATCGCTCCGCCGCAGATCTCGATCAACGCGATGTACCCCGGCGCCTCCGCGCAGACGGTGCAGGACACGGTCACCCAGGTGATCGAGCAGAAGATGAACGGTATCGACAACCTGCTCTACATGTCCTCCACCAGCGATTCCGCCGGCGCGGTCTCCATCAACCTGACCTTCAGGGCCGGGACCGACCCGAACATCGCCCAGGTCCAGGTGCAGAACAAGCTGCAGCTTGCCACGCCGCTTCTGCCGCAGGTGGTTCAGAAGCAGGGCATCCAGGTGGTCAAGTCCACCCGTAACTTCCTGATGATCGTCGGCATCGTCTCCGAGGACGGCAGCCTGAACCGCTACCAGCTGACCGACTACATGGTGTCCAACGTCCAGGACATCGTGAGCCGCATCGAGGGCGTGGGCGAGGTGACCGTGTTCGGTTCCCAGAACGCGATGCGCATCTGGATGAACCCCGACAAGCTGAACAACTACAAGCTGACCCCCAACGACGTCACCAACGCGCTGCAGGCGCAGAACGCGCAGGTTTCCGCCGGCCAGTTCGGCGGCATGCCGGCCATGCAGGGGCAGCAGCTGAACGCCACCATCACGGCCCGCACCCTCTTGCAGACCCCCGAGCAGTTCCAGGAGATCGTGCTGCGCACGAACCCCGACGGCTCCACGGTGAAGCTCAGGGACGTCGCCAAGATCGACATCGGCACCGAGAACTACGACACTCTCGCCCGCTACAAGGGGAAACCGGTTGCCGCCATGGCGCTCAGGCTCGCCGCGGGCGCCAACGCGCTCGACACCGCCGACCGCGTCAAGACCAAGATGATCGAGCTGGAGAAGTTCTTCCCGGCCGGCGCCAAGGTCGTCTACCCGTATGACACCACCCCGTTCGTCAAGATCTCGATGGAAGAGGTGGTCAAGACCCTGATGGAGGCGGTCTGCCTGGTCTTCATCATCATGTTCCTGTTCCTGCAGAACATCCGCGCCACCCTGATCCCGACCATCGCGGTCCCGGTCGTTCTTTTGGGTACCCTGGGCGTGCTCTTCGCGGCGGGCTTCTCCATCAATACCCTGACCATGTTCGCACTGGTCATCGTCATCGGCCTGCTGGTCGACGATGCCATCGTTGTCGTTGAGAACGTTGAAAGGATCATGACCGAGGAGGGGCTCTCGCCACACGACGCGACGGTGAAGTCCATGGGGCAGATCACCTCGGCCCTGTGGGGTATCGCCACCGTGCTTTCGGCCGTCTTCATTCCGATGGCGTTTTTCGGCGGCTCCACCGGCGTCATCTACCGCCAGTTCTCGATAACCATCGTTTCCGCCATGATCCTGTCGGTCATGACCGCACAGATCCTTACCCCGGCGCTCTGCGCCACGCTCCTCAAACCAGTGGTGAAGGGCCATGAGGCCTGCGAGTCCGGGTGGTACTGCGGCTTTTTCCGCTGGTTCAACAGGATGTTCGACAAGGCGCGTCACAAGTACGAGTCCATCGTCGGCAACTCCTTCGGCAAACCGCTGCGCTACCTCGTCTTCTACGGCTGCCTGGTTGGCGCGATGGTCTTCTTCTTCCTGCGCCTCCCCACCGCGTTCCTCCCCGACGAGGACCAGGGCTTCATCGTCTGCCAGATCCAGCTTCCGGCCGGCGCAACCCAGGAGCGCACCATCAAGATGCTCGAGAAGGTCGAGAAGCACTTCCTGGAGAACGAGAAGAAATCGGTCGACTCGCTCATAACCGTGGCGGGCTTCAGCTTCGCCGGCCGCGGCCAGAACATGGGCCTCGCTTTCGTGAAACTGAAAGACTGGAAGCTGCGTCCCACCCCGGACCTCAAGGCTCCGGCGGTCGCCGGCCGTGCCATGGGCGCTTTCTCCAAGTTCCGTGACGGCATGGCCTTCGCCTTCTCGCCCCCGGCGGTGGTTGAGCTCGGCCAGGCCAACGGCTTTGACTTCCAGCTGCAGGACCGCGGCGGCCTCGGCCACCAGGCGCTCATGGACGCCAGGAACCAGCTCCTGGGCATGGCCATGCAGAACAAGAAGCTCATGGCGGTGCGCCCCAACGGACAGGACGACACCCCGCAGTTCAAGCTGAATATCGACGATGTGCGCGCCGGTGCACTCGGCGTGTCGCTCGCCGACATCAACAACACCCTGGGCACCGCCTGGGGCTCATCCTACGTAAACGACTTCCTGCAAAACGGCAGGGTCAAGAAGGTGTACCTGCAGGCCGATGCGACCTACCGCATGGTTCCGGAAGACATCAACAAGTGGTACGTGAGAAACGACAAGGGCGAGATGGTTCCCTTCTCCGCCTTCGCCACCGCCAAGTGGGAGCACGCCTCCCCGCGCCTGGAGCGCTACAACGGCATCCCGAGCGTAGAGATCATGGGCAACGCAGCCAAGGGGATTTCCACCGGCGAGGCGATGGCCGAGATGGAGGCCATGGCCGCCAAGCTGCCGCCGGGGATCGCCTACGAGTGGACTGGTCTCTCCTACGAGGAGAAGAATGCCGGCAAGCAGGCCCCGGCCCTCTACGCCATCTCGCTGCTGGTCGTCTTCCTTGCCGTCGCGGCCCTGTACGAGAGCTGGAGCATCCCGTTCGTCAACCTGCTCATGCTGCCGCTGGGCCTGGTCGGTGCGGTCACCGCGGTAACGCTCAGGGTGCTCCCCAACGACATCTACCTGCAGATCGGTCTTCTGACCACGGTGGGCTTGTCGACTAAGAACGCGATCCTGATCATCCAGTTCATCAAGGACCAACTGCATCAAGGGCACGAACTGGTCGAGGCGACGCTCACCGCCGTCAAGATCAGGCTCCGTCCGGTTATCATGACCTCGCTGGCCTTTTTCTTCGGCACCCTGCCGCTCGCTCTCACCAAGGGGGCGGGTGCGGGCGCCCAGAACGCCATCGGCACCGCGGTGACCGGCGGCCTGTTGTCGGCCACCTTCATCGACCTTATCTTCATCCCGTTCTTCTTCGTCATGGTGACGAAGATGTTCTCCAAGAAGCACGGATCGGCCAAGAAAGCCGCTGCCGCTGCGGAGGTGCACTAGCATGACACGCACGATAGCCAGACCGCTCGCCCTGGCCGCCTTCCTGTTCCTGGGAGGGTGCGCCTCGATGGCACCCAAATACACCCAGCCGGCGCCCCCGGTCCCCACTTCCTGGCCTGCTGGCCCCGCCTATAAGGCCGAACCGGCGGCACAGAAGCCGCTGGCTGAGATCCCCTGGCAGGAGTTCTTCGTCGAGCCGCAGATGCAGAAGCTGATCACGCTCGCCCTGGACAACAACCGCGACCTCAAGGTGGCGGTATTGAACATGGACCGCTACCGTGCCATGTACCAGATCAGGCGCGCCGACCTCCTTCCCACGGTCACCGGCGACGGCGGATTTTCCGTAAAGAAAACTGCTGATGACCTGGCTCAGAACGGCAACGGCGGTGTCGGACACTCCTACAACGTCTCGGTCGGCATCAGTTCCTACGAGCTCGACCTGTTCGGCAGGATCAGGAGCCTGAAAGACCAGGCCCTAGAGCAGTACCTGGCCACCGAGCAGGCAAGGCGCAGCGTGCAGATCACCCTGGTCTCCCAGGTAGCCAACGCGTACCTGACCCTGGGGTCCGACCTGGAGCGCCTGCAACTTGCCAAGGACACCCTGGCCAACCAGCAGGAGTCCTACCGGCTCAGTAAGAGCCGTTTCGAGGCGGGCGTTTCTTCCGCACTGGACCTGCAACAGGCGCAGACCAGCGTCGACTCCGCCCGGGTGGACATCGCCCGCTATACCACTTTGGTGGCCCAGGATCTGAACGCCCTGGTCCTGGTGGTCGGTTCCGACGTCCCGCAGGATCTCCTGCCCAAGTCGCTGACCGAGGCTCTGACCGCGGTCAAGGACGTGGCGCCGGGGCTTCCCTCGGACGTGCTCCTCTCCCGTCCGGACATCCTGCAGGCCGAGTACAACCTGAAAGGGGCCAATGCCAATATCGGTGCGGCGCGCGCCGCCTTCTTCCCGCGCATTGCCCTGACCACCAGCGTGGGCTTTGGCAGTGACCAGCTTTCCGGTCTGTTCAAGGGAGGCAACCTGGCCTGGAGCTTCGCGCCCAGCATCTCGGTGCCGATTTTCGAGGGGGGGCGCAACAAGGCCAACCTCGACGTGGCCCAGGTGGACCGCGACATAGCCGTGGCGCAGTATGAGAAAGCGATCCAGATCGCGTTCCGCGAGGTGGCGGACGCGCTGGCCCAGCGCGGCACCATCGACGAGCAGGTTGCGGCGCAGCAGTCCCTTACCGGCGCCACCGCCGAGACCTTCCGTCTCTCCCAGGCCCGCTACCAGACCGGTGTCGACAGCTACCTCAACGTTCTGGACGCGCAGCGTTCGCTTTACGCGGCCCAGCAGAACCTGATCAGCACCCGCCTCGCCCGACTGAACAACATGGTCACCCTGTACAAGGTACTGGGAGGCGGCAGCAAGTAAGGCAGAACACAGCCCCGGGCCGGTACCGGCCCGGGGCAGCAGTACCGCGCAGGGGGGCGAACCGTGTCGAACTCCCTGTGGCTGAAAGGAGCCTCGTTGTCCAGAACACGCATAACTCTCTATTGCATAATTGCCCTGGTCGGTTTACTCACAGCGTACTACCTTCTGGCACCGGAGCCTCATCCTGACTGGCCGATAAATCTGGTCCACTTTCTTTTCAAACACTAGATTGGGTTTATAGTTTTCTATGAGTACTTCTTGGGCCCTAGAGTCTGTGAGGTGCTCGCTGGAGCTTGTGAAGAATTCCTTGTGACTGAGGAGCGTATTCATGGCACAGAAGTCGGAAGACGACGACCCCCTGGAATCCCAGCCCTCCTGTCGGCCGGGGGGCTCTACGCGGCCGGTTCCCCTGGTGCCGGAAGCGCCGTTAATCACCCGTTCCCGTTTTTCTCCACTGCTTTTGTTCTGGCTGGCCCTTGTCCTGTGCGGCTGCTCGCTGCAACCTGCCTACCAGCGCCCAGCGCTGCCAGTCCCGCAGCACTATCCTGAAGCGGGGAGCGGCAACGGGACAGCCACATCCCTTCCCGGCTGGACCGCCTTCTTTGCTGATCACGAACTAAAGAACCTGATCTCGCAAGCCCTGGAACACAACCGGGACCTTGCCGTTGCCCGCCGCAAGATCGAAGAGGCTCGCGCCATCTACGGTATCCGCAGCGCCGACCTCCTCCCGGGCATCTCTGCCGGCGCCCAGGCGGAGCGTTCCCGCACCCCCGCTGATCTCTCCGTTACCGGGCACCCTATGACGGCCAATGTTTTTGACGCCGGCCTTTTCCTTGCCAGCTGGGAACTCGACTTCTGGGGGAGGGTCAGGAGCCTCAAAGACGCGGCTCTCGAGTCGTATCTCGCCAGCGTGGAGGCCAGGCGGGCGGTCCAGGTGAGCCTGGTGGCGCAGCTCGCCCAGGGCTATCTTGTGGAGCGGGAACTCTGCGAACGGGTCTCCCTGGCCCAGGCCACCATCACAAGCCGCGACGAATCCTTCCGCATAGCCAGGCGCCGCTTCGAGGTCGGCTCCGCGTCGAAACTGGACGCGGTGCAGGCGGAGACTCTGCTGAACCAGGCCAAGGCAGACCTTTCCGCGTTGATGCGGTTGCGCGCACTCAACCTGAACGCGCTGGCCCTCCTCGTGGGGGGGGACGTTACCCTCGTGCCGCTCTCCTTGAGCGCGGTAGAGCCGGACTTTTTAGCGCCGGTTCACCCCGGGCTCCCCTCCGAACTGCTCCTGAACCGTCCTGATGTGATGGCAGCCGAACACGACCTGAAGGCCGCCAACGCCGCCATAGGTGCGGCACGCGCCGCCTTTTTCCCCGCCATCGCCCTGACCGGCAGTTTCGGCACGGCAAGCAGCGAGCTTTCCGGGCTCTTTGCTGACGGAAGCGGCGCCTGGAGTTTTGTCCCGGCCATATCCCTTCCCGTCTTCCAGGGGGGGCGCAACGTGGCGAACCTGGAACTTGCCAGGGCCAGGGAGCGGGAGACAGTTGCCGGGTACGAGCGCGTGGTGCAGCGGGCTTTCCGCGAGGTGGCGGACGCGCTGGCGCAACGGCGCTGGTTGGCAGAGCAGGTGGAGGCGCAGCGAGCTACGCTCGCTGCGCAGACCGAGCGCACCCGGTTGGCCAGGCTCCGTTACGACACCGGGGCCGCCACCTACCTCGAGGTGCTCGATGCGGAAAGGGACCGGTTTGTCGCCCAGCAGGCACTGGTGCAGACCAGGCGAGCCCTGCTCTCGGCCGGGGTCGAGCTTTACGCAGCGCTGGGAGGAGGGGCTGCTGCGGACGGCGTATCTGAAGAAGGTGCAACCGGTTCGGGGGACGGGGGACTACGGAAAGGGGAGGCCAAGCCATGAAAGGCCTTGGTAACAGGAGGATCCTCATCGCGGCAGTGGTGGTGCTGTTGCTGCTCGCCCTGATCCTGTGGCAGCGGTTCGGTGGTCGTAACGCCGACGAGGGGATCGTCAGCGGCAACGGGCGTATCGAAGCGGTAGAGATCGACGTCGGTCCCAAAAGCCCTGGGCGCGTGCAGGAGATCTTGGTCCGCGAAGGGGATTACGTCAGAAGCGGCGAGACCGTGGCGCTCATGGACACCGAGGTACTCAAGGCGCAGCACCGGGAGGCCCAGGCCCAGCTCTTCAAGGCACAGAACGCGGTGCTTACCTCGAAGAGCGAGATGACCCAGCGCGCCAGCGAGAGGGTTGCTACCCAAGCGGTCGTGGCGCAGCGGGAGGCGGAACTGGCGCTGGCCGGTAAGAGGGTGACTCGCTCCTCCACGCTTGCAGCCGAAGGGGCCACCTCTCAGCAGGAGGCCGATGACGATCTCGCACGCCTGGCGAGTGCCAGGGCGTCGACGGCAGCGGCGCGCGCCCAGGAGGCTGCCGCCGAGGCGGCCGTGGCAACTGCGCGACAGAAAGTGCTGGGTGAGGTCTCCAACGTGGCGGCGGTGGGCGCCACCGTGCAGCGCATTGAGGCCGATCTGAAAGATGCCGCGCTCAAGTCGCCGCGCGACGGTCGGGTGCAGTACCGCGTGGCCCAGCCCGGGGAGGTGGTGGCTGCGGGTGGGCGAGTGCTGAGCCTGGTGGATTTGAGCGACGTCTACATGACCTTCTTCCTGCCGACGGCTGCGGCGGGGAGGGTGGCTCTTGGCACCGAGGTCCGCCTCGTGCTCGACGCCGCGCCCCGGTACGTCATTCCTGCACGTGTCTCCTTCATCTCCGACGTGGCCCAGTTCACCCCCAAAACGGTGGAAACCGCGAGCGAGCGGGAGAAGCTCATGTTCAGGGTGAGGGCCCAGCTCCCGGTGGAGCTCCTTAAAAAACACATTGCCCAGGTGAAGACCGGCCTGCCCGGCATGGCTTACGTTCGGCTGGACGAGAAACGCCCCTGGCCGGCCCACCTGCAGAAGGTGGTCCGGTGACCCCGCATGCTCCAGGAGATGGGTGCGGGACAAGCGGCTGCGCCGCTTGGTTGGACCGGGTAACGCTGCGCTACGGCAGGACTGTCGCCCTCGATGACGTCAGCCTTGCCCTGCCGGCAGGAGGTATGGTTGGGGCCATCGGTCCGGACGGGGTCGGCAAGTCCACCCTCTTTTCGCTGGTGGCCGGTTCGCGGCGGCTACAGGAAGGAAGGGTGGAGGTCCTCGGTGGCAGCATGTCCGACCCCGCCCATAGAAGACAGGTCTGCCCGCGTATCGCGTACATGCCCCAAGGGCTGGGGCGCAACCTCTACCCGACCCTGTCGGTCTTCGAGAACGTGGATTTCTTTGCCCGGCTCTTCGGCCACGGCCGCGCCGAGCGAGAACGCCGCATCGCTGAGCTGTTGGCCGCCACGGGCCTCGCCCCCTTTGCCGGCAGGCCTGCTGGCAAGCTCTCCGGGGGGATGAAGCAAAAGCTCGGGCTATGCTGCGCGCTGATTCACGACCCCGATCTGCTCATTCTGGATGAACCGACCACGGGCGTCGACCCTCTGTCGCGGCGCCAGTTTTGGGAACTGATCGGGCGCATCCGCAGCCGGCAAAGCGGCATGACGGTCCTGGTCGCCACCGCCTACATGGAGGAGGCTGCCCGGTTCGACTGGCTGGTGGCGCTGAACGCCGGGAAGGTGCTAGCGACCGGCACGCCCGGGCAGTTGCTGGAGCAGACCTTCAGCCGCACCCTGGAGGAGGCCTTCATCGCGCTCCTCCCTCCGGCGCAGCGCGCTGGGTACCGTCCGGTCGTCATTCCGGAAAGGGAAGGGGAACTCGCTGCCGAAACGGCCATAGAGGCGTCCGGCCTCACCATGCGCTTTGGGGATTTCACCGCGGTCGACCGGGTAAGCTTCCGAATCGGGAAGGGGGAGATCTTCGGATTCCTCGGCTCCAACGGCTGCGGCAAGACCACCACCATGAAGATGCTTACCGGGCTTCTGCCCGCCAGCGAAGGGGAGGCAAGCCTGTTCGGGCGCCCGGTCGACCCCGGCGACCTCGACACGCGGCGTCGGGTCGGCTACATGACCCAGTCCTTTTCCCTCTACACCGAACTTACCGTATGCCAGAACCTCGTGCTCCACGCACGCCTTTTCAGACTCCCTGAGTCGGCGATCGCTCCCCGCGTCGCCGAGATGGCGCGGCGTTTCGGGCTGGAGGAGGTAATGGATGTCCTGCCCGATGCGCTTCCGCTTGGCGTGCGCCAGCGGCTTTCCCTTGCCGTCGCCATGATCCACGGACCTGAACTGCTCATCCTCGACGAACCGACCTCCGGGGTGGACCCGGTGGCGCGGGACGGCTTTTGGCAGATCATGGTCGACCTGGCCCGCCGCGACCAAGTCACCATCTTCATTTCCACCCACTTCATGAACGAAGCGGAACGCTGCGACCGGATATCCCTCATGCACGCTGGTCGTGTGCTGGTGAGCGACGCCCCGGCACGGCTGGTACGGGAGAGAGGAGCCGCAACCCTGGAAGAGGCCTTCATCGGCTACTTGGAGGATGCCTGCGCGGAGCCCGCCGCGCAGGAGGGCGCCTTTGCCGCAGAAGGACCGCAAGAGACCTTTGCCGCGGGTAATTGCAGTGATGTCGGAACTGCGGCGGAGCGCAGCTTCAGCCTGCGCCGCCTTTTCAGTTATGCTCACCGCGAAGCGCTGGAACTTGCCCGCGACCCGGTCCGCCTCTGTCTTGCGCTGCTGGGCTGCGTCATCCTGATGTTCGTGATGGGTTACGGCATCACCATGGACGTCGAGGACCTGACCTTCGCCGTTTTGGATCGCGACCAGAGCGTCCTGAGCCGCGATTACACACTCAACCTGGCCGGCTCGCGCTATTTCAAGGAGCGTCCCCCGCTTGCCGACTATGCGGAGTTGGACCGCCGTATGCGCGCGAACGACATCTCTCTGGCCATCGAGATACCAGCCGGGTTCGGCCGCGATCTCGAGCACGGCAGGCCCGTCTCGGTCGGGGCCTGGATCGACGGCGCCATGCCCTCCCGCGCCGAGACCGTGCGCGGCTACGTCCAGGGGATGCACGCCCAGTGGCTCACCACCCTGGCACGGCAGCGCATGACTGCTCCGCCGGCGCTTGCAGCAGCCAGCATCCAGACCCGCTATCGCTACAATCCTGACGTAAAGAGCCTCCCCGCCATGGTCCCCGCCGTCATCCCGCTGCTACTCATGATGATCCCTGCCATCGTCACCGCCCTCTCTGTGGTGCGCGAGAAGGAACTCGGCTCTATCGTCAACCTCTACGTTACCCCAGTGACCAGGATCGAGTTTCTGCTTGGCAAGCAGCTCCCTTACCTGGTCCTCTCCATGGTGAGCTTTCTGCTTCTTACCCTCCAAGCGGTCTTCATCTTCCGGGTCCCCCTCAAGGGGAGCCTCGCCGCCCTCTGTCTTGGCGGCTTTCTGTACGTGGGTGCCGCTACCGGACTCGGCCTGGTCATCTCCACCTTCATGAAGAGCCAGATTGCCGCCCTTTTCGGCACGGCACTTTTGACCATCCTTCCCGCCGTCGAGTTTTGCGGCATGCTGGAGCCGGTCCGCTCGCTGGAAGGGGTAGGTGCCATAATCGGTCGAATCTATCCGACTACCTATTTTCTGCTGATCGCCCGGGGAACCTTCGGGAAGTGGCTCGGGTTCGAAGAACTGAAACTGTTCTTTCTTCCCCTTGCCCTGGCGGCCCCGCTGCTCCTTTTGCTGGGGGCGGCCATGCTTAAGAAGCAGGAATCCTGACCATGCGCGCCGCCAATATCGTCCACCTTGGTGTCAAGGAACTCTTCAGCCTGCTGCGGGACCCGGTCATGCTGATCCTGATCTGCTACGCCTTTTCGCTCGCCATTTATGCCGCTGCGACCGCCATGCCGGAGACGCTGCACAAGGCCCCCATCGCCATCGTGGACGAGGATCGCTCCCAGCTTTCCACCCGGATCGCCGATGCCTTCTATCCGCCTCAGTTCTCGCCGCCGTCGCGCATCACCCGTGAAGAGATGGACGCCAGGATGGATGCGGGGCTCGACACTTTTGCCCTTTCCATTCCCCCCGACTTCCAGCGTGACCTCTTGGCCGGACGCAGAGCCGAAATCCAGCTGAATATCGACGCCACCAGGATGAGCCAGGCCTTCACCGGCAACGGCCACATCCAGACCATCGTTTCCAACGAGATCGCCGGTTTCCTGCAGCGCTACCGCCCCGATGCGGGGCAGCAGGTCGATTTGGCCTTGAGGGCGCGCTTCAACCCGGAGTTGAACAAGTCCTGGTTCGGGGCCGTCATGAAGATCATCGACAACATCACCCTGCTTTCCATCATCCTGACCGGTGCGGCCCTCATCCGTGAACGGGAGCATGGCACAGTCGAGCATCTCCTGGTCATGCCCATCACCCCTTTTGAAATCATGATGGCCAAGGTCTGGGCCATGGCCCTGGTGGTGCTCTGCGCAACCACGGCCTCGCTCTACCTGGTGGTCGAGGGGGCGCTTCGGGTTCCGATCGAGGGCTCGGTGCCGCTGTTCCTCGCGGGGACCGCGCTGCACCTCTTCGCGACCACTTCCCTCGGTATCTTCCTTGGCACGGTGGCGCGCAGCATGCCCCAGTTCGGCCTTTTGACCATGCTGGTCCTGCTTCCCCTGCAAATTCTTTCCGGCGGCACCACGCCGCGCGAGAGCATGCCGGCGCCGGTGCGCGGCGTCATGCTCGCCGCCCCGAATACCCATTTCGTCATGCTCGCCCAAGCTATCTTGTACCGCGGCGCCGGGTTCGACGTGGTGTGGCCCCAGTTCGCAGCGCTCTTCCTGATAGGGAGCGTCCTCTTCGCCATCTCTCTTTCCCGCTTCCGCAAGACCATCGCGACCATGACCTGACGCGTGTGCATGTCGCAAAATTTGGTATAAATAAAGCTCGTTGCCAGAAATCCGGTTATCTGGAGGAGTATATGCACTTTCCCCGACAGGTCGCGCGCCTTGTCGTGCTGACCGCCGCCCTTCTGTTCCCGTCCTCTCACGTCCTTTGCGCCACAGTAGTACCCTTGTCCATCTCCTCCGGTACCACCACCAGCTCCTATTACGCCGCTGCCAGTGCCGTGGCCAAGATCTTCAACAAGAAGAGCGCGGTCTACGGGGTCAGGCTGGCAACTGTTGCCTCGGCCGGGTCGGTAGCCAACATCGACGCCGTCGCGGAGGGGAAGGCGGCCTTCGGCATCGCCGAGACGGAACTCTTAAAGAGGGCGATGCAGGGGGTACGTCCCTGGGAAGGTATGGCGAGGGGGGGGCTGCGGGCGGTGCTCGGGCTCTACCCGGCAACGGTCACCATCGTGGCGGCCGTGGACAGCGGCATCAAGCGCGTTGCTGACCTGAAGGGGAAAAGGCTCAATATCGGCGCTCCCGGCTCAATCGACAACACCTACGCCAGTGCGCTGCTGCAGATGTCGGGACTCAACCCCGGTGAAGTGATCAGCTCCCAGCACTCCACGGCGATCGCCCCGGAACTGCTGCAAAAAGGCGATATCGATGCCTACCTCTGCATTGTCGGCCATCCGAACCTGACGGTGCTGGAGGCAAGCGCCGGCAACCGCAAGGTACTCCTTGTCCCGCTGGACGAAACCCTGATCAAACAGGTGACCGCCAACAACCCGCTGCTCGCGCCGGTGGTCATCCCCATGCGCTTCTACCCCAACGTGCAGGCCACCGGCACCGTGCAGAGCCTGGGCGTCCGAACCGTCTTGTTCACCTCTGCCGACCAGTCCGACGAGTCGGTATATAACGTGGTGCGCGAGATCCTCGGCAACCTCGACCTGTTCCGGCGTCAGCACCCCATTCTCCAGGATCTGACCCCGGAGCAGGCAGCCCGGGTTACCGTCATCCCCCTGCACCCCGGGGCAGCACGTTATTTCAAAGAGTCCGGCCTGATTCCCTAGCACCGGCTCTGGGAGGTATCCATGAAACGTTTACTGGCATTGACCCTGCTGATTGTTTCCCTCATTGCCGCCCGGCCTGCCACCGCGGCGCCCCCGCAATCATATTTCTACCCGTTCGTGAACCCGTACGAGGCGACGGTGATGGAACTCCCTAAGGAGTTCGAGGTCCGGCTGCCGGACCAGGTCCCGGTGTACGAGTTCGTAGTCCGTCCCTTCCCGAATCGGGATATACCCGAAGTGTTCTGGTACGAGAAAGGGCTCGCCTGCTCGCTGGTGTACCAGGAGCGCAAGGCCCCGCTGGTCTTCCTGATCGCCGGTTCCGGCTCCCGATTTGACGTCCCCCGCATGCTCAAGCTGCAAAAGGTGCTGTACCAGACCGGTTTCCACGTTGTTTCCATCACCTCGCCCACCCACATGGACTTCGTGGTCAACGCGGCCAGCGGGCTTCCCGGCATTGCCACCGATGACGCCAAGGACCTGTACCGGGTGATGGACCTGGCCTACCAGAAGGTGCGCGATCGCATCCAGGTCTCCCAGTTCCTGCTTGCCGGCTACAGTCTTGGCGGCTTCAATGCCGCTTTCGTTGCCAAACTCGACGATAAGGAGCACCACTTCAACTTCAAACGCGTGCTCCTGGTCAACCCGCCGGTCTGCCTGTACGACTCGGTTTCGGCGCTGGACCGGCTGCTGGTACAAAACGTCCCGGGAGGGATGGACAACTTCGACACCTGGTTCCGCGGCGTCTTCAGCGAGACCATGCACTTGGCTGAATCGTGGGGGCCGGGCGGGTTGAGCGGCGAGTCGATGTACCGCACCTACAAACGGATGCAGCCCAGCGAAAGCAACCTGGCGGCCTTGATCGGCCTTACCGCGCGCATGAACGCGGCCGACATGATTTTCACTGCGGACGTAATGAACGGGGGCGGCTACATCGTGCCCAAAAACGTCCGTCTCACCTCGACCACCTCGCTTACCCGCTACGCAACTGTTGCCTACAAGACCAGCTTCGTGGATTATTTCGATCAGTGGCTGTTCCCGCATTACCAGAAGACGGAGCCTGGCCTGACCCGCGAGCAACTGCTGCGGCGGGAAACCCTGCGCTCGCTCGAGGGATACCTGAAAGGATCCGGCAAGTTCGGGCTCATCCACAACGAGGACGACATCATCCTGGTTTCCGGTGACATCGAGTACCTGGAACGTGTTTTCGGCGACCGGGCCTGGATCTTCCCCAGCGGCGGTCACATGGGCAACATGTTTCACCCCGACGTCGTCTCCGCCATCACCGGCTTTCTGAAAGGGAAGGAGGAGTGATCATGAAAAACTACAGCTATCACAAGCCTTGCTCGATGGCTCATACAACAGCGAAGCGGACCCCCGGTTTACTCGCCAAGAGAAGCCTCCTGGCGCCGCTGCTGGTTGTGCTGCTGCTCTCCGCCTGCAGCACCGCGCCCATAGTGACCGGTCCGGTTGAGCCGCCGCTTCGGCGCTACGAGGACCTGGTGAAGCCCGGGCAGCCCAACATGCTGGACGTGAAGGATTCCGTGGAGGGGTTCAACCGCGGCAGCTACCGGTTCAACTATTACTTCGACGAGTACTTCTATCGCCCCATCGTGCGCGGCTACGAGTTCATCACGCCCAATTACGTTGAGGACCGCGTTTCCGACGCCATCGACAACCTGGGTGAAATTACGAACTTGACTAATAATCTCATGCAGTTCAACCTAAAGGCCGCCGGAATCACGGTGAGCCGCTTTGTGGTCAACTCGACCATCGGCGTGGGAGGTCTGTGGGACCAGGCCAAGAAGATGGGGCTCAAACGCCAGACCGAAGATTTCGGTCTCACTTTGGGACATTACGGAGCCGGCAGCGGCAGCTATCTGATGCTCCCCGTGATGGGGGCCTCCAACGTGCGGGACACGACCGGGCTAGTCGCCGATCTGGCCACCTCCAACTATCTGGGGCCGGTCGCCTGGATCAACGACAGCACCTTTACCTATGCCTATTCCGGCATCTATGCCGTGGACAGGAGGCATCGCACCCCCTTCAGGTACCGCCAGACCGGCTCGCCGTTCGAATACGAGCTGATTAGGAGTCTGTACACTATGAAGCGCGATTTCGATATCAGTCAGACCAACGAGAAGAAGTAAATCCGGAGGCGGCAGTTGCTGAGGTTCCTACAGTCCATCTTCCGGCGCGGCACCAAGGGAGGCGCCGTGCCGGCCTCCCTGGTCAACAAGGCCATCGAGCGCGCCGTTGACGGCACCGATCCCTGGATCCGGGCCGTTTTCGCCTACAAGAAAAAACTCCGTCCCGCCGTTATGCACGCCATCGACCACGTCGTCACGCTTGTGGACGGCACTGGGCCGGTCCTGCCACTCGATCTGCAAAGCTACGACACCAATCCCAACCTGCGCACCTACTTCGTCACCGCCTCAGAAATGGCCGACTTCCTGGAGCGTGAGCCCAACCTGGTGCAGATGCGCGGCCAGAGCGCATCGCTGCAGCACGGCGCGACCGCACTTTTACTCATGGAAAAGCGGGAGCGGCTCACGCTGGGGGCATCGCTCTCGGGCGACGTGGTGCTGCGCGATGTACCTCAGGTAACGGTGAGCTTCGAGGCGCACCGGCTCATGGACCTGAACGACAGCGAGGAGGAAACCCGCTACCAGTTGAAGCGCCGGGCCTATGATCACCTGCTGCGTATCGCCCTGGGGCGGATCACCGAGATGAAGACCAAGCGGGGTACCCTGGAAAAGCACCGTACCCTTCTCAGTTCCAAGCTCTCCCTGTTGCAGCGCGGTGGCTTTGGCTTTGATCCTCGTTCGGGGGGGGAGACCGATGTAGCCGGGCTGGAGAAAAGGCTGGCCGATATCGAGGCGCAGTTGCTGGCAATGGGGAAGGACGACAAGATGCTGGAGGTTTACCTGGGGGTGGTGGCCGACGTCCTAGGGCGTGCCGAGGAGTACCTGTGGGTGGGTACCGAGACCCTGGTCGTGGACCGGATGGGGATCAAGCGCAAGGAAGCCGGGGCGGATGCCCGCGAAGTGACCTTTGACGTCTTGTGCGACGCCGAGGGAAGAAAGCTGGTCGCCTCCCTGGTGAACATACCGGCCTAAGGGCTTGGCTCCGCCAGGACAGGTCCCCAAAAACGGAAGGGGGCTGACTTCGCCAAGTGCCAGTCCTCTTTAAAGCCAACGATGGCAAACCAAGTCCCCCCGCGGTACCGCCGCAGGGGGCTCTTTTTTATGCCCGCTCTTGTTCCGGATCGAACACCACGCAGCGCAGCCCTAACCCTTCCAAAGCTGGCCCGCAGCAACCGTTGCAGGAAATGCAGACGGCCATGCCGTGGTCGCCCTCGTGCCATCTCTTGACCAGGTCCGGTTCGCCGATCACGGGGGCGGCTTAGCGCCGAATTGGGCCTCTTCCTGTCGCACCAACGTTGCCGAGCGCACGAAGCGGTCCTTCAGCAGCAGTTTGCCTATTTAAAAAGTTGTGCCATCCCTTGCTCCTTGCTCCTGTACTGGTCCTCAGGACGGAAAGCAGCTTCAACTCTGGCCTCTCTAACAGGACTTCTTGCCGAATAAGCCACTGGTGTCGTCGAATATTCTCTAATCCCAGTCTGCAGCTCTGCTGTTATCTTCAAATTTCAGTATGTTACAGGTTGGCATGGGCGATGCTATTAGTTAGGCATAAGCGCGCTGGAGCGCGAAAAAAACTCGATCAAGGAGGATGTAACAATGAAAAAACAACTTTTGGTCCTTATGGCGGTATCCCTTTTCGCGGCGGCAACACCGGTACTGGCTGAGGAGACCGCCAACCACGGCACCATGCACAAAGGCGGCGATGCGCAGTGCGAGAAAGAGTGCGCGATGCTTCTGAAGGATTGCAATAACCAGGTCGACAGCATCCAGGACAGGATCAGGAAACTGCAGGTCGCCATTAATGAGAAGGGCGCGAGCACCTACACTGTAGCAGAGCTGAAGATCCTCAAGAAGAAACTTCAGGAGGCAAACGACACGCTGCGCGTGTTGAACAAGCACTAGTCGCAGCGACAACACCCGGTCATCGGCTTGGTGCGATGGCGACAAGGAAAGGGCCCGCCCCCTAGGTGGCGGGCCCTTCTTTGTTTCAGGCGCGAGCGTTCCGCGATACTCGGATCACTTGATGGTGAAACCGCCGTCCTGGTTGGGAGCGATGGTGGCGTCCAGGTACTGGACCTGGTACCCCTTCTCCTTGAGGATGGTGTAGGCCATTTCGGCTCGGGTGCCGGTGTTGCAGTGCAGCACGACCTTCTTGTCCCTCGATATTTCTGCCAGGCGGTCGGCGATCTCGTCGGCCGGGATGTTGACTGCACCCTTTATCATCCCCGTTTTGGCAGCTTCGTCGGCGCCGCGCACGTCCAGCAGTTGCACCCCGGCCGGAATGCTGCGGGCGAAGGCCTGGAACTCATTGACCGGTATGGTGCCCGGCTTAAGTTTGGGAACGTAGACGACCTGGGTGGCCGGTTTCCCGGTGGCGGCCTGATAACCCGCACCTTTCCAGGCGTCGTACCCGCCCGTGAGGACGCGTGGCCCTGGGTAGCCGGCCTTGATCAACTTGGCCGCGACACGTTCGGCGGCGCCGTCGCCTGAGGCATCGTAAATCACGACCGGAGGCTTGAACTCACGTTTAGGGAAGTTGACCAGGACCTGGTCCAGGTCCCGTTCCGGCACATTGGTGGCTCCCGGGATGAAACCTTGTCCGGTTTGTGACTCCGGGCGCACATCGAGGAGCACGAGCGAGAGCCCTTTGTCCAGCCACCCCTCTTTGAGGGACTGCGCGCTCAGCACCGTGAAGTTGCGGTTGTTCCATTCGGGAATGCCGTCGTGGAAGATTTTTACGTTGGTATAACCGAGTTTTTCCGCCTCACGGGCGGAAGAGGGGCTGAGCGCTCACGTGACGCCGGCACAGAAGTAGACCAGCAGTTCCCCCTTGTCCTTGGGGAGCTTGTCCAGGTTCTTCTGGAAAGCGGGGTAGGGGATATTGATGGCGGTCGGGATTGTTCCCTCCTGGAACTTGGGCCCCGGCCGCGCGTCCACCAGGGTGTATTTCTCCTTCCCTGAGATCAGCTTTTCCATCTGCTCGACCTTGAGCTGTTTTTCAACAGGCACTTTCATGGCCGGCTTGATGGATATCTCGCTGATTTTCTTAATGCCGTTACTCCCCTCCACGTAGGCGACGCGCACCTCGTGTCCTTTCTTTATGGCCCGAAGCGACTTGTCCAGGTTTCCGGGGACGGCTGGGTTCACGATGCTAAGGGTGTCCTTGTCGAAGGCCACCACCTCGGCGCCGTCGTCGAACTTCAGTTGGATGGTCTGCGATTTCATGGCCACGTTGTCAAAAAAGGCGCGGAGTTGCCCTGGGGCAGGCTTGTGGCAGACCGCGCAGGACTTCACTTCCTTTACTTTTACCTTGGCCGGCGTTGCCTGGTCAGCTGCGAAGACCCCTGGAGTAGTGATAAGAGCGGTCGCTGACAGGATGGAAAGAGTACTGCACATTCCTCGAAGATACATCTCTTCTCCTCCTTTTAACTGAACTTAGATGCCTTTTGAACCGTATCGGCATTACTGTGCTGAGTTATAGCAGTTTGTTTACATCAAAGCAGTTGACACCTGACCACAGAAAACGTGAAGAGAGAGAAGGAAACCCTCTCATACCGACGTTTTCATACAGCCCACGGGCTATCTGCCAATGCTCTTATCCTTCTTGTCTTCTGACGCCATTGGGGTTATCTTCACTATTCCCCGGCGCGCCTGGCAGCCGGTTTCACCCCGCGCCCCCCTGGCACTGAGGCCAGCCGAAACAACCATAAAGGAAGGGCTCTTTTGTCCGCAACGAACCACGTTCCGCGCCTGCTGAAACTGGCAGGCCCCATGATACTTTCCACCTCCGCCATCACCCTGATGCAGATCGTGGACGCCATCGTCCTTTCCCGGCATTCGAGCGCCGCGGTGGCGGCCATCGGACCGGCCGGCCTGGCGGTAATCCTGTTCCAGGGCTTTCTCTTCGGCACCGCCGGCTACGCAGGGACCTTTGTGGCCCACAACCATGGGCGCGGCGACATCGCCGGAGTGCGCAAATCGGCCTGGCTCGGCATCCACACTGCGCTCGCCTCCGGCGTCCTGGCGCTGGCCGTTGCCTGGCCGATCGGCCAACTCTTTCGTTTGGCGGGGCATACTCCTGACGTCGCGGGCGACGAGATCAGCTACTTCACCATCTGCATGGCGGGTTCGTTGTTTCCCGTGCTCGGGTCCGCTCTGGCGGGCTGGCTTTCCGGCATCGGGCGCCCTGCCATCGTCACCGCGGTGACCTTCTGTTCCTTCGTCATCAACGCACTACTCGCCTGGGGGCTGGTGCTGGGGGAGTGGGGCATGCCGCGACTCGGGATAACCGGTGCCGCGCTGGCCACCGTCTCGGCCCAGGCCGTGGCCGCGTTACTCTACGCTGCCATCTTCGTCGTCGGCCATGGCTGCTCCGCCCGTAATGCCCGCCGCCCAGACCGCGTCGAACTCTTCCGTTTCCTGAAACTCGCCATGCCCATGGGACTGCGCATCAGCGGCGAGCTCCTGGCCTGGACCCTGTTCCTGGTTGTGCTCGGCCGGCTGGGAACCGCCGAACTGGCGGCCTCCAGCATCGCGTTCCGGATCAACGGTATGGCCTTCTTCCCCGCGCTCGGCCTCGGGCAGGCGGCGGGCATCCTTGTGGGACACGCTCGCGGGGCAGGGGAGGACGACGAGGTCCCGGCCATCGCCTCCCAGTCGCTGCTGGTGTGCGAAGTCTGGATGCTGGTGATGGCGGTTCTCTTCGCCACGTGCTCCGCTCCACTCATCTCCGTCTTCGCCGGTCATGGCCGGGAGTCTGTCCAGATCATCGAAACCGGTTCCGTCATCATGAAGTTCGTGGCCTTTTACTGCCTCTTCGATGCCGCCAACGTCATGACCGGCTGCGTGCTCTCCTCCGCCGGCGATACCAATTGGGTCGCCCGTACCTTCGTCTATTCCTCCGCTGGCTTCCTGCTTTGCCTGTGGCTGATTGACAGCTTCATGCCCAGCCTTATCGCCGAGTGGACCCTCGGCACTTGTTTCGTCCTGTTCACCGCCGTTGTCTGGTCGCTGCGCTTTCATTCTGGCGCCTGGAGAACGATCCGGGTGTTGCACGACTCACACTAAGGCTGCCCGGTGCCGTCAGACTATTCCCTACCTGGCTGCTGTAGAATCTCTCCTGTCCTTACTCCAATCGCCCTCTATCCCCGCTTTTTTGTTCCAGTACTGCGCCACCATTGACAGCGTGATGCGGTTCTTTGTTTCGTGTATTCAGTAATTTGCACTGTGTGACCTTTTCCTGTTGTCATAGGAGTGAACAAGGCAACACATAAACCTACTTATTGTGTGTGCAATTAATATAAATTTTGTTGACTGTTTTGGTTATATAAGATACAACCTCACACAAGCATGGATCTGGGGTTTTATACTTTTCCCCGATCCCAGCACTGAATCGCATCTGGAAAGGAAGCCGCAATGAACGCTGTGCCTGAAATTCCCGCCGACGCAACCGCCCAGGATATCTTGCGCCTCGGCCTTGAAGCCGCCCAAGGACCGGTGAAGCTCGCCTGCTCCTTCTCGCTGGAGGATGTCGCCATTATCGAACTGGCCAAGGAGGCCGGCCTGGAGATCGGCGTTTTCGCCCTCGATACCGGCCGGCTCAACGAGGAAACCTACGAGGTCGCCGACGCCATCACCGAGCGATACCGGATCCAGATTGACTGGTTTTTCCCCAAGCATGAAGCTGTAGAGAAGCTGGAGCGCGAG
The DNA here is from genome assembly GCF_020179605.1 of Geomonas agri. NCBI lineage: Bacteria > Pseudomonadati > Thermodesulfobacteriota > Desulfuromonadia > Geobacterales > Geobacteraceae > Geomonas > Geomonas agri. The sequence goes on from NZ_JAINZO010000001.1 coordinate 1,063,823, forward strand.
AAGGGGCTTTTCTCCTTCAGGGAGTCCCTGGAAAACCGCCACGAGTGCTGCCACATCCGTAAGGTGGAACCGCTGGGGCGCGCGCTGCAGGGCCTGGCCGGCTGGATCACCGGCATGCGCCGCGACCACAACGTCACCCGCACCGACCTGAAGGCCATCGAACTGGACCAGTTGAACGGCGGCATCCTCAAACTCAACCCACTGCTGGACTGGAGCGAGGCCCAGCTCCTGGAGTTCGTCAAGGAGCGCCGCCTGCCGCAGAACCGCCTCCTGAAGCAAGGCTACCGCTCCATCGGCTGCGCCCCTTGTACTAGGGCGGTTCAGCCCGGCGAGGACGCCCGCGCTGGCCGTTGGTGGTGGGAGAACCCTGAGCACAAGGAGTGTGGCCTGCACCGCAGGTAACAGGGTAGGGGACGACGCGCCCGGCGCTGATAAGCTCCGGCACACGAAGATCGATACGGGATAACGCCATGAAGAAAAATCTGACCCATCTGCAGCAACTCGAAGCCGAAAGCATCCACATCATCCGCGAGGTGGTGGCCGAGTTCGACAACCCGGTGATGCTCTACTCCATCGGCAAGGATTCCGCGGTGATGCTGCACTTGGCCCGCAAGGCCTTTTACCCGGCACCGCCGCCTTTCCCGCTGTTGCACGTCGACACCACCTGGAAATTCCGCGACATGATCGAGTTCCGCGGCCGCATGGCAAAGGAGTCCGGCATGGAACTGCTGGTGCATGTGAACGAGGACGGGGTGAAAAAGGGGGTCTCTCCCTTCACCCACGGCTCCGCGCTCTACACCGACGTGATGAAGACTGAGGGGCTTAAGCAGGCTCTCGACAAGTATAAGTTCGACGCGGCCTTTGGCGGTGCACGCCGCGACGAGGAGAAGTCCCGCGCCAAGGAGCGCATCTTCTCCTTCAGGAGCGCCAATCACCGCTGGGACCCGAAGAACCAGCGCCCCGAACTCTGGAGTTTGTACAATACCCGCGTCAAGCCGGGCGAGAGCATCCGCGTCTTCCCGCTCTCCAACTGGACCGAACTGGACATCTGGCAGTACATCCACCTGGAAGAGATACCCATAGTGCCGCTTTACTATGCGGCGGAGCGTCCCGTGGTTGAGCGTGACGGCATGCTGATCATGGTCGACGACGACCGGCTGGAATTGCAACCGGGCGAGAAGGTCGAGTACAAGTCGGTCCGCTTCCGCACTTTGGGCTGCTATCCGCTCACCGGCGCGGTCGAGTCAGAGGCCGACACGCTCCCCGAGATCATCCAGGAAATGCTGCTTACCCGCACCTCCGAGCGCCAGGGGCGCCTGATCGACCACGACCAGGCCGGTTCGATGGAGAAGAAGAAACAGGAAGGATACTTCTAATGGCACATCAATCAGAACTGATCGAGAAAGATATCCTTGCCTACCTGAAGAGCCAGGAGGAGAAGTCGTTGCTTCGCTTCATCACCTGCGGCAGCGTGGATGACGGCAAGAGCACCCTGATCGGGCGCCTGTTGTGGGATTCCAAGATGGTCTTCGAGGACCAGTTGGCTGCGCTCGAGGCGGACAGCAAGAAAGTGGGGACCCAGGGGGGCGCCATCGACTATGCGCTCCTTCTAGACGGGCTGCAGGCCGAGCGTGAGCAGGGCATCACCATCGACGTCGCCTACCGCTTCTTCTCCACCGCCCGCAGGAAGTTCATCGTGGCCGACACCCCGGGACACGAGCAGTACACCCGCAACATGGTGACCGGCGCCTCGACGGCCAAGGTGGCCGTGATCCTGGTCGACGCGCGCAAGGGGCTCTTGACCCAGACCCGCCGGCACAGCTTCCTGGTTTCCCTGGTTGGCATCAAGCACGTCGTCCTGGCCATCAACAAGATGGACCTGATCGACTACGACGAGGAGAAGTTCCGCGCCATCGAGGCGGACTACCGCGAGTTCGCCGCGCCGCTAGGGTTCACCAGCATCACCGCGCTCCCGATTTCCGCGCTGAACGGCGACAACATCATCGACAAGAGCGGCGAGACCCCGTGGTACCAAGGACCGACCTTGATGCACTTCCTGGAGACGGTGCAGGTCGAGGACGACCGCGACGAGCAGCCGTTCCGCCTCCCGGTGCAGTGGGTGAACCGTCCCAACCTCGACTTCCGCGGTTTCTGCGGCACCGTCGCCTCCGGCACCGTCCGTCCCGGCGACGAGATCCGGGTCGCCTCCTCGGGCCAGACCAGCAAGGTCGCCCGCATCGTCACCTTCAACGGCGACCTGGATGAGGCGGTGGCGGGGCAGGCGGTGACGCTCACCCTGGAGGACGAGATCGACATCAGCCGCGGGGACATGCTGACCCGTCCCGAGGCGCCGCCGCTCTACACCAGGCATCCTGAGGCACACTTGGTCTGGATGCACGACGAGCCGCTGCAGCCTGGCCAGCTTTACCTGGTGAAGACGGCAACCGGCGTGACGCCGGGCCGGGTGACCGCAGTGCAATACGCGGTGGACGTGAACACGTTGGAGCAGAAGCTGGTGAGCACCCTGGGGCTGAACGAGATCGGCCTGGCGCGCATCGAGCTGGACCGCCCGGTGTCCTTCGACCCGTACGGCACCAACCGTGACACCGGCAGTTTCATCCTCATCGACCGTTTCACCAACGCGACCGTGGCGGCGGGGATGGTGCTGAACGCTCCCGACGAGTCGCAGCGGGCGCACCTCTCGGCGGGCGAGAGTAACCCATGGGCTCCGCGGCATATCACCCTCGACGCGGTGGCCGCGACCAACCTGAACCTGGTCGATTTGACCGAAGAGAAGGGGCTTTTTATCCTCGATCTCGCCCAGAGCATCCATGATTATCTGGGCAAGGGAAACCGCATCCTGATCAGGCTGCGCGATCTGTCACAACTGGAGCCGGTGGCGCAGCTGGCCTACGACCATGAGCTTGCCTTTGAATTTGACCGAAGCGGTGACGGTGTGAGCATCCTGCTCTTCAAGCGCGGAACGACGCCGGCAAAAGGGTACGGTGACGACGGCACCGGCATCTAGCCAGAACAAACCAAAGGCCAAGGGGCGGCTGCTCCTTGGCCTTTTTTGTTGTAGCAAGTGAACCCTTCCGAGACCGACCAGGTGCTAAAGCTTGGTGAGATAGGCGTCCCTGGTCAGCCAGAGCTCTTCCATCCGGTACATGTGCCAGTGATCGTGCATGAGGATGTGCCTAGTGAGGATGTAAAGCGAGTACGCCTCGTATTCCGGGTGCGTCCCGGTCCTGCACCACGTTGTTTCGTCCAGTCCTTTCAGCAGTTCCAACTGCTTCACCCTGCAGGTGGTGAACTGGTCCAGAGCCGTCGTTATTTCCAACCGCGACGGAGTGTCAGGTTCCTCTTCCCCTTGTCCTGGAAGGTATGGGATGAATTGGGGATGCTCCTCCTTCAAAAAACGGTCGATCCTCTGTAGCAGCATGGGCTGTACCTCGGCGAGGTGGTTGACGTGCTCGGCTATGGTCCAGAAGCCGTCACCCCTCCGTAGATCCAGTTTCTGCTCCGGAATGGTTGCCACGAACTGCGACAGGATGCTGGGCGTCCTTTTGAGGCCGTCGAGCAGATCGGGGATGTCGCGCATTGCTTCTCCTTTCACGCCGTGTCTTACGCCTACTGCTGGCGCATGTGTTTACTTCATTGAGTTTCCCTTTAAACGGTACTAGATACTGCCGCAATGAGCAACTTTGTTATGCAAGTGCCCACCGGGTCTGTGTTGGCTGCCATCAGCCCGAGGCCCGCACGATGGAAGGTCCCGTCCCCTGCGAAGGGTGCCACCAGACCCTCTGAATCAGGCGTAAACCAAAAAGGATCGAATTGATCTTTTTATGTTGACTTGTACCGCCGCTGCGGTGTATGAGTAGATAACTTCTATTTCGGGAAAGGAGATCAGGCTATGTGGACCTCTAAGTTTGCTATTCGCCCTGTATCGCACTGCAAAGAAGGTTGCAGAATTTAGCCCGTCTCTAGCGAGGCGGGCGTCCCTTACCCAAAGAGCTCCGGCAGCGATGCCGGGGCTCTTTGTATTCGTGGTCCAGGTCATGCGATCCCGATCGCCAATAACGCGGCCAAAGTTACGCAGCTTACTGCGACCCAGAGCGTCACACCTTGCAGCATGGGACGCAATCCCACCCTCCTGAACACTTCCCGGCTTAGTCCCAGCCCCACCAAGAACAAAGAAATCTTGAGACAATGTGTGGCTAACGCCGCGACGTGGTCCCACTGTGGCCCGTATGCCGGTAGAGCGGTCCTGATAGTTGCCGCAAGAAGAAACCCGATGATGAACAGGGGGATGCTGATCCTCTCCCTCGATCCCCTCAACAGCGCAAAGCCAAGCACGACCGGCGTGATCCAGATGGCTCGGGCCAATTTGACGGTGGTGCCGACCTTCAGTGCCTGAACCCCATAGGCGGAAGCGGCACCGACGACGCTACTGGTATCGTGGATGGCGAGGCCGGCCCAGGTTCCGAAGACGCCCTGCGGGAGCCCGAGCAGGTGTCCGATGAGAGGGAAAACCAGCAACGCGATGGCATTGAGGGTGAAGACAGTGCCGAGCGCGACTGCCGTCTCGTCGTCTTTGGCATCAATCACCGGTGCCATCGCTGCTATGGCGCTGCCGCCGCAGATGGCGGTTCCGGCGGAAATGAGTATCGAGGTGTTACTGCCGGTGCCAAAGAGTTTCCCCAGCAGGTAGCCCACGGCGAGCGTACAGCTGATCCCGACGATGGTGTAGAGCAGGTTTGCCCTCCCTGTCTGCAGTACTTCACCTATCTCCAGTCCGAAGCCCAGCCCCACTACGGAAAGCTGCAGGGTGATCTTGCTCAACCGCGCCGTGCGCGTCAGCCATGGATTCCCGAACACCAGGGCATACGCTATCCCTAATGCGAGTGCGACTCCTGTGCCGCTCCCTGGTGCGGCGGCTGCTATCAGCATCAATCCCAAGACGACGATCCGAACTTCTACCCTCTGCATTGTCCCCTCCAATATGTGGAAATCATGGTTGGATCATATCGCTATTGCTATATAAATAAAAATGAGTAATATAATTTTTTTGGATCAAAATTATTTATGAAGTGGTGCGGTCATGGCTATTACGCTGAGGCAGTTGGAGATCTTCGAGAAAGTTGCGATGTGCGGGCAGGTGACGCAAGCGAGCAATCAACTGCTCTTGACGCAGTCTGCGGTCAGCATGGCGCTCGCGGAACTGGAGCGGTTGTCGGGGGCGCCGCTCTTCGAGCGTTCCGGGCGGCGGCTCTATTTAAACGATCGCGGTCGGCAGTTGCTCCCCGAGGCCCGGGAGGTGCTGGCAAGGGTGCACAGGATAGAGAGGTTCCTGGAGGAATCGATCGGGACCCCGACGGGAACGCTGGTAGTCGGTGCGAGCACTACCATCGGCAATTACCTCCTTCCTGCAATGGTCGGCGAGTTCTCGCGTCTCTACCCTGGCGCCAAGGCTCTTTTGCAGGTGGGCAACGCGCTCCAGGTAGAGCAGGGGGTCGAGGCGGGCGAGCTGGATCTCGGGTTAATCGAAGGGCTGCAGCACCTCCCGTCCCTCGAGGCCTCCCCTTGGCGGCGGGATGAATTGGTGTTGATCGTGGGGAAGGATCACCCTTGGGCATCGCTGGGGCGAGCGACGCCGGACATGCTGAAGGATGCGGCCTGGATCATGAGGGAAACGGGATCCGGCACCCGGGAGATTTTTGAAGCCGCCATGGAGAGGGCAGGGGTGAGCTACGCGGTGGCTCTTGAACTGGGGCACACGGAGGCGATCAAGAAGGCGGTGGAAGCTGGGTTAGGGGTAGGGTGCATCTCGCGCATGGCCGTGCAACGTGAGCTCGACCAGGGATGGCTGTACGAGGTGGCCAATCCGGTCGACCTGCAGCGAACCCTGTTGATCGTAACCAGGAAAAACGACTATCGCAGCGCCTTGTTCAAGGCTTTCCTGGATCTGCTGGAAAACAATAAAGAGCTTTAGACTAAGGATAGGGGTGAGCCGCCGCTCCTCGCCCTGGGACTTTCAGGGTAGGGAGAAATAGAAGGTGGCGCCCTTGCCCGGCTCTCCTTCGGCCCACACCTCGCCTCCGTGCCGCTTGATGATTCTCTCCACCGTTGCCAGCCCGATACCGAACCCGCCGCTTCGTTGCGACCCCGGCAGACGCCGGAACGGGACGAATATCTCCTTGGTCTGCGCCGCGTCGAAGCCGATACCGTTATCCCTGACGTAGAACGCCGGCACGCCTTCACGGATGGTACTTCCGAACTCGATGACAGTCTCCTTCCGTCCCGCCGTGTACTTCCACGCATTGCCGAGCAGGTTGGCGAGGACCACCCTGAGCAACTGGCTGTCCCCCTGTGCCGACAGGCCTGGCGCTATGGTGAAGGTCGCCAGTCGCTGCGGCTCGGACCGCGCCAGTTCGGCCGCGATCTCCTCTGCTCCGAGGCTCAGGTCCACCGTTTCCTGCTTCGGTTCCGCGTGCGCCATCTCCGCGAATTCGAGCAGGGCGTTGACCAGCTTGTTCATCTTCACGGTGCCCTCGTAGGCTTTCTGGAGGAAATCGCGGCAGTCGTCGCCGAGCATGTTGCCGCACGTCATGCTGACAGCCTGGCAGTAGCCGCTGATCAGGTTCAAGGGTTGACGCAGGTCATGGGCCACCGTGTAGTTGAAGGCGGTCAGGTCGCGGTTGGCGCTCTCCAACTCATCCGCCCGTGACGACAGGGCCCGGTTCAGGTCCGCGATCTTCTGCTCCAGGACTTTTCTCTCAGTGATATCGTCGATGATAGCGACCATGAAAGTGTCCTTGCCGTTTCGGTCCTGTACCATGGAGACCGTTAGGGAGGCCCAGACGACGGTGTTGTCGTGGACGTAGCGTTTTTCCAGCGAATAGCTGCGCTGTTTTCCTTCCAGCAGAAGTTCATGGTGGCTGCGGCACACCGGCAGGTCCTCGGGATGGGTGAAGTCGTAGATGGTGGCGGGTACGCTGCCGCTGTTGCACCCCGCGATGTCGCAGTACTTGTCGTTGATGCGCAGGAAGGTACCATCCATGGCAACGTGCCCGACCCCGACGGCGGCCTGGTCGAAGGTAGCCTGGAGTCGCTGCTCGCTTTTGCGCAGCAGCTCGTTCTGCTCGGTAAAGCGGTGCTTCAGCTCCCTTACCTTGACGATCCCGGTCACGGCGGTATGCAGCTTGGATAAATTGACCGGTTTGAAAATGTAGTTGCTGAAACCGAGCTCGATGGCGCGTACCAGGAAACTGGTGTCGCTGTAGGCGCTGACTGCTATCAGGTCGACTTCCTGGTCTATTTCCCGGATGTGGCCCGCCATGGTGAGACCGTCCATCGCCGGCAACCTGATGTCGGTGATCACGATCTGCGGCCGGTGTTCCTTAAACAGAGTCAACCCCTGTGCTCCATCACTTGCTATCAGAATGTTGATGTGGGGATGATCCTCGATAAGGAGGTTGCCGATCAGCTCCCGTGTCTCGGCCTCGTCTTCCACGTATAGGATGCTCGTTACCCGCTCTCTAGCTGTAGGCATGTCATACCTCGATGATGAATTCGGCGCCGCTGTCGGTGTTCTGTGCGGTCAGTTTGCCGCCCATGCTCTTCTCAATGATCGCCTTGGACATGAACAGGCCGATCCCTGTTCCCTTGCCGGGCTCCTTGGTGGTGAAATAGGGGTCGAAGATCTTGTCGATGACTCCGGCCGGAATGCCTCCCGCGTTGTCCGAAACCGTAACCACGCTTTTGTCGTCGTGCTTGCTTATCCTGATGACCACCTTAGGATTGGCGACAGAATGTTCACGCAGCGCGTCACGTGCATTGACCAGGATGTTGATCACCACCTGCGCGTACTCGTTGCGGTAACCATCAGCCATGACGGCTTCCTCGGGACGGTGCACCTCCACAGCGATCCCCTGCAGTGTTTCCCTCACCATCGACAGCGCGTTGTTGATCACCTCGCCGACGTCGAATGGCAGTTTGGTCTTGTCCGGGTTCAGGTACGCAGAAAAGTCCTCGATCGTCTTGGACATGTGTTCGATGAGCTCCGTGCCACGGCCCACGCTTTTGCGCACGATCTCCACGGACAGGGTGCCACGTTGGTAGCTCCTTGCCAGGTTCTGCAGTATCAGCCCGAGCACGTTCAGGGGCTGGCGCCACTGGTGCGAGATGTTGACCAGCATTTCCCCCATCGCCGCCAGCCGATTTTGCTGCATGAGCATCTGATCCCTGACTCTCAGTTCCTCGACCGCCCGTAGCCGCTCCTCAGTTTGGCTTTTCAGTTCCTGCAGGGCATGCCTTAGTTCCTCGGTTCGTTCCCGCACCCGCACTTCGAGGCTGTTTCTGGCCTTACGCACCTCCTCCTCGGCCTTCTTGCGTTCGGTGATGTCAAGGGCGAAACCGACCCCTTCCTCGGGTGCTTCAGGCAGGGTGGCGGCGCCTATGATGATGGGAACCCTGGTGCCGTCGCTGCGCAGGAACTCCTTCTCGTATGGCGTGTCGAGGCCGGTGGCACGCAGTTCGTCAAGGGCGTACTGGTCCAGAGCATCGAACTCGGGTGGGGTAAGCTCGCTCCACTTTATCGTCCCCGCTTCCAGTTCGGCCCGGCTCCGCCCCAGCATGTTGAGAAAGGCGTCGTTGGCGTCGAGGATGTCCCCGTGCATGTTCCAGTAGATGAGGCCGATCATGCCGGAGTCGAAGATCCTTCGCAGCCGCGCTTCGGCCTTCTTGGGATCGGTGATGTCGAGGGTGGTGCCGATCACCCGGGTCGGCCTCCCTGCTGCATCGAAAAACACCTGTCCCCTCGCCATAAGCCAGCGTTCCTTGCCATCCTCGATGCCGATGGCGCGGCATTCGGCCCGGTAAAAGCCGCCGCTGTCCGGCTGCAGGGCCTTCTTAAGCGCTTCCTGCGCCTGTGCACGGTCTTCCGGGTGGACCGCGGATATCAACAGTTCGTAGGACGCCGCCGCATCAGGCGACAGCCCGAAGTTCCTCTTGGCTTGGTCGGACCAGGTCAGCTTGCCGGTTTGTGGTTCGAACTCGAAGGTGCCCATGCCGGTGGTGGTGATGGCCATCTGCAAGGTGGCCTCGTTGTAGCGCAGTTTCTCCTCACTTCGCGCCAGTTCCTCGGATCGCCTGGCAAGCTCCTGGCTCTTTTCCTGTTCCATCCGCGCCAGTTGCACGTAGTCGGCGAGGAGTCCAAACAGCATGACAAACGCCCCGATGACGATGATGTTGCGGCCAAGATAGAAGGGGAGGTTGAACCAGTTTGCCCCCAGTGCGTTCATGGCAACCGACGAGGTGGCGGCCAGTTGTGACAAAGCCGTAAAGGCGAAGAGGCGGTCTCCGGTATCGAGGTAGGTCGCAGTGGCTACCACTGCGCTGGCGAAGAGCATCGTCGCCAGGAACAGCAGAAGGGCGACCTCCCCCTCCGTGAAGCTTCCTGCCACCACCATGACAGGGAGGACGCGATCGAGTTTCACCACGGCAACCGCGGCCAAGGTGACCGCTCCGACCGCTGCTGCCGCAATCATCCAGGCGGAACGTCTGCCGCGGGGGACAGAGCTGAAGGGGGCAATTATGACGCAAGCGGCAAGGGTAGCCATCTGCAGGTTCATCAGCCAGGGGGAAGTGTTCGGCAGCGCCTCGATGATGCCTCGGTTGCCTGGCAGCGTTGGGAATACCAAGAGACGGAAAATGGAATAGATGGAGTGAGCTAGGTAGGCGATCCCTATCCAGAAAGGGGCGGGATACCTGAGCACCTGGTGTCGCCCCAAGGCGAGAAACGCGACACAGAAGGAACAAAGGGCAACGAAGGTATGTACCGTGGGCAGATACCACTGCACCACTTCAGATCTGGTCGGCGGAGCAAAGAAATACACCAGGACGTTGAGTAAGCCGAGAGAGGCGGCTACAACGACTATCACAGCGTAGAGTGGCCGGTCCGGCCGATTTATCAAAAAACTGCTCTGGGTCACAGATAGGCCATCCATTTATTGAGGTTGAAGTGATTACTGATGGAAATTCATTGCAGGTCGTAGCATTAGAATTCGGTAATTATATACAGACGGAGAAGGGTGGCAACATGCATAAAGACAGGAGTGACGGCTGCGTAGCGGTGGAGAGGATATATGTGAGGATGCTTGCGGGGCGGGGGGCGAGACGACTTCATGCAGGAGGAGTGGGTGAGGGGGGACAGCAAAGAGCGGGACCGCCTCGAATGAAGCGTCCCGCTTGACCAAGCATTACCATCTACCTTTGTAGGCCGATACCTCTGCCGGCGAACCTTCGGTAGGATCCCGCTCGGCGGTGTGTTGGGCCCACCGTTCGTGGGAAGGGGATGCCAACGCAACGTCGGGACCTTCCGCAGGATCGCGTCCCGGGGTGAAATCCTCGTGACTACCCTGGCTGAGGCTGGCAGAGGTTTCCTCTTTGGAACTCCTACCGGCATTTTCCGCCATTGGTTGGCCTCCTATCGACCCCTGGTGCTGCCGGTCAAGTTCCGCAACCGGGTCGGCGTGTCTGAATGTCTGATGCCCATGTTTTCTCATGATGGACCTCCGCGCTGGGCCTCCTGTCAACATACCTTGGGAGCAGGTCATCTCATTGCCATTCCTTATTTTACGCTGGTTACGGTTATGCCTGGGCGAATACTTCATCCCGGCAGGCTAGCGGCTGCGCCCACCTGGTATGCGGTTCAGCCGGGGACTGGCTCGTCAGGTGCCTGTCTCCCTGTTTTTTGTGGAGCGAGAGGTGACGTAGGGGGGAAGGGAGGTGTGCAAAGAAAAGCGGGAATCCGGGTGGGGGGAAAAGAAAAACGGGGTCCGGCAATGTGCCGAACCCCGTTTCTTGATTGATGGTGGAGCTGATCAGGATCGAACTGACGACCTCTTGAATGCCATTCAAGCGCTCTCCCAACTGAGCTACAGCCCCATTATCTCTCGCGGTTATAAGGAAGAAAAAAGAGGTTAGGCTAACGCCCAACCTCTTGATCTTTTGGTGCCGAAGACTGGAATCGAACCAGCACACCCTTGCGAGTACTAGAACCTGAATCTAGCGCGTCTACCAATTCCGCCACTCCGGCTTGCGAGAGACCTACTTATAGCAAAGGAGGCCTCTCCGTGCAAGAAAAAAATGCCTGAATGATTATCTTTTTTCGCCTAGGCGGATAAATCATTAAAAAAACGAGGGAAGCAAAAAGGGGGCTCGCGCCCCCTTTCGTCGTGCCGTTATCTGCAGTTCTGCCGCTACTCCCTGACGAAGGTGTCCATGTCGGATTCGTCGACCATGGCCATGATCCTGGCGTACTCGGCCTCGATGGTCAGGAAGTGGTTGTGGGTCTCGTTGGCGTTCCACAGAAAGATTTCCTTGATGCCCGGGTCGCTGATCCTGCCCGCCGTCTCGCGCAGGGCGTTCTCCAGGTGGGTCTCCTTGTCCATCGCGTACTCCAGAGCCTTCTGCTCGGTGAAGTCGGAGTCGATGGCCTTCTGGATCGAGGTGATCCAAAGCGCCTCGTTTTGCGGCGGGGCGGTGATGAACTCCTCGAAGGAACCGAGGTCGTTGCCGTGGTAGGCCTTGAAGAACTGTGCAGCATGCTCCTTCTCTTCACGAGCCAACTGCTCGAACAGTCGCTTGGCTTCCGCATCCTTCATATGCTGTGCGCCGATCTGGTAGAAGTTCATCGCGTTCTTCTCGGTTTGAATGGCCTGTTTCAGTGCTTCTTGCATGTCTTTCATTCACACCTCCTGTACCCTTGAATATCATTAAAGTCGTTGGTGTAAACATTATATGGGGTGTTATTAGGTTGTCAACTGGACCACTTCGTCTGCGCAATGTCAGCGGTGAAGGTGAGTAGGGTGTGTACAAGGAAAATGAGTGGTGTGTAATAGATGATGGCAAAAGATCAAACGCGGGAATGTATCGATGTGTGACTGGTGTGACCGAAATGCTTGGACTATGACAGTGGTTGTCAGGAAGGGGAGCAGAAACAAAAAAGCGTCCCGGCTCTAAAGCTGGAACGCTGTCTGTTTGTGTGGTGCCGAAGACGAGACTCGAACTCGTACAGGCTATCGCCCGCCACCCCCTCAAGATGGTGTGTCTACCAATTCCACCACTTCGGCAAGAAGAACTCAGTTTGTATCATCAGCTGAGTCTGAAGTCAAGAATTAAGAGAGCGGAATGACAGTTTTTTACTGCCATTAACAGTTCAAGGGGGAGGGGATGTCACCTCCCCAAGAGCCGGAATAAAAAAGCGTCCTGGCTCATGGAGCAGGACGCTTTCGATGTTTAGCTGGTGCCGAAGACGAGACTCGAACTCGTACAGGCTATCGCCCGCCACCCCCTCAAGATGGTGTGTCTACCAATTCCACCACTTCGGCAAGAAGAATCCAGTTTGTATCATCTGGCGGCAGAGATGTCAACCGCAAATTTCTAATTAACTACTTTGCCGGAGCAGCGGGGGCTGCAGGTGCGGCCGGAGCTGCGGGCGCAGCCGGAGCGGCGGGTGCAGCAGCGTTGCCGGGAGCTGCGGGTTTGATCGGTTGCTGCAACGGCATGCCGCCCATCGGGGCCGGCTTGACCTTGGGTGCCTTGGACATGATGGAGGAACCGCCTCCTTTGCCCGACACGAAAGCCAGGGAGAGGGAGGTCAGCATGAAGATGACCGCTGCATACGTGGTCAGTTTGCTCATGAAGGTGTTGCCGCCGCCCGCGCCGAACACGGACTGGCTGCCGCTGGCGCCGAATGAGGCACCCATCTCGGCGCCTTTGCCTGACTGAAGCAGGACGACAACGATGAGAGCGAAACAGACTATGACGTGCAGGGTTACCAGTAAATAAGTCATTTAAAACCTAACCTCCGAGATTGTTCACGAGACTGCCAAAGAGACTGTTTAGCATATTTGCGAAAAATAACCAAGTTTTTATTCGCCGAAACGGACGATGGAAGCGAAAGAGGCTCCCTTGAGACTGGCGCCGCCGACCAGGGCGCCGTCTATGTCAGCGCAGGACATGAGCCCTTTGACGTTCTCCGGCTTGACAGAACCGCCATACAGTATCCTCACCTTGTCGGCTGCAGTCTTGCCGAACATCTTGGCGACCACGCCGCGCACGAAGGCGTGTGCTTCCTGCGCCTGATCGTCGGTGGCGACCTTGCCGGTACCGATGGCCCAGACCGGTTCGTAGGCGATGATCACCGGTGCGAATTGAGTCTCGTTGAGTCCTTCCAGGCCGCCCTGCACCTGGCGCTCCAGCACCTTGAAGGTGTCGCCGGCTTCACGAGCCTCGAGCGTTTCGCCGATGCAGAAGATGGGGACCAGGGCACCCTTGAGCGCCGCCTTGATCTTCTTGTTGACGGTCTGGTCGGTTTCGCCGAAGTACTGCCTGCGCTCGGAATGGCCGATGATGACGTGGCTGGCACCTGCGTCGAGCAGCATGCGCGGCGACACCTCGCCGGTGAAGGCGCCTTCCTCCTCCCAGAAGACATCCTGGGCGGCGAGGCTGATGTTGGTGCCGGCGAGCGCCGCGGGCAGCGACGGCAGCACGGTGAATACCGGCGCGACTACTACCTCGACGCTGTTCACGCCGGCGACCAGCGGTGCCAGTTCCTCGATCAGGGCCAGTGCCTCACCCTTTGTCTTATATAGTTTCCAGTTGCCTGCTATGACCGGCTTGCGCATTGGTTCCTCCAACAATGGTAGTGACTGCAATCTCAGATGGCGGCCCGACCGGTCAGACTGGTCGGACCAGTCGGACTCTGTCGCCTACTTGTGTCCCTTGTCTTCCAGCACCTTGATGCCCGGCAGTTTCTTACCTTCCAGGAGTTCCAGGAAAGCGCCGCCGCCGGTGGAGATGTAGCTGATCTTCGCGTACTCGCCGGCACGGTGCACCGCGACGTCGGTATCGCCGCCGCCGACGATGGTCAGGGCGTAGGAGTTGGCCACTGCGGAGACCATGGCGAAGGTGCCGCGCGAGAAGGCGTCCATCTCGAAAACGCCCATCGGGCCGTTCCAGACGATGGTCTTCGCGTTCTGCAGCGCTTCGGTGAAGAGAGCCACGGTGGCGGGGCCGATGTCGAGCGCCATCCACCCCTCCGGGATTTCCTGGATCGGGCAAACTTTGGTCTCGGCGGCTGGGTTGAACTGGTCGGCGACCACGCAGTCTACCGGGAGGTAGAACTTGACGCCCATGGCGCGCGCTTTCTCGTAGGTCTTCATGGCGGTCTCGATCAGGTTGTCCTCGACCAGCGACTTGCCGACGTTGTAGCCCATCCCTTTCAAGAAGGTGAAGGCCATGCCGCCGCCGATGATGATCTTATCCACCTTGTCGCACAGGTTCTCGAGAACCTCGATCTTGCCGGAGACCTTGGCGCCGCCCAGGATGGAGACCAGCGGGCGGATCGGGTTCTTCATCGCCTTCTCGAAGTAGTTCATCTCGTTTTTCATCAGGAAGCCGGCAGCCACCACCGGGAAAAAGTCGGTGATCGCCTCGACGGAGGCATGGGCGCGGTGCGAGACCGCGAAGGCGTCGTTCACGTACACCTCGCAGTCGTTGGCCAGCGCCTTGGCGAAGTCGACGTCGTTTTTCTCCTCGCCGGCGTAGAAGCGCACATTCTCCAGCATGACCACGTCGCCCGGCTGCATGGCGTTGATCATGGCGCGCACGTCATCACCGATGCAATCAGAAGCAAGTTTCACCTCTTTGCCCAGCAGCCTTGAGAGGCGCTTGGCGGCGGGGGCCATGGAGTACTTCTCCTTGCGCTCACCCTTGGGGCGGCCCAGGTGCGAGGCAAGCACGATCTTGGCCTTCTGGTCGAGCGCGTAGTTCAAGGTCGGCAGCACGGCGCGGATCCTGGTGTCCTCGGTGATGTTCTGGTTGTCGTCCAAAGGAACGTTGAAGTCGACACGCATGAACAGCTTCTTCCCGGTAAGGTTTTCGATCTCATCGATGTAACGAATTGACATGACTCCTCCTAGACGCAAAAAAATAAACGAGGGGGGAGAATAGCTCCCCCCCCGCAATGTGTATTCAATTTCGCAACTTCTTACAACATGATTTTCATCAGCCCCACAACCCTGCTGGAGAAGCCCATCTCGTTGTCGTACCAGGAGAGGACCTTTACCATGTTGCCGTCGATGACCTTGGTGCAGGATGCATCGACGATCGAGGAGAGGGTGTTGCCGTTGAAGTCACAGGAAACCAGCGGCTCTTCGCAGAACCCGAGGATACCCTTGAGCGGCCCCTCGGCGGCAGCCTTGAGCGCGGCATTGACCTGCTGCGCGTCGGTCGGCTTGGTAAGGGTTGCCACCAAGTCAACGACGGAAACGTTCGGGGTCGGTACGCGGATGGCCATGCCGTCCAGTTTCCCCTTGAGAGCCGGCAGCACCAGGGATACCGCCTTGGCTGCGCCGGTGGTGGTCGGGATCATGGAGAGGGCGGCGGCGCGGGCGCGGCGCAGGTCCTTGTGCGGCAGGTCCAGGATGTTTTGGTCGTTGGTGTAGGAGTGGACGGTGGTGACCAGGCCTTTTTCGATCCCGAAGCTGTCCTGGAGCACCTTGGCGACCGGGGCCAGGCAGTTGGTGGTGCAGGATGCGTTGGAGACGATGTGGTGCTTGTTCTTGTCGTACTCTTTGTCGTTGACGCCGAGGACCACGGTGAGGTCCGGATCGGTGGCGGGTGCGGAGATGATGACTTTCTTGGCACCGGCGGTCAGGTGCTGAGCTGCCTTGTCGCGTGCGGTGAACAGGCCGGTCGACTCGAGCACGATGTCGACCTTGAGGTCTTTCCAGGGGAGCTCCGCCGGGTTTCTCACCGCCAGAACTTTGATGGCTTTGCCGTTAACGATGAGCTGGTCGCCGTCTACGGAAACTTCACCAGGAAACTTCCCATGAACCGAATCATACTTTAACAGGTGCGCCAGCGTTTTAGCATCAGTGAGGTCATTGATTGCAACAAATTCGAAATCTTGCGACTGTGCAGCAGCTCTGAGTACACAACGTCCTATACGGCCGAATCCATTAACAGCTACTCTTAAAGCCATGTCCCCCTCCTGTTAATTAAGTATTCCTTCACAATTGGGGATACTAACAGCCGAACCGGTGCCCGTCAAGATTTTATTCAAGCTTTTTCGGGTACGGTCGATACCGACAATGGGTGTGAGTCGACATGCTATCAGCAGGGATTCGCATGATTGAAACAGGAACTTTTGTGGGTGAATAAATCCACATAATAATTGACTTTCAGTTGAAGTATAAATTATGCTGGCGTGGCCCATGATGCGCATTTCTTTCCTCCACGCCGTTGCTGGAAATAGACCATAGATGAAAATGACACTGGAAAAACGCATCTTACTGTTTTCCTTCCTGATCCTCTTCCTCACCATCTTCATTGGTTCCGGTATGGACATAATGGCGTTGCGCAAGGACCAGGTGAACGCACTCAGCCTGCGTTCCAAGGGACTTGCCGTCGCTCTCAAATCCAACATCGAGAAGGTCATCAACCTCGGTCTGGAATTGAAGGACATGACCGGTGTGTCGGATAAGTGCCGCGAGATCATCGAGGGGAACCCGGACATCGCCTACTGCGTGGTGACCGAACTCAACGGCAAGGTGCTCTTCGCCAGCGATCCCCGCTTCTTGTCCCTGCCCATTCAGGAATCGCAGAAGGAGGAAGCGCGGCTTGGAGAAGAGCCGGTCTATAAGCGCCGCCTCACCATGACAGTGGGCGGCTCGACCAACTCCTATTACGACAACGCCGTCATGGTGATGAGCCCGTACGGCAAGCCGCTGGCGCAGGCCCACGTCGGCTTCAGCGACCAGGTCGTCTTCGACAAGATGAAGGGTATGGTGCTGAAGACCCTGTTCCTGCTGGGTATCTCCCTGGTCACCTCCTTCACCCTGATTATGCTCTTCATGAAGAGATACGTGATGCAGCCCATCTCCATGCTGCTCAAGGGCGTAAAGCAGATCTCCGAGGGGGCGTTCGACACCCACATCGGCGAGGTTCAGGTCTACGAGTTCAACGAACTGGCCCGCAACGTCAACATCATGTCCCAGTTCCTGAAAAACAGGGACGCAGAAATCAAGAAGAACTACCAGGACATGGAGCGCACCTTCGACGAGTTGCAGGCCTCCTACCGCAAGCTGGAGAAGCTATCCACCGATCTCGAGCGCTCCGAAGAGTTATACAAGTCGCTCATGGAGGACGCCAGCGACGCCATCGTGGTCATTGGCTCTGACGAGTGCATCCGCATGGTCAACAAGATGGCGGAGGAGTTCTTCGGCTACGACGCCAAGGAACTGGTGGGGCTGCCGCTCACCAAGATGCTCCTGCTGTTGAACATCAGCAACATCCCCAAGGTGCACCGGATCTTCCGCGAGGCGGCCGAAGGGGCGCATATAGCCGAAGAGATGCAACTCTCCCGCAAAGAAGGGGGCGCCATGGTCGCCATGCTGCACGCCTCCAGCATCAAGAGCGGCTCCGAGACCCTGGTGCAGGCGATCTTCCGCGATGTTACTCGCGAACGCGAGATCATCCTCAACCTGGAGAAGAGCTCCGCCGACCTTGCCCGCCTGAACCGGATGAAGGACTCCTTCCTGGGGCTCGCCTCGCACGAACTGAAGACCCCGCTCACCGTGATCATGGGCTACTCCGAGCTGATCACCACCGACCTCGCCGACAAGGTGGACAATACCGTGCTGGAGATGGTGGTCAACATCGCCAACGCCGCGGCGCGCCTGGACAACATCATCAAGGACATGGTGGATGTGTCCATGATCGACGAGAAGCGACTGCAGCTCAAGGTCGAGGATATTCAGCTGAACCGCCTCATCGAGGCGAGCGTGAACGAGTTGCGCTTCTTCTTCTCCATGAGGAAGCAGGAGGTGGTGCTGAACCTGGACGAGTCGCTTCCCACCATCCGCGGCGACGCTCTGCGCCTCATGCAGCTTCTCTCCAATATCCTGGGCAACGCCATCAAGTTCACCCCCGACGGCGGGCGCATCACGGTCAGCACCTCGGCCAAGTACCTGCTGCGCGGGCCGGCCGGCAGCGACGAGAGCGCGCCTGGGCGGGAACACCACCTGTTCCTGGAGATCACCGTTACCGACACCGGTATCGGCATCGATCGCGAGGACCAGTTGCGCGTCTTCGACAAGTTCTACGAGGTCGGTAACATCCAGGAGCATTCCAGCGGTAAGGTCGCCTTCAAGGCCAAGGGGGCAGGGCTCGGCCTCTCCATCGCCAAGGGGATCGTCGACATGCACGGAGGCGAGATCTGGGTCGAGTCCACCGGCTACAATCCGGACCGTTTCCCCGGCTCCTCCTTCCATATCCTGCTCCCCGTTTCTCCGGGTCTGAACGAGGGAAGCACGGACTACAGCAGGCTTTTGCGTTAATCAAATCTCAGCAACTTCATCTTGAATCTACCTGCCAATTCCTGTATAAAAATAAGGTTTTTCTGCCGTTCATGAATCCCCGTTGCCGGGGTGATTCACGCTTAGTTTGGAGGGATGCATGAGGCTCAGCCTCTTGGCAAGTGGCAGCAAGGGGAATTCCCTGTTTCTGGAAACCGATTCCTGCCGTTTGCTGATCGATGCCGGCCTCTCCGGTCGGGAGACCACCAACCGGCTCGCCTCCATCGGCGTCGACGCCGCCACGCTGGACGGCATCCTGGTTACCCACGAGCACACCGACCATATTCGCAGCGTCGGCACGCTGGCCCGACGCCTGAAGATCCCGGTGCTCGGTTCGAGCCGGATGCTGCAGGCGGCGCACCACGTGATCGGCAAAACTGAATGCATCGAGTTCGAGGCGGGCGCATCCTTCACCTTCAAGGGGATTTCCATCGATCCCTTCCCGGTGACGCACGATGCCTGCGATCCGGTCGGTTTCCGGATCGAGAGCGGCGAGGGGTGCATCGGTTTTGCCACCGATCTCGGCATCGCCACCCGGTTGACCCAGGAAAAACTGAAGGGGTGCCGAGCGCTGGTGCTGGAATTCAACCACGACGAGCAGATGCTGCAGGACGGACCTTATCCCTGGCACCTCAAGCAGCGCATCCGCTCCCGCCACGGACACCTCTCCAATGCGGAGGGGGCGAACCTTCTGGAGGAACTTCTGCACGGCGACCTGCAGGGGGTCTTTCTCTCCCATCTCTCCGAGGTGAACAACGACCCGGCGCTGGCACTAGCCGCTGCGCGCGGGCTTTTGAGCCGCCAGAACATGTGCGGGCCTGACCTCTTCCTGGGGTGCCAGCACCAGGTGAGCGGCGTATTCTCTGCGTGATTCTCGCACCCCCCTTCGCCTGGCGGAGGGGGATGCACCTGTTTTTGCCATAAAAAAATCAGATAATTCAGCAAGGGGGAAGAATTCGTGATCGAACGTTACAGCCGTCCTGAAATGACCCGCATCTGGGAGCCCGAAAACCGCTACGCCAAGTGGCTCGAGATAGAGATCTACGCCTGCGAGGCCCACTCCGAGATGGGGCGCATCCCGAAAGACGCGGTTTCCCGCATCAGGGCCAAGGCGAGCTTCGACGTGGCACGCATCGACGAGATCGAGCGCACCGTCAAGCACGACGTCATCGCGTTCCTCACCTCGGTTGCCGACTACATCGGCGACGACTCCCGCTTCGTTCACCTGGGCCTTACTTCCTCCGACATCCTCGACACCTCTTTTGCCATGCTCTTGAAAGAAGCGGGTGAGCTGATCATCTCCGACATCAAGCGCCTCATGGCCGTAATCAAGACCCGCGCTTACGAGCACAAGATGACCCCGCAGATGGGTCGCTCGCACGGCATCCACGCCGAGCCGGTCACCTTTGGCCTCAAGATGGCACTCTGGTACGACGAAATGGCCCGTAACCTGAAGCGCATGGAAGCGGCCCTGGAGACCATCTCCTACGGCAAGATCTCCGGCGCCGTCGGTACCTTCGCCAACATCGACCCGCAGGTCGAGGAGTACGTCTGCAAGAAAGCGGGCCTGAAGCCGGCTCCCTGTTCCACGCAGGTGCTGCAGCGCGACCGCCACGCCGAATACTTCACCACCCTGGCCATCATCGCCTCCTCGATAGAGAAGTTCGCCGTCGAGATCAGGCACCTGCAGAGGACCGAGGTGCTCGAGGCCGAGGAATTCTTCAGCAAGGGGCAAAAGGGCTCTTCCGCCATGCCGCACAAGAGGAACCCGGTCCTTTCCGAGAACCTGACCGGCCTGGCTCGCCTGATGCGCGGCTACGCCCTGTCCGCCATCGAGAACGTGCCCCTTTGGCACGAGCGCGACATCTCCCACTCCTCCGTTGAGCGCATCATCGGACCGGACGCAACCGTCACCCTGGACTTCATGCTTAACCGCGCCATCGGCCTGATCGAAAACCTGGTGGTTTACCCTGAAAACATGATGCGCAACCTGAACCAGATGCGCGGCCTGATCTTCTCCCAGCGCGTGCTGCTGAAGCTGGCCGAGGCGGGCGCCTCCCGCGAGAAGGCCTACGCCCTGGTGCAGAGAAACGCCATGAAGGTGTGGGAAGAGGGCAAGGACTTCCAGACCGAGCTCTTAAACGACGAGGAAGTAACCTCGTTCCTCCCGGCCGAGGAAATCAAGGAAGCGTTCGACCTCGGTTACCACATGAAGCACGTCGACACCATTTTCACGAGGGTCTTTGGTGGATAGCCTCCTCTACTACCTGACACCGGACGAGATGGATCCGTTCTATCTCTTCTGGGCCAAGCAGGCGGTGATTTCCGTCGCTATCATCGCCTTCTTTTACCTCCTCTCCAGGCTCTTGCAGGTGCTGATTGCCAAGATCGGCACCCGCCTGTGCGCCGCCACGGAGACGGACCTCGACGACAGGATCCTTGAGCGGGTCTCCGGTCCCGCCATGCTCCTGGTCAACTGCGCTGGCCTGTACCTGGCTATCAAGCGCCTGCCGCTGCACGACAAGGTTGGCATCGCCGCGGCCGGGCTTCTGTTCGTGGTGAACATAACCATCCTCACCGTCATCGCCTACCGGGTGTTGGACGAACTCCTCAAGGCGTACGGGGCGCGGGTGGCCGGGGCCGAGGTGAGCCGCCAGATCATGCCGCTGGTGGAGAAGCTGTGCACCATCTTCCTGGTGGTCACCGCGCTCATCATCACCCTCAAGCACTTCAACTACGACATCCTGTCGCTGGTCACCGCACTGGGCGTTGGCTCTCTGGCCATCGGCCTCGCCGCCAAGGACACCCTGGCCAACATGGTCTCCGGTTTCACGTTGATGATTGACCGTCCCTTCCGCATCGGGGACCGCATCCAGCTGGGTACCCAGGTGGGCGACGTCATCGACATTGGTCTCAGGAGCACGAAGATCAAGGGGGCCGACAACACCTTCCTGATCATCCCGAACTCGGAGCTGTGCAACTCGACCCTGGTTAACATGGCCTTCCCGGACGTCAGGGTGAAGGGGCGGGTCAACATCGGCATCGGCTATGAATGCGACGTTGAGCGCGCCAAGAACCTCATGGTGCAGACTGCGCTCTCGGCGCCCGACGTGCTCAAGGAGCCCAAGCCCGACGCCTACTTCATGAACTTCGGCGACAGCGCGCTGAACCTCTCGCTCTTCTTCTGGGTTGCCGACTACACCCACACCGTCTCGGCTACCGACCAGATCAACAGCGCCCTGCTGCAGTGCTTCCAGGACAACGGCATCACCATCCCGTACCCGACGCGTACGGTTATCCATGAAAAGGACACCAACAATGCCCCACAGGATTGAGATCACCCTTAAGGACGAGGTTCGCGACCCGCGCGGTGAGCGCATCAAGCGCGAGATCGCGCACTTCCTCCACCTTGACGTGGCCGATGTGCGTACCATCGACGTCTACACCGTCGACGCGGCACTCTCCGCCGAGGAACTGACCCAGGTTGCTGCCGGTCCCTTTAGCGACCCGGTCATCCAGAACTACTCGATCGACAAGCCCGCCGCGGCAGGTTTCGATTACCTGGTAGAGGTCGGCTTCCGTGCCGGCGTCACCGACAACGTCGGCCGCACCGCCGGCGAGGCGATCGGCTATTTGCTGGGCCGCCCGCTGGCCGCAGGGGAGGGGGTGTACACCTCCGTGCAGTATCTGATCTCCGGGAAGCTCGCCCAGGCGGACGCCGAGAAGATTGCCACCGGGCTTTTGTGCAACACGCTGATCCAGCGCTATCAGATTCTCGACGCGGCCACCTTCAAGGCCCAAGGGGGCGTCGCTCCCTTCGTCCCTAAGGTGCAGGTCGAGGCCAAGGTAGAGGTCAACATTATCAACCTCGAGGTTTCCGACGAGGAACTGATGCGCATCAGCCGCGACGGCGTGCTGGCACTTACCCTGGACGAGATGAAGATTATCCAGGCGCACTACCGTGACCCGCAGGTGGTCGAGAAGCGCAAGAGCTTGGGCCTCGGCGCGGCTCCCACCGACGTCGAACTGGAAGCGCTGGCCCAGACCTGGTCCGAGCACTGCAAGCACAAGATCTTCTCCGCCGACGTCACCTACGAGGACGGCACCGGCAAGACTGAAAAGATCAACTCGCTGTTCAAGAGCTACATCCAGAAGACCACTGCTGACGTGCGCGCAGCACAGGGCGACAAGGACTACTGCCTCTCCGTCTTCAAGGACAACGCAGGCGTCATCAAGTTCAACGACGACTGGTCCCTGGTGTTCAAGGTGGAGACCCACAACTCTCCGTCGGCTCTTGATCCCTACGGCGGGGCGCTGACCGGCATCGTCGGCGTCAACCGCGACCCGTTCGGCACGGGGAAGGGCGCCAAGCTCATATTCAACACCGACGTCTTCTGCTTCGCCGATCCGTTTTACGAGAAGGAGCTCCCCAAACGCCTGCTGCACCCGCGCCGCATTTACGAGGGCGTGGTCGAGGGTGTCGAGCACGGCGGCAACAAGAGCGGCATCCCGACCGTGAACGGCTCGCTGGTATTCGACGAGCGTTTCGCCGGCAAGCCGCTGGTATTCTGCGGCACCGCCGGTCTCATGCCCGCCACCATCAAGGGTGAGCCCTCGCACCAGAAGAAGATCACTCCGGGCGACCTCATCGTCATGACCGGCGGCCGCATCGGCAAGGACGGCATCCACGGCGCCACCTTCTCTTCCGAGGAGCTGAACGAGAACTCGCCGGTGTCCGCGGTGCAGATCGGCGACCCGATCACCCAGAAGCGGATGTTCGACTTCCTGATCCGCGCCCGCGACAAGGCGCTGTACCGCTTCATCACCGACAACGGGGCAGGGGGGCTTTCCTCCTCTATCGGCGAGATGTCCGAGGAGTGCGGCGGCTGCCAGCTCGACCTCTCCAAGGCTCCGCTCAAGTACCCGGGACTGGCTCCCTGGGAGATCCTGATCTCCGAGGCCCAGGAGAGGATGAGCCTCGCCGTGCCGCCCGAGAAGATTGATGAGTTCATGGAGATGGCCAAGCGCTACGGCGTGGAGGCGACCGTGCTCGGCACCTTCACCGATTCCGGCATCTTCCACATGCTCTACGGCGACAAGACCGTGGCGTACCTGCCGCTGTCCTTCATGCACGCCGGCCTGCCGCCGATGCAGATCCCTGCGCGCTGGGAGCAGCCGGTGCACGAGGAGCCGAAACTCGCTCCGGCCGCTGATTACACGACCGACGTCAAGGCACTCCTTTCCTCGCTCAATATCTGCTCCAAGGAGAGCGTCGTACGTCGCTACGACCACGAGGTCCAGGGCGGTTCGGTGGTGAAGCCGTTCACCGGCGTCGACAACGACGGCCCGTCCGATGCCGCGGTGGTTCGTCCCATCCTGGACTCCTTCGAAGGGGTCGTGGTCGGTCACGGCATCTGCCCGCGCTACAGCGACATCGATGCCTACGACATGGCGGCCAACGCCATCGACGAAGGTCTTAGGAACTACGTCGCGGTAGGCGGCTCGCTCGATCTCGTCGCCGGTCTTGACAACTTTTGCTGGTGCGACCCGGTCCTGTCCGAAAGGACCCCGGACGGTCCGTACAAGATGGCCCAGCTGGTGCGCGCCAACAAGGCGCTCTACGACTACTGCACCGTCTTCTCCATGCCGCTCATCTCCGGCAAGGACTCGATGAAGAACGACTTCTACGACGGCACCACCAAGATCTCCATCCCGCCGACCCTTCTCTTCTCGGTCATCGGCAAGATGGAGGACGCGCGTCTCGCCGTCACCATGGACGTGAAGCACGCCGGCGACCAGGTGTACCTCCTGGGTGCCACCGCCAACGAGCTGGGCGCTTCCGAGTACCTGGCACAGCAGGGCTTCGTAGGCAACAACGTACCGAAAGTAGACGCGCAGGCGGCGCTCGCCACCTACCGCGCTTACGGTGCGGCGCTCAAGGCCGGGCTGGTTGCTTCCTGCCACGACCTCTCCGACGGCGGCCTCGCGGTTGCTGCGGCTGAATCCGCCTTCGCCGGCGGCTTCGGTATTGAGCTCGACTTGGCCCAGGTGGCATACAAGGGTGTCGCGGCGGACAAGAGTGACATCGTGCTGCTCTTCTCCGAGTCCGCCTCCCGCCTGCTGGTGACGGTACGTGCCGAGAAAGCAGCCGAGTTCGAGAAGGCCATGGCAGGCACTGCCTTCGCCAAGGTCGGCGCGGTGACCGCAGAGCCGACCCTGAAGGTGAAGGGTCTTGCTGGCAACGTGGTGGTTAACGCCGCTAACTCCGAGCTGAAAGCCGCCTGGCAGGAGCCGCTCAAGGACCTGTAGATAGCGAATCTTTTATATGCAGAAAAAAAGCGGGTTGTGCAATAATGAGAGCCGCTGTGCCCGCTACTAACCATCCGATAGAGGACTTTATTGATGACCAAGGCTAAAGCGCTTGTCATAACAGGCAACGGCACCAACTGCGAAACCGAGGCGGCCCACGCCTGCAAACTGGGCGGCTTCGACGAGGCGCGCATCGCCCATATAGCTGAGCTTCTCACCGGTGAGGTGAGGCTGGACGACTACCACTTCCTGAACCTGACCGGCGGCTTCCTCGACGGCGACGACCTCGGCAGCGCCAAGGCCCAGGCCAACCGCCTGCGCTACGCGACGGTTGAGGGCAAAGAAGAGCGCCTCGTGGACCAGATCACCCGCTTCATCGCGGACGGCAAACTAATCCTGGGCGTCTGCAATGGCTTCCAGCTCCTGGTGAAGATGGGAATGCTCCCGGCTCTTGGCGGCAACTACCTGAACCAGACCGCGACTCTTACCTACAACGCGAGCGGCCGCTTCCAGGACCGCTGGTGCTACTTGAAGGTCGATGCCGATTCCCCGTCCCTGTACACCCGCGGCATCGAGGGCGGCGTCTACCTCCCGGTTCGCCACGGCGAAGGGAAGTTCCTGGTGGACGACGCCAAGACCCTGGAGGCGATTGAGGGCAAGCACCTCTCCTGTCTCAAGTACTCCGATAAGAACTACACGGCGCCGACCATGGAATTCCCTGAGAACCCCAACGGTTCCGTGAACGCCATCGCTGGCATCTGCGACGAGACCGGCAGGATCATGGGGCTCATGCCGCATCCCGAGGCATTCGTGCACCGCACCCAGCACCCGCGCTGGACTCGTGAAGAGCTGCCGGAAGAGGGCGAAGGCCTGATCTTCTTCAAGAACGCAGCGAAATACG
This sequence comes from Geomonas agri, assembly GCF_020179605.1. Classification (NCBI taxonomy): domain Bacteria; kingdom Pseudomonadati; phylum Thermodesulfobacteriota; class Desulfuromonadia; order Geobacterales; family Geobacteraceae; genus Geomonas; species Geomonas agri. The sequence goes on from NZ_JAINZO010000001.1 coordinate 1,089,458, forward strand.
TCAAAGAGAACTTCTAGCACCACTTTTATAAGGAGCAGTCGTGGAAGAAATGATGATGCGCAGGCCCGAAGAAGAGTGCGGCATTTTCGGTGTATTCAACCACCCGGAGGCGTCGAACCTCACTTACCTCGGGCTCTACGCCTTGCAGCACAGGGGACAGGAAAGTTGCGGCATCGTCTCCTCGGACGGAAGCAGTCTGCACGCGCATAAAAGCATGGGACTCGTCGCCGACGTGTTCGGCAACCCCGAAATCTTCAAGACTCTGCCCGGTCGTTCCGCCATCGGCCACGTGCGTTACTCGACCACCGGCTCCTCGGTGATCAAAAACGTCCAGCCCATCAATGTGGACTACTCCCGCGGCTCCATCGCGATAGCCCACAACGGCAACATCGTCAACGCCCAAATCATCAAGGACGAGCTGGAGGCCTACGGTTCCATCTTCCAGACCACCATGGACACCGAGATCATCGTCCACCTGCTCGCCACTTCCAAGCAGAATTCGCTTCTTGACCGAATCACCGACGCACTGTCCCGCATCCAGGGCGCCTACTGCCTCCTATTCCTGACCGAGAGCCGCATGGTAGCGGTGCGCGATCCCAACGGCTTCCGTCCGCTCTGCCTCGGCCGCCAGGGGGGCGCTTACGTGGTCGCCTCCGAGAGCTGCGCCCTCGACCTGATCGATGCCGAGTTCATCCGTGAGATCGAGCCGGGCGAGGTGATCGTCATCGACAAGAACGGCCTGACCTCCTTCTTCCCGTTCAAGAAGGTACAGCCGACCCCGTGCATCTTCGAATTCGTCTACTTCGCGCGTCCCGACTCCCACATCTTCGGCAAAAACGTGTACCAGGTGCGCAAGGAGCAGGGGCGCCAGTTGGCCCGCGAGCACAAGGTCGATGCGGACATCGTCATCCCGATCCCGGATTCCGGTGTCCCCGCGGCGCTTGGCTACGCCGAGGAATCCGGCATTCCGTTCGAGCTGGGATTGATCCGCAACCACTACGTCGGCCGTACCTTCATCGAACCACAGCAGGCGATCCGCCACTTCGGCGTTAAGATCAAGCTGAACCCGGTGCGCGAGGTGCTGAAAGGCAAGCGTGTGGTGGTTATTGACGACTCCATCGTGCGCGGCACCACCTCCAGGAAGATCGTCAAGATGATCAGGAACGCAGGCGCCGCCGAGGTGCACGTGCGCATCTCCTCGCCGCCGACCAGCTATCCCTGCTACTACGGCATCGATACCCCGAACCGCAAGGAGCTGATCTCCTCGTCGCACTCGATCGACGAGATCCGCCGTTATATTACCGCCGATTCGCTCGGCTACCTCTCCGAAGAAGGTCTCATGTCTACCGTCGGCGCCGAGAATGCCGATTTCTGCACCGCCTGCTTTACCGGGGGATACCCGGTTAAATTCCCGCGTCTGATGGACCAGCAAGAGCCGCAGATGGGATTATTCGAAAAGGAGACTGCCGAGAAATGACCGAAAAGGAAAGACTGAAGAAGATCATCATTGAGCTGTCCTACGAGAAGAGGAACGTGACCTTGGCTTCCGGTCGTCAGAGCGATTTTTACTTTGACGGGAAGCAGACCACGCTGCACCCCGAGGGCGGCTACCTGACCGGCAAGCTTTTCTTCGAGGCCATCAAGGACGTCGAAGGTGTTGAAGGGGTAGGGGGGCTTACCCTGGGCGCAGACCCTATCGCCACCGCTACCTCCGTGGTCAGCTTCCTGGAGGGTAAACCGGTCCCGGGCTTCATCATCCGCAAGGAGCCCAAGGGGCACGGCACCGGCGCATGGCTGGAGGGGCGCAAGAACCTGAAGCCCGGCTCCAAGGTGGTCATCGTCGAGGACGTCGTGACCAGCGGCGGCTCCTCCCTTAAGGCGATCAAGCGCGCGGAGGAGGAAGGGCTGGTGGTCCTGGGTGTGGTCACCCTGGTGGACCGTGAGGAAGGCGGCCGCGAGAACATCGAGGCCGAAGGGTACTGGCTGAAGTCCATCTTCACCAAAGCCGAGATCCTCGCTTAGTAGTTGATCGATACTGTGCGTACCGAAGGCGGCAATTTGTTCATTGCCGCCTTTTTTTTCTTCTTGCTCCTCCCCCCGGAAGGGGGAGGTTGGGAGGGGGGCGCCGTACAAAAACTTTCCCCCTCCCTGACCCTCCCCCTCCGGGGGAGGGAATATGGACAGACCGATTCCTATGGAAGAGATACTCAGACGAAATCGTGAACTGCTGGCCCAGGTGGATGCCTGGTTTGCCCGCTGCATGGCGGCGTACCCCGAGCACATCGCCTGCCTGGGCGGCTGCTCGGGCTGCTGCCGTGGCACCTTTGACATCACCCTGCTGGACGCGTATTTCCTGAAGCGCGGCTTCGATGCACTGCCGGAAGCGGTCAAGGAGCAGGTGCTGGCGAAGTGCCGGGAGCGACTTGCCCTGATGCGGCAAGAGTGGCCGGAACTGGACCACCCCTTCGTGTTGAACTACCGCCCGGAGGAGGACTGGGAACTGCTCATGCCGGACGAGGACGAGACGCCCTGCGTCCTGCTCGGCGAGGACGGCCGCTGTCTGGTCTACGATCATCGCCCCATGACCTGCCGCCTGCACGGCATCCCGCTGGTGGACACCGAGGGAGAAGTGATGCACGACGAGTGGTGCACCATGAACTTCACCGAGGTGGACCCGCTGGAGCTGTCCGCTATTACCGCGCCTTTCGATGCCATCTTCCGCGAGGAGGTTGCACTGTTCAGGGACTTCACCGAGCGGCTGCTTGGGCAGAGGGTGAGCGAGCTGGATACCTTCATCGCACTGGCGCTGATGATCGACTTCGATGGGTTCGATTGGAAGAGCTGGGCGGAGGAGGGGGGCGAATAGTTATTCGCCCTCCTTGTCTAGATGGCATTCACGCTCCTCCCCCTGGAGGGGGGAGGTTGGGAGGGGGGCGCCGTTAAACCTTACCCCTCCCTGTCCCTCCCCCTCCGGGGGCGGGGACGCTATAGCCACGACATTGCTGTTTTCGGGGCAAACCATTATTCGCCCCTACAGGACGTGTACATTTAACTGCTTGAAAAGGAACTGCTGATGGCCCTGCCTTCCACCATATACCGCGCTTCCGTGCAACTCTCTGATCTGGACCGCCAGGTCTACGCCGACATTCAGACCACCATTGCCCAACATCCCTCAGAGACTTCGGAGAGGCTGTTGGCCAGGTTGTTGGCCTTGTCGCTTTGCTACGAGGAGGATCTCGCCTTCACCAAGGGGGTCGGCTCGGGGGACGAGCCGGATCTCTGGAGCAAGGGACCGGACGGACGGGTTCAGCTTTGGGTCGAGGTGGGGCAACCGGATCCGGAACGGTTGGCGAAGTCCTGCCGCCACGTCGAGCGCGCCTTCCTGTTCACCTTCGGCGCCAACGTCAGCCGCTGGCTGACACAGCATCAGACAAAACTTGCACAGGTTAAGAACCTGACGGTGATCTGCATCGACTTCGACTTTCTGCGGCAGCTTTGTGATAAGCTGGAGCGGGTGATCAACTGGTCGATTACTGTCACAGAGGGAAACATCTACTTGACCTATGACGGTCAGACCATCGAAACGAGCCTGGAACACATCTGCGGCCCCCATCGCTAGCCTTTGGATGGGGAGATGGAGGAAGACACCATGGCTACTTCCAGACACCTTCTCATTCCACTGTTCTTGTTGCTCGTCATTCACTCCGCTTCAATTCGCGCCTTTGCCGGATCCTGCCCACCAACCCCCTGGGACGAGATCGGACCGTTCTACCGCCCCAACACGCCGGTACGTGACACTATTGGCAAAGGTTACCGCCTGAGCGGCACGGTCCGCTCCTCCGCCGATTGCTCCCCCATTACCAACGCCCGCATCGAGTTCTGGCAGGCCGGCCCCGACGGCCGCTACGACGATGCCTATCGCGCTACTGTTTACTCCGACAGGAAAGGGCGCTATCGCCTGCAGACCTTTCCGGCCGTGCCCTACGCCAACCGCCCGTCGCACATTCACATCCTCGTGGACGTAAAGGGGTTCGAGGGGCTGGTGACGCAGCACTATCCCAAGCGTGGGGCTAAGGGGGCACAACTGGACCTCGTGCTGGTGCCGGAAGGGAAAGATGTGGGGAAATCAGGCGGCCGGGCCGATGATTTGATCCGACCCGGCAAGGGGAGCAGGTAGAGTTACTCTTTGTCGAGCGGCACCTGGAGCATGGTTGCCAGATCCCTCGCGTTTTGAGGGGCCGCGCCCCCCACATCGTTGTTGAAATAGATGTAGACGTCCAAACCGCGGCTTAAGTATTTCCTGATCCTCGCCATGTCCTTCTCCAGTTGTTCCTTGGTGTAGAACCCGTTGTAGCTCCCCTCCATCCCATGTCGCCTGATATAGACGAAGTCTGCGGTGATCGGCGGTGCGTCGATGAATATTGGGTGGTCTGCCATGCACAGTGACACATTGCGGTCGCGGCACAGGCTCACCACCTCGTCGGTAAGCCAGCTTTCGTTCCTGAACTCCAGCGTGTGCCTGCCGTGGTATGGTGCCACTTGGTCCAGGAATTTTTCCAGTCTCCCCAGGTCGACCTTGAACTGCTGTGGGAACTGCCAGAGGACGACTTGCAGTTTCTCCTGCAACTCACGGGTCGGCTTGAAGAATCTCGATAAGGCCGTTTCGATATCGTGCAGCCTCTTGATGTGGGTAATGTAGCGGCTCCCTTTCAGCGCGAACGAGAAGTTGGGCTCGCTCTCGTCGTGCCAATGCTTGAAGATCGCCGCAGAGGGGGTCCGGTAGAAGGTGACGTTGAGTTCAACGGTGTCGAAGACGGAACGGTAATGTTCGAACCAGTCTTTGGTCTTGAGCTCCGCCGGGTAAAAGTTACCGCGCCAATGGTTGTAGCTGAAACCGCTGCAGCCGAGGTAGAGCTTCGCCATGATGATCCCCCATATACGAGTTGTGGGATGCGAGGTGATCTTATGGATCGTTAATTTTTTTAAACTTGGTTAGTATACCCGATGCAGCCGCAGGGGCCAGTCATGGAGGAGGGGAGAACCTTCTTTAAAATTTAGTCTGTTCGCGTTGCGAACTTGTACGGGCACGTTGCGAACTTGTACACCCGCGTTGCAAACTTTTACACCCGGGTTGCAAACTTGTACATCCGGGTTGCAAACTTGAACACCCGGGTTGCAAACTTGAACACCCGGGTTGCAAACTTGTACATCCGGGTTGCAGACATGTACACCCGCGTTGCAAACTTGTACACCCGGATTGCAAACTTGTACACCCGGGTTGCAAACTAGTACACCTGGGTTGCAAACTAGTACACCCCTGTTGCGAACTTGTATATCCGTGTTGCAATTTTGTAGATGCATGTTGCAAGTTTGTAAGGGCGCGTTGGAATATGCCACCACGACCGCCTTTGAGCACAAAAAAAGGCGGGACCTTTCGGTCCCGCCTTTGTGTTCATATGGTGCTGCCAGTTACATCTTATGGCACTTGTCGCAGTCGCCGCTGGAGGTGAAGGCGTCCTTGCCATTGTGGCATGCGCCGCAGGACTGGCCTTTCTCCATGTCGCCCATGGTGTGGTGCTTGGCGCCGGCTTGCATCGGGAAGATCTTGGTGTGGCAGTCAGCGCACTTGTAGGCTTCCAGGTGGAAGTCGTGGCTGAACTTCACTTCGCCGCCCTCGTTCTTGAAGATGACGTTGCCGGGCTTGTAGCCTTTGTGGCACTTGTTGCAATCGCCGGCTACGGAGAATGCCTCTTTGCCGTTGTGGCAGCCGCCGCAAGACTTGCCTTTGTTCATGTCGGCCATGGTGAAGTGCTTGGCGCCGGCCTTGAAGGCGAAGAGCTTCGTGTGGCAGTCTTTGCAGCTGAATGCTTCGAGGTGGAAGTCGTGGCTGAACTTGGCGTCGGTCACCCCTTTGGCTTTCCAGGTGATCTCGCGGGGTTTCATGCCGGCGTGGCACTTGCCGCAGTTGCCGGCGACGGTGAAGGCTCTCTTGCCGTTATGGCAGGCGCCGCAGGTCTTGCCTTTCTCCATCTGGGCCATGGTCACGCGGCCCTCTTTGCCGGTGATTACGGTGCCGTTGTGGCACGCTTTGCAACCGTCACTGACTTTGGCAAGGTGAACAGAGTGGTTGAAGGTGGTCTGACCCAGACCCTTAACTTTGAAATCTACGTTACGGGGTTTGCCCTTGTGACATTTGACGCAGCTCTTTTCATCGGCTACGCTAAAAGCCTTGATGCCAGTGTGGCAAGCACCGCAGGACTTAGTCTTTTCCATTTCGGCCATGGTGAAGTGCCGCTTCGCCTTAAGATCGAAGATAGCGTTGTGACAGATCCTGCAATTGTTGTTATATTTCAGCAGGTGCACATCGTGACTGAAGACAACGGCGTCCCCGTTCTTAAGAGGAAACTTGACGTCTTTGGTCTCCTTGGCAAAAAGCGCAACCGGCGACGCACAGACGATAAGAACCATAAGCAAGGCGAGGCGAAACTGCATGGTACACTCCTTCTGGCTATTTATTTGCTATCACCTTAGGGCAATAGCCGGGATAATATACACATCGCAAAGGGCATCGTCAATTCAAAACTATTGATTGTTTTTTATGTTTGGCCGGTTAGGCCCTGTAAGAGGAGGGATGATGAAAACGATTTTGCTCTCCCTTTTGATGCTTTCTCTACTGGCTCCATCCCTCGCCCGCGCCGCTTTCTACCAGTGGACCGACGCTCAGGGTGTCGTCCATTTTACCGATAACCGCAACAACATCCCCAAGCATTACCGCGACAAGGCACAGCGGGTCGAACTCTCCGACAGCACCCCTGCGGTCGTGTCCCCCGGCGGCAAAACAGAATCCTCCGCAGCGCCCAGCACGGCTCCCGCGCCGGGTGGACATGGCGAGCGCTGGTGGCGCGATCGCTTCAAGTCGCTGCGAACCGAGTTGAAGACGCTCCAGGACCAGCGCGCGGGCCTGGAGCAGCAACTGGTCGAGTTGCGACGGAAACGCACCATCTTCCAGCGCGCACGGGACCGCGAAGCCATCAATCGCATGGAGGCGCAGGTCTCCGTCGTTGACGGCAAGATCAGCGAGATGCTGAACCGCATAGCCGCCCTCGATCTCGCTGCCGCCCAGGCAGCGGTGCCTCTAGAGTGGCGTCAGTAGCTTGCTCACGCAATTTATTAGCGGTTGCGGGCCTAGTTAAGCTGTGCTATAAAAAACTGCCGCTTAACTTAGGGAGAATTGAGATTATATGAACCAAATCGATAACATAATCGACAACGCACTGGCCGAAGATATCCATACCGGCGACATCACCACCCTCTCCGTCGTCGCCAATCCGCGTCGCATGCGCGCCAGACTGGTCGCCAAGGAGGAGATGGTCCTCTCCGGCGTCGACGTGGCCCGTCGTGTCTTCGCACGGCTCGACTCCGGAATCGTTTTTACCGCCCACTTCCAGGACGGCGCTCGGCTCAATAAGGGTGACATCATCGCCGTGATGGAGGGGAATGCAGCGACGCTTTTGCAAGGGGAACGGGTTTCCCTGAACCTGCTGCAAAGGATGAGCGGCATCGCTACCCAGACCGCCCTGTACGTCAAGGAACTGGAAGGGACCGGAGCCCGCGTCGTCGATACCAGGAAGACCACCCCCGGCCTGCGCGTGCTGGAGAAGTACTCGGTGAGGGTAGGGGGCGGCACTAACCACCGTACCGGCTTGTACGACGGCGTGCTGATCAAGGAAAACCATATCGTTGCCGCAGGCGGCATCGCCGAGGCTGTGCGCGCCGCGCGTGCCTATATCCCGCACACCCTGAAAATCGAGGTTGAGACCGAGACGCTGGACGAGGTCAAGCAGGCGCTCGAAGCGGGCGCCGACATCATCATGCTGGACAACATGTCGCTCGATCAGATGACCGAGGCGGTGCAGATAATAAATAAGAGGGCGCTGGTCGAAGCGTCCGGGGGGGTGAACCTGAAAACGATCAGGTCCATAGCCCTGACCGGTGTGGACATCATATCGGTCGGAGCGCTCACCCACTCGGTTCGCGCGACCGACATCTCAATGCTGATGGAGGGCGTTTGAAAGACTCCGGGGTCGATGGCAGGATAATCGAGCTGTTCCGCTCCGGCGATGGGGTGGTTTCCGGCGCTGCGCTGAGCCGCCTCCTGGGTGTATCGCGAACCGCAGTCTGGAAGCACGTCAAGGGGCTCCGCGCCTGCGGATACCTGATCGAAGCCGTCCCCTCCAAGGGTTACCGGTTGCTCTCATCACCCAAAGTTCTCACCCAGTTAGATCTCTCCTCCGGCCTCGACACAAAGAGAGTCGGCTCCAGCATCATCTGTCTCAAGGAAACCGAGTCCACTAACCAGGTCGCCTTCAAGCTCGCCGAAGACGGCGCCCTAGAAGGGACCGTGGTCATCGCCGACGCCCAGACCGCCGGCAAGGGGAGGCTCGGGCGTGTGTGGCTGTCGCCCCCCGGCGTCAACCTGTACTGCTCAGTGGTGCTGCGTCCCGCCATCGCACCCATGGCGGCCTGCCAGCTCACCTTTCTTTCCGTGGTCGCCGTGGCCCGTGCCATCGAAAGCTGCACTACGCTCAAGCCGCAGATCAAGTGGCCCAACGACATCCTGATTAGCGGCAAGAAGGTTGCGGGGCTCCTCAACGAGATGAACGCGGAGACCGAGAAGGTCAATTTCGTGGTGCTGGGGATCGGCGTCAACCTGAACCTGGACATGGCCTCGATATCGGAGTCGCTCCTGCGCCACCCGGCTACCTCGTTGTTGCAGGAAGGTGGCGTGGAGGTGGATCGCCTCGCCTTCACCAAGGCGCTGCTTATCGAGTTGGATCGGTTGTACGACGTGTTCCTGGCCGAGGGGGAAGCGCCGGTGCGGGCCGAGTGGCTGGAGCGGTCCGCCATCAAGGGGCGTAACGTCAAGGTGAGCCAGGGCGAGCGCGAGTTCGTGGGCATGGTACAGGGGGTCGATTCCTTCGGCGCCTTGCTGGTGCAGTTGTCCGACGGTAGGATGGAGACCGTGCTCTCCGGCGACGTCGCACTCGTCTAAAGGCGGCTCACGCAAAGGCGCAAAGAAAAGCAAGCCTTTGTGCTGTGACCGTTTTACTTTTAGTTTCGGTATGTGCTTGGCGTCTTTGCGGCTTCGCGTGAGGCGCAGTTTGGGAGGTTTTCCTTGCTTTTGGTGATCGACGTCGGGAACAGCAACATCGTTCTCGGGATTTACGATGAGGAACGACTGGTTCAGGACTGGCGGGTTTCCACCGACAAGTCCAAGACCATCGACGAGTACGGCATCCTGTTCCACGACCTGTTCCGCCTGTCGGGGATCGTCTTCTCCGACGTGAAGGACATCATCGTTTCCTCGGTGGTGCCGACCCTGACCGGTGTGCTGGAAAAACTGGCGCGCCAGTACTTCAAGATCAATCCCTACGTGGTGGGACCGGGCATCAAGACCGGCATGCCGATCCACTATGACAACCCGAAAGAGGTTGGGGCGGACCGCATCGTGAACGCCATCGCGGGCTTCGAGAAGTACCGCACCCCGCTTATCATTGTGGACTTCGGCACCGCCACCACCTTTGACTACGTCAACAAGAAGGGGGAGTACTGCGGTGGCGCCATCGCCCCCGGGCTCGCCATCTCGATGGAGGCCCTGTTCCAAAAGGCGAGCAAGCTGCCGCGGGTAGATATTGCCCGCCCGCCGGCTATCATCGCCAAGAACACGGTGAACTCGATGCAGGCCGGCATCTTCTTCGGCTACGTGGGACTTGTCGACGGCATCGTGCAGCGCATGAAGGCTGAAGGGAAAGAGAACGTAAAGGTCATCGCCACTGGCGGGCTTGCCTCGCTGATCGCGCCGGAATCGAGCACCATCGAGGCGGTGGACGAGTTCCTCACCCTCGAGGGGTTGCGCATCATTTATAAGAGGAACAAGCCGTAAGGGCACCCCCTCGATCCCCCTTTCGCAAAGGGGGATCGAGGGGGTGATTTGACTTGCATTGCGGGGCAGGATGTGGCGGCTACTACGGCTACCCCCCCCTGTCCCCCCTTTGCAAATGGGGGGACGTGAGGTTCGTGCTGCGCTTAGAGGAACATCGGCGTCCCGGCACAAGCTCAGAGAGCCTGCGGAAGAGGGTAGGTAGCAACTGTCTTTGAAACATCACGTTTTTTCTTGGATAGGGAGAGTTGGTTCACACGCTGAGGCGGGTGAGGGAGGTACGCTAAAATCCATTGAGAGTTCAGCCAGGTAGTTGATAGTGCGTTGTTTGTTTCGTCTGCTTTACTCAAGTCGGTTTCTCGTTGAAGCGTAGGTCATTGATGATCTTCATTCTAAAGGGAGGGCACTATGGGAAGGTATGAAACGGCAAAACTGCGTAACCTCGGTATTGTAGCTCACGGCGGTGCCGGCAAGACCTCGCTGGCTGAAGCGATCCTGTTCGATACGGGCATGATCGACCGGCTGGGGAGGGTCGACGACGGCAGTTCCACCATGGATTTCGAGCCCGAAGAGATCAAGCGTCGCATCTCGATCACCTCTTCCCTGGACCACTGCGAGTGGAAAGGGCACTCCATCCACATAGTCGACACCCCGGGCTATGGCAACTTCATTGCCGACACCCGCGCCTGCATGAGGACGCTTGACTGCGCGGTCGTGATCCTCTCCGCCATCTCCGGCGTCAAGGTCCAGACCGAGGAAGTCTGGCAGTGGGCCAACGAGTTCGAGATCCCGCGCATCGCTTTCGTTAACAAGATGGACCGCGAGCGGGCCAGCTTCCTGCGCGCCATCGACGACATGGAGAAGGCGCTGGGCGCCAGGGGGGTCGCGGTACAGATGCCCCTGGGGGCCGAGGAGAACTTCGAGGGGGTCATCGACCTGGTGCGCATGAAGGCGTACCGCTACCAGAAGGACCTCTCCGGCAAGTTTACCGAGGGGGAGATTCCGGCCGAACACCTTGACGAGGCGAAACGCCTCAGGGAGATGATGGTCGAGACGGTCGCCGAGGCGTACGACGCTCTGACTGAAAAGTTCCTCGACACTGGTGAACTCTCCGAAGAGGAGATCCTTGACGGCATCAGGGTTGGCACCATGCGCAGCACCTTTACCGCGGTCTTCTGCGGGTCGGCTGCCATGAACATCGGCGTGGCGCAGCTTCTGGATGGCATCTGCGATTTTCTCCCTTCGCCGCTGGATCGCACCAAGGCGGTCGGGATCGATCCCAAGACCGAGCAGATCATCGAGCGCGCCCCCTCCGAGAGCGAGCCGTTCTCTGCGCTGGTCTTCAAGACCACCTCGGACCCCTACACCGGCAAGATAACCATCTTCCGTGTCTACTCGGGCGTGCTCAACTCGGACTCGCTGGTTTACAACTCGGCCAAGGGGGTCCAGGAGCGCATCGGCCAGATCTTTGAGCTGGAAGGGAAGAAACAGCACCCGATCAAGCAGGCAGTGGCCGGCGACATCGTCGCCGTCGCCAAGCTCAAGGAAACGGTCACCGGCGACACGCTCTGCGACGAGGCGAAGCCAATCGTCTACGAACCGGCCCAGTCGCTGCAGCCGGTGATCTCCTACGCGATCGAGCCCAAGACCAAGAACGACGAGGACAAGATCCACGGCGCCCTGCAGCGCATGATCGAGGAAGACCCGACCATCGAGAGCCACCGCGACCCGCAGACCCGCGAGTTCATCATCTCCGGCATGGGTCAGGTGCACCTTGAAGTTGTGGTCGAGAAGTTGAAGCGCAAGTTCGGCGTTGACGTCGTCCTGAAGACCCCGAAGGTGCCGTATCTCGAAACCATCCGCGGCTCGGCGAAGGTGCAGGGAAAATACAAGAAGCAGTCAGGCGGGCGCGGCCAGTACGGCGACTGCTGGATCGAACTCTCTCCGATGCCGCGCGGCGAGGGGTACAAGTTCGAGGACAAGATCGTGGGGGGCGTCATCCCGCGCCAGTACATCCCGGCGGTCGACAAGGGGATCCAGGAGGCGGCCAAGGAAGGATTCCTGGCCGGCAACCCGGTAGTCGATTTCAAGGTCGCGCTCTTCGACGGCTCCTTCCATACCGTTGACTCCTCGGAGATGGCCTTTAAGGTCGCCGGTTCCATGGCCTTCAAGAAGGCGATGGAACAGTGCAAGCCGGTCCTTTTGGAGCCGATCGTCAACATGAAAATCACCGTACCCGACGAGAACATGGGCGACGTGATCGGCGATCTCAACTCCAGGCGTGGCAAGGTAGTCGGCGTCGAGCCCAAGGCGAACTCGCAGATCATCAGGAGCGTGGTGCCGATGTCGGAGGTGCTGACCTATTCCAATGACTTGCGCTCCATGACCAGCGACCGCGGCATGTTTACCTCGGAATTCTCCCACTACGAGGAGGTCCCGAGTCACCTGGCCCAGAAGATCATTGCCGAGGCGCAGGACCAAAAAGGCAATAACCACAAGAGTGCTTAACTGAAGTTGTAAACAGGCTGCCCGGCCCACCTTCGCCAAGGCTACGGTGGGCAAGTCTCACGAAGTCTCGGCCAAGGGGGGGCTTGCCCCGCCGAAGCCTTGGCCAAAGGGGGCTAGCCCCACGAAGCCTTGGTGAAGTAGGGGCCGGGCGCGCCTGACTCGAATGTCATGACAGGGAGGATGGAGCCAGATGGCGAAGCAATTTACACCCGATGAAGATGAAACCGTAGACCACAAGAAGAGCTCGCAACAGCGACTCCTTTTGCTTCTGCTGCTGCTCATCGCCCTTTTTGCTTACCTTTACTTCTTTACTGGGCTGATCAAGCCGCGCGAAGAGGCGCCCGCGCCCCCTCCGCCCGCACCCGCGCCGGCTGTGGTGAAGAAGCCGCTGCCGCCACGTTCCCCCGTCGCCGAGGCACCGACCTCCGCCAAGGCTACGGCCGGCAAGCCGACTACTGAAGCTGCGGGTAAGCCGGGTGAACCCGCCAAAGCTGGCGAGGCCAAACCCGCTCCTGCCGCTAAGCCGGGGACGCCTGTTGCGCCTCCTGCAACCCCCGCGGCGCCTGCTGCCAAACCCGGTGCACCTGCTGCGAAACCCGGGGCGCCGGCTGCAAAACCTGAGGCACCTGCGGCCAAGCCTGGTGCGCCTGCAGCGAAACCTGGTGCGCCTGCAGCGAAACCTGGGGCGCCTGCAGCGAAGCCAGGCCAGCCTGCGGCAGCTCCCGCTGCGGCAGCAAAGGAGGCCAAACCCGCAGCAACGAAAGAAGCCAAGCCTGCCGCCGGGAAGGAGTCCAAACCGGCCGCCAAGGAAGCCAAAGCCGCGGCAGCGGGCAAGGAGGCCAAGTCTGCCAAGGAGGCCAAAGAAGCCAAGCCGACTAAGCCCGTTGCCAAAGCCGCTGCCAAGGCCAAGGCAAAAGGCGTTTTCTCCCTCGAGCTCGACAGCGAGGTCGCGGAGAGTGAGGTCGCCTCGGTCACTGCCAAGCTCAAAAAGGCTGGCGTCGCGCCGGTAGTCACCACCAAGACCCACAAAGGCGAGCCAATGCACCGCTTGTTCCTGGCCGACTTCGCCAACCACGACGAGGCCGCCGAAGAACTGGCGCGCCTCAAGGGCGTTGCTCCCAATGCCTTCATGCTCAAGGAAGGTGGACGCTACGCGGTCTACGCTGGTTCCTTCATGAGGGAAGGGAAGGCAGCCGTGGAACAGGACCGCCTCTACGACAAGGGGGTTCGCCTGGTGCTCAAGAAGGCCAATATCCCGGTGACGGTGGTCAAAGTCCGTGCCGGCAGCTTCGCCGATCCGACCAGCGCCGAGAAGGCGGCGGCGCACCTTAAGAAGACCGGCCTTACAGCCAAGGTCGTCAAGGCAGGGAAATAGCTAAGTGTCGAAGGTCACCTTCAGGATTTCTGCGGCTGCGGCCCCGTACGTCGGGGCCGATAAGCCCAGGGAGAACCGGATGCAGGCCGCAGCAGGGCGTGTGGCGCTCCCGCCGGGCGATCTGGTACTGCTTTTGTACTATCTCTGCCATGATGCGGACCAGGAGGTAAAGCAGCAGGCGATGGCGACGCTGCGCTCCCTGGAAAGGCCACTTCTGGAACAGATCCTGTCTGAGCGCGAACTCCATTCGCAGGTTTTGGACGCGCTGGTGCAGTTGCACGGCAGAAAACCGGAGATCGCGGCGCTGCTCGCCGGGCATCAAAACCTCAGCGAAAAGGCGGCAGCCTTTCTCATGGCACAGAGGGGCGCCGCCTTGGCCGCCCCCCAGGCGGCGCCGCACGCGGCTCCTCACAAGGAACATGACCTGGAGGAGGTCGACGAGACCATCGGCCCTGACGATGATGAACCGATCGACGAGGAAGAGTACCAGTCAAAGTACCAGATGGCCCAGGCCATGGGGGTTGGCGACAAGATCAAGATGGCCATGACCGGCGATAAGGAGTGGCGTTCCATCCTGATCAAGGACACCAACAAGCTGGTGTCAGGTGCTGCCATCAAGAATCCGCGTATGACCGAATCGGAGGTGCTCGCCATCGCCAAGTCGCAGATACAAAACGACGAGGTGATCCGGGTCATCTGCGCCAACAAGGACTGGATCAAGAATGGGCAGATCAGGAAGGCTCTGGTGGAAAACCACAAGACGCCTCTGCCCAACGCGCTCCGCTTCCTTGGCACGTTGGGGGAGAAGGATCTCGCCAACCTCGCCAAAAGCAAAAACGTCAACACCATCATCTCGACCCAGGCGCGCAAGATTTTGCTGAGTAAGAAGGAAAATAGGTAATTCAGGGGGATCTCGAATGGCTCTGGTGAACCAGGCAAAGCGTGAAATCAACGCGAAAATAGTCTTTTTCGGCCCCGGTCAGGCAGGTAAGGGCACCAGCCTCAGGCACGTCTTCAATAAGCTCAAGCCCGAATTCCGCGGTGCGTTGAAGGTGATGAGCGTGCAGGGCGCCCGCATGTTGTTCTTCGACTTCACCCCGCCCGGTGACGGCAACGTCGACGGCTACCGGGTTCGTTTCCATCTCTACACCGTCTCCGGGCCGCTAGTGGACCCGGCGGCCTGGAAGATGGTGCTGAAGGGCGCCGACGGGGTAGTGTTCGTGGCGGACTCGGCTCCGCAGCGGTCGGCCGAAAACCAGGCCGGGCTGGGCCAACTGGTCGAATACCTGAAGGGGTATGGGCAGAGCCTGACCTCCATACCGACCATCCTGCAGTACAACAAGAGCGATCTCGCCGACGCAGCTTCGCAGGCCGAGTTGGAGCAGCAGCTGAACCCGTCGCGGCTGGCCAGCTTCAAGACCAGCAGCCAGACGGGTGAGGGCGTGCTGCAGGGGCTCATGGCGCTGGTGAAAAGCATTCTGACCGGGTTGCGCGCCAAGGGGACCGCCGCCATTGCCAGCGGCGAAGGGCTGCAACAGATGATGGAACCGCTGGCTGCCGCTGCGCCTGTGTCGCGGCCCGTCGCGGAGGAACCTTCCGCTGCATCCGCACCCGCTCAATCCGCCGCTGCCGTGCCGCCTCCGGCCGCGCCTGCGGCACCGGTAGTATCAGCACCGGAGGCGCTGGAGGAAGCACGGCTGTCTCTGGAGATAGCAGGTGATCCCGTGGCCACGGGCGACGTGGTTCGCGTTCCGTTGACCATCCGTAGCGGCGACCTGGAAAAGACCGTGGTGCTGACCCTGTCGCTCGGCCTTTCCGAGGAGTAGTGCTTGGGTCCCGACTTCGACATCTACCTGCTGTGCCGATTGCTGCTCGCCTCGTTCCTGGGGGGGCTGATCGGCCTGGAGCGTGAGATCCACGGCCGTCCCGCCGGGTTCCGGACCCACCTCTTGGTCTCGCTCGGCTCGTGTCTATTTACGATCTCGTCCATCGAGATCTACCGTATCTTCGGCAACTTCGCCGGCGGTCCGGTCGGGGTCGACCCGGGCCGTGTCGCCGCTCAGGTGGTCGCTGGTATCGGTTTCCTGGGTGCGGGCGCCATCATCAGGGAGCGCGCCTCGATCCGCGGGCTCACCACCGCCGCTTGCCTTTGGGTCGCCGCGGCACTGGGTATCGCCTGCGGCATCGGGCTTTTCTGGCTCGCGATCTCCGTCACGCTGGTGGCCCTGGTGAACCTCCTGTTACTCAAGGAGGTGGAGAAGAGACTCTCCCGCGACACCTACGTGCTGGTCAAGGTTTGGGGCGAAGACCGGTCCGACTTCGTCACCCGTGTCTACGAAACCCTCAGCTCTGCCGGTATCGAGCGGGTCGACGCTAAGTTGCAGAAGGACATCGAGCACGGCGTGATATTTCTCGAGTTCCAGGTCAAGCAGCCCAAGAAGTCCAGCTCCGCGGACCTCATGGCGCGTCTGAGCGTAGTGGAGGGTGTCAAGAGGATCGGAATCGACTGATCCCATCAGCCCCATTTTTAAAGCAGTCAACCAAGGAAAGGAGAACAGAGCATGGCGGAACTGAAAGGAAGCAAGACAGAGAAGAACCTGCAGGACGCGTTCGCCGGCGAGTCGATGGCGCGCAACAAGTACACCTACTACGCGGCGGTGGCCAAGAAGGAAGGGTACGAGCAGATCGCGGCACTGTTTCTCGAAACGGCTGAGAACGAGAAGGAGCATGCCAAGCTGCACTTCAAAGCCCTCTCCGGGCTCGGCGACACCATCACCAACCTGAAAGCCGCTGCGGCTGGCGAGTACGCCGAGTGGGTCGACATGTACCCGCGCATGGCCAAGGAGGCCCGCGAAGAGGGCTTCACCGCTATCGCCGCCATGTTTGACGGCATTGCCGCCATCGAGAAGGCACACCAGGAGCGCTACAAGGCCCTGCTGGCGTCGGTAGAAGAGGGGACCGTCTTCAAGGATGAGGCTCCCACTAGCTGGAAGTGCCGTAATTGCGGCCACATCCACGAGGGAACCGATGCACCCGATATGTGCCCGGTCTGCCATCACCCCAAGGCGCACTTCGAGCGTCTGGCCGAAAATTACTAACCTGCCGGGGTGGGGGAGACCACTTCTCCCTCGCCCCTGTTCCGCTTCATCCCCGTTGGGCCTGCCTCCACGCTGCGTGCGGTTCATCCAAGACAGCAAAATCCCTTGTATACGGCAGACTTTACGTGCTATGATGCGGCGGTTTCTCATTAGCAAAGGAGGCTTGCATGGCAATCATCACAATTTCCAGGGAGATGGGGACCGGCGCCTACGCCATTGCCAAGGAACTGGCAAAGAAGCTCAAGTACACCCTCGTTGACCGCGTAAAGATCGAGGAATTGGCCCCCGCCTACGGCCTGACCCCCGAGATCCTGGAAAGGGTGGACGAGAAGCCGCCGTCCTATCGCACCGCCGAAGACCGCCTCCAAGCTGCGCATCTTGCTACTATGGAGCTCATCCTGCTGGACTGCGCCAAGAAGGGTAACGTGATCCTCTACGGCAGAGGGGCACAGGATCTCATCAAGGTGCTGACCACCGTGCTCAGGGTCCGCTTCATAGCGCCTTTTGAAGACCGGGTGGAAAAGTTTGCCGAAAGGGAGTGGATCGATCCGGACCTGGCCCGCGAGCTGATCAGGAGGAGCGACCACCAGTTGGGCGGCTTTATCCATTTCTACTTCGATCGTGACTGGAATGACCCGCTGGCCTATGACCTGCTTTTCAACACCAAGTCTTCCACCCCGCACGCCATGATCGAAGCTATCATCGCCGCCTCCAAGGATCCCCGTCTCAAGGAAGGGGAGGAGGAGTCCATGGCACTGCTCGAAGACCTGATCGTGGCCAAGAGGGTCGAGGCCGAGCTGCTCAAGTCGTCGCTGGCACGGGCCCTGAAATTCTGCATCAGCTGCGAGGACGGCATCGTCACCCTGGCCGGTCACGTCCAGACCGAGGAGGAGATCGAGGAAGCCATCGAACTGGCCAGGTCCGTGGAGGGCGTCACCGACGTCGAAAGCGATCTGGATGTACTGAGCTACAAGCCGGTGAAGGATTAAAGGCAGGGACTAGGGACCGGCACTACAAATAAAAAGGGGCTGGGAGCGTAGGTGCGGGGGGCGGAAACCATTAGCGGTTTTTCCAGCCCCCAGCCCTTAGCCTCCAGCCCCTTTGTTTTTAGCCTCTCTGGCTTTGGGCCCGCTTCAGCGCCTCGACGCAGGTATAGGGTATGGCCATGCTCCCCTTGCCGGTACCCATGTTGATCCCTTCCTCGATGCCGTGGTAATCGGAACCGCCGGTCCAGATCAGCCCCTTTTTCTCCGCGGTAGATACCAGGAAGGCGCTTTCCTGTTCGTTGCAGACGTTGTTGAAAGCCTCCACCCCGGCAAGCCCCATGGCGCAGAGCTCGTCGATGATGCGGGTCAGCGTGTCGCGGTCGTTGGTTATGGTGGTGGGGTGGGCCAGCACCGCTACCCCGCCGAGCTTCTGCACTGTCGCCAGCGCCTCTTCCATCGGGAAATAGCGTTTGGGGACATCGCACGGGAGCAGGTAGCGCACGAAGGCGTCCTGCATATCCCTTACGTATCCCTTGCTCATCAGTACCTGCGCGATGTGGGGGCGTCCCAGTGCCCCTCCCGCCAGTGCGGCTGCTTCGGCGCTGGAAATGGGTGCTCTCCCTTCCGTTGCCAGCTTCTCGTTGATGCGCCCCACGATCGCCTCGCCGCGTGCTTCCCTGCGATCCCTGAATTCCTTAAGAATGGACTGTAATTGCGCATCGTGGTGATCGAGGAGGTAGCCGAGCAGGTGGACGTCCTTGAACGAGCTGTAGGCGACGGAGAACTCGAGGGCAGGCAGCACCTCCACACCGGCGGCAGCGCCTGCCGCGAGTGCCTCGTCGATGCCGTCCACGGTATCATGGTCCGCCAGCGCGATCGCCTTGAGTCCGAGTCCTTTGGCCATGGCCACCAGCTCGCTGGGGGTACGCACCCCGTCGGAAAAGGTGGAATGTAAATGCAGGTCTACCAGTTCTCTCATGTATCTCCCTCGAATTTGATCAGGCCATTATAGGGTGTTCTCCCGTTTGTGCAATAGGGAAGGACGCAGTTAGCAGTTGCCTTGACTGGTACCATCTTGTATAAGGAAGCATTACTTTTGAAAGAACGATAGAGGTGTGTGTGGCAAAAACGAAGGGGATGGCTGGAGCGGTATTCGCACTGTCCACGTTTATCATAGGGGGGCTTCTTACTTTCACTGGTTTGGGGCTGATAGCCTTTATGAAGAACCAGGACCTGCTCGGCTGGGGGGAGGGGCGCAGCATCGGCATACTGCTGGTATGCGTGGGACTGCTCGCTTCCATCATGGGCGTACTGGTAATGCGCGTGATCACCAACAGGTTATGACATGAGGGACGACCAGATCCACCAGGCGATAACGATCCTCACCGAGGCGGTCAAGGCCTGGGTGAGCCCCGCGGTGACCATCGTCGCCACGCAGGGGAAGGATCCTTTCAAGGTGCTGGTCTCCTGCATCCTATCGCTGCGGACCCGCGACCAAGTCACCGCCGACGCTTCGGCCCGGCTTTTCGCCCTGGCGGATTCCCCTGAAAAGATGATCCACCTTGATGTGCCGCGGATCGAGGCGGCCATCTACCCGGTCGGCTTCTACCGCGTCAAGGCTGAGCAGATTCTCGAGATATCGCGCTCGTTGTGCGAACTGTACCGGGGAGCGGTCCCGGATGAGCTGGAGACGCTGCTGAAATTCAAGGGGGTTGGGAGGAAGACCGCTAACCTGGTGCTCACCCTCGGTTTCGGCAAGCCCGGTATCTGCGTCGACATCCACGTGCACCGGATCTCCAACCGATGGGGCTACGTCAAGACCCGCACCCCGGAACAGACGGAATTCGCACTGAGAGAGAAACTGCCGGCGGAGTACTGGATCATAATCAACGATCTTCTGGTGACTTTCGGGCAGAACCAGTGCACGCCACTTTCACCGAGGTGCTCGACCTGTCCGTTGTACGATCTGTGCGACAGGGTGTCTGTTACCAAATCAAGATAAAACAGTGTTGCACAAACTCGCTCTTTGAGTATAATGGGGCCTTGAGTTTTTTGGTACTAAGCAAAAATGCTATCCGCTGGTGCAGAGCATCAGCCACTCTGGGGGGATTATGCTTAAGAAGATAGGTTTCGTCGGTCTGGGCACCGTCGGCGTTCACATGGCAGCTAACCTTGCCAAGTCGGACTACCAATTAACGGTGTTTGACCAAGACGCAAATGCGATGGCTGAACTTGCCAAGCTGGGCGTGAAAGTCGGCGAATCGCCGATGGCCACCGCCAAAGGGCAGGATCTGGTTATCGTAATCGTGCCGGAGAGCAAGTACCTGGTCTTTGGCGAGAACGGCGTCCTGGAAGGGATCGACCCCGGCACCATTCTGGTCGACATGGGCACCCACTGCCTGGAGACCATTGAGCGCATGGCCGAGGAAGCGAAGGCGCGCCGGGTCATGTTCCTCGAGGCGCCGGTCTGGGGGAGCAAAGAGCACGCGGCCAACGGGTTGCTCACCATCCTCGCCGGTGGCGACGAAGCCCTTTTGGGTCGTTGCCGTGAGCCGTTCTCCTATTTCGGCCTCAATATCATCCATATCGGCAAGATCGGCGACGCCACCCGCATGAAACTGATCGTGAACCTGCTGCAGGCAGAGATGATGCAGTCCCTTTCCGAGGGGCTGGTCTTCGGCGAGAAGATGGGCTTCAAACCTGACAAGATTCTCGAGGTGCTCGATTCCGGCGGGGTTGCCTCGCCGCTGTTCCACTCCAAGGGGCGCTCCATCGCGCGCGGCGACTTCAGCCGTAACCTGGCGCTCAAGTACGTCGACTCGCAGATGCGTCGCGTACTGGAGATGGCCGATAAACTGGGACTCGATCTCCCCGCCGCGAAGACCGTCTCCCAGATCTACGATCAGGCCGTCAAGGATGGTCGCGGCGAAGAGGATTTCTCCGCCATCGTAAAGCTGCTGCGCAAGTAGCCACTGTTTTACACTTGTCGTCCAAAGAGGCGCCCCCCAAAAGGGCGCCTCTTTTTTTGCTTCCGGAATGATGTGCGGTGCACTCTCCCATCAAGCGTCGTCCGCGCCTCGCGTTCCCCCCTTTGCGAAGGGGGGACAGGGGGAGTTTTCCCCGCTCCGCCTCCTTTTGCCCGCCCAAATCAACATCCACCCACCATCTCCTGCACCTCCGCACCTGTCCCACAACATCCCATTCCCCATCTATAAATGAAAAAAAATTGTGTGTACAAAAAAGTTACGGATGCAGTAAAAATAGATATTCAATTTTTTAAAAACTATTTGGATTGTTTTTAACAGGTACTAATTGTTAATTATCTGATCACAAAACAATAAGTACTTTTACTGTTACGGTTTACACATGTAGAGATAGGATTGTAGTAGGCGTAACGTTATTACTACTTCAGTAGTAATGGGAGAACTATGGGGAACACTAGAAACAAGAAGCTTCTGTTTTTGGGTCTGTCTTTGAGCTTTTTGGCCCTGGTCGGTTATGGCCTCTATTCCTGGCAGCAATCACACGCGGATACTAGCAGGCAAATCAGCTACACCACCTTCATTCAGAAAGTATCGGCCGGCAATATAGCCAAGGTGAGGATCGTCGGCGACGAGATCACCGCCCACGCTAAAAACGGCGAGAAGTTCAACCTCTTTCTCCCGGCAGGCGCCTACCTCGGCGATCTGCTCATCGCCAAGAAGGTCGATTTCTCCTCGACACCTCCGTCCGGCGGGCCTAACTGGTTCGAGATTGGTTTCCTGGTTGCAGTCGGCATATTCCTGTTTGTCATCCTGAGACGTTTCACCGGCATGGGGAGAAGCCGTGCCCGCGTGGTCGACTACTCAGAATCGACCACCCGTTTCAGTGACGTGGCCGGCGCCGAGGAGGCCAAGGCGGAACTGCTGGACACGGTCGAGTTTCTCAAGGATCCCGAGAAGTTCTCCACACTGGGTGGCAAGATGCCCACCGGCGTGCTCCTCGTAGGCCCTCCGGGCACCGGCAAGACCTTGATCGCACGTGCGGTCGCGGGGGAGGCGGACGTTCCTTTCTTCTCCATATCCGGTTCGGAATTCGTCGAGATGTATGTCGGCGTGGGCGCGTCGCGGGTCAGGGACCTGTTCGCGCAGGCCAAGAAGGCGGCGCCCTGCATCGTGTTCATCGACGAGATCGATGCGGTCGGCCGCAAGCGTGACGCAGCCGCCGGCGGCGGCGCCAGCGACGAACGCGACCAGACCCTGAACCAGTTGCTAGTTGAGATGGACGGCTTCGAGGTGAACTCCGGCATCGTGGTGCTGGCCGCCACCAACCGCCCAGAGATCCTCGACGCGGCGCTGCTGCGCTCCGGGCGCTTCGACCGTCAGGTCACCGTGGGCTCCCCCGACATCAGGGGACGTGAGGCAATCCTCAAGGTGCACGCGAAGAACGTCCCGCTGCACGATGCAGTCGACCTGTTGGTCATCGCGCGCGGCACGCCCGGTTTCTCCGGCGCCGATTTGGCCAACGTGGTCAACGAGGCCGCCATACTCGCCGCGCGCTCCAACAAGGGTGTGGTCGAGATGATCGACTTCGACCTGGCCAAGGACAAGGTGCTCATGGGCGCCGAGAAGAAGTCCATGGTCCTCTCCGACAAACTAAAGCTTTCCACCGCGTATCACGAGGCGGGCCACGTTCTGGTGGCGAAACTTACTCCGGACGCCGACCCGGTACACAAGGTGACCATCATCCCCAGGGGACGGGCAATGGGGGTTACCGTGCAGATCCCCGAAGACGACATCTACTGCTACACCAAGGAGATGCTGGTCGCCCACCTCAAGGTGCTCATGGGTGGGCGTGCTGCCGAGGAGCTTATTTACAGCACCACCACCACGGGGGCTGGCAACGACCTTGCCCGTGCCACCGACACCGCGCGCAGGATGGTCAGCGAGTGGGGCATGTCGCGTGCCTTTGGCCCGGTGGCCTTCGGACACAACGAGAACACCGATAACGGCGGGAAGAAAGGCTTCAGCGATGTCACCGCGCGCGAGATGGACAACGAGATCCGCTCCATCGTCAGCGGCTGCTACCAGGGCGTCGTGACCCTGTTGCAGGAAAACATGGACGCTCTCGAGCGGCTGACCCGGGAACTGGTTGTCAAGGAAACTCTCGACGCCGGCGAGATAGACAGCATCCTGGGGTTCGGGGACGATAACAGCAGCGATCCGGTATCCGCGGCAGCGTAACACTGTCGGCGGCAGCCTAACCAATCCAGCCTGGAAACAACCTGGGGGATCGGCGCGCTCTACCACGCGCCGGTCCCCCTTTGCTTTCTCAATCAGCAGCAAAAGCTTGCCCCCACCAGCCGATCGATGTTATGAAAGAGCCTGGCCCTGGCCCATTTGAACCGAGGAGCACCCGATGACCAACAACGATGTTTTCCGCAGACTGCGCTACGCGCTGAACCTCAACACCCAGGCTGTCGTGGAGGCGTTTCGGCTTTCGGACATGAAGATGGGGCAGGCGGACATCACCAGCTTGGTCAAGAAGGATGATGAGGAAGGGTTCCGCGAGTGCGGCGACGATGTCCTCCAGGCGTTTCTGGACGGCCTCATTGCCTTGAAGCGGGGCAAGCGTGAAGGGGCGGAGAGCAAGGTGGCACCGTTACCGGAGCAACTGACCAACAACGACATCCTCAAGAAGATCCGTATTGCCCTGAGTCTGAAAGAAGACGAGATGCTGGCCATCTTCAAACTGGCCAAATTCCCGGTTTCCAAGTCCGAGCTCAGTGCGGTGTTCCGCGCCAAGGGGCAGGAGAACTACAAGCCGTGCGGCGACCAGATGCTGCGTAATTTTCTCAAGGGGCTGACCATGAAGTACCGGGAAGGTGCCCAGGACTAAAGGCTGAAGGGAGGTTCGTTTGGACCGTCACGAAGTCGAAGGGGCCGCTGTCACGGCCGGAACTACCGAAACCGGAGTTGCTGGCGTCAAGGCTGCTGATGGTGAAACTGCCGGAACTGCCAATGTTGAAGCTAGTGAAGCTGCCGAAGTGATCGACCCGGCTGTCATTGCCCGTGGCCTGGTTGCGGTGCGCAAGCGCCGCTGGTGCCTCTGGATCGTCCTCATCGTTTACCTTCCGACCATGTACCTGACCCAGAGGATTACCCATTCCTTCAGCGGCTCGATGCCGGTCTTTTTCTGCTGGTTCGCCGTGCTGCTCTGCGTCATGTTTTATTCCGCAACCGCCCGGTGCCCGCGCTGCCGCAACTACTACCACATGCAGGGGATGGCGCTACTTTATCTGCGCAAGTGCCTGCACTGCCAACTCCCCCTCAACGCTGACAAAGGTGACAGGTTCTAGGGAGTGCCTGCTTCCTTTCCTTGCGTTATTTCTGTATATGCCTTCTGGGCCCTGTCCACCACTGACAACTCCGTCTCGAGTTCATACAAGAGGCTGTCCCCGTCCACGTCACTCTTGCGCATGAATATTTCCATGTCTCTTACGCCTTGCTCGTTCAACTCTTGAGACAGGTACTCGTCGATGGCCTCTATGTCGAGTTCGAAGGCCCGATAGGCCCGTTGTACCGCCTGTCCCTGCTCGGCGATAGGCTCGAAGGCGTCTCCCAGCTCCATGCGAGGCAGCTTCGCATTACCTGACAGCCTTGGGTAGCGACACTCTCCTGCCGATTTTTCCCCCTCAACCAGGTAAGCATTGCCCTGGTAGTGCATCCCGTTGGCGTGCTGAACCAGCTTTTCGCCCGCGCCGGTCATGGTGTTGACCTCCTCCCTGAAGGCTCGGTAGGCGCGCGGCAGGTCGGCTTGGTCGGCGAACTTCACGTCTTCCAGCGCCTTGCGTGTTTTCTGTGTTTTTAGCTGCGCGTACTGCAGGTCGTCCTGCACCGTCTGCAGCGATGCGCTGTTCCCCTGCCGCAACCCTACCCACCTTGACGTGCATCCCGTCAACGACATCCCAATGAAGACTACCGTCAGCCAACCGAGAGGACGAAGTGAGTTCAGTTGTCTCATGACAGCTCCTGTTATGCTATTGCGATTGGTTAATCGTACTTAATGTGTTGCGGGTGTCAACGCGCCTGGTGGAACAAAAAACGGCGTCGGATGCCAGCTCGGTGGCAGCAGGGAAAGGTGAGAAGAGGGCGCACCGATACCTGGGATTTTTGGTAAAATGAAGACACTCAGCTCTGCTGCTAATGAGAGTGCAACCCATTTCATTTCGGCTGCCGTAACCGATTTCATTGGTTATGGCAGCGTGGAGGAAATCATGAAAAAGTACCTGTTCGCATTGATGATGACACTCGCGGCCCAGGGAGCAGGCGCCGCGGTGGTGGCGCATAACGTCGAGTACCGGCAGGGTGACACGGTCCTGGAGGGATATGTCGCTTATGATGATGCCATCAAGGTGAAGCGTCCCGGGGTGCTCGTTATTCACGAGTGGACTGGTGTCAGCCCTTACGAGAAGATGCGCGTCGAGCAACTTGCCAAGCTGGGATACGTTGCCTTCGCCGCCGACATCTACGGGAAGGGGGTGCGCCCGGTCGGTCCTGAGGCGGCGGCCAAGGAAGCGGCCAAGTACCGAGGCAATGACCGGAGCCTGATCCGTGCTCGCGCCGCGGCGGGACTCGAGAAGCTGGCGGGGTTCCCACAGGTTGACCCGAAGCGTCTGGCCGTGATGGGATATTGCTTCGGCGGCACCGCCGCGCTGGAATTGGCCCGAAGCGGCGCCGACGTGCTGGGCACGGTTAGCTTCCACGGCGGCCTCAGCACGCCCAACCCGGCCGATGCCAGGAACATACGCGGCAAGGTGCTGGCGCTGCATGGGGCAGACGACCCCTTCGTGAAACCCGATGAGGTCGCCGCCTTCCAGAAGGAGATGCGGGATGCCAAGGTTGACTGGCAGATGAACTTCTACGGCAACGCGGTGCACAGCTTCACTAATCCCAAGTCCGGCAATGACAACAGCAAAGGGGCCGCCTATAACGAGAAGGCGGACCGGCGCTCCTTCGAGGCGATGAAGATCTTCTTTAACGAGATTTTCGCAGCACCCTGACCACAGGACCTCCACGTCTACCACTCCTGAGGCCGTAGTCCACAACTCCTCCCCCCGGAGGGGGGAGGTCGGGAGGGGGCTCGCTTCTAGGCAAACTACATTTCCCCCTCCCTGACCCACCCCCTCCGGGGAGGGGCAACGGGCGACTCCAGAGACATTCTTCCCGCGATCAGCGACACAAGGTGCAGTCATGGCGGATCGCTCCGAACCAGACTGAAGCCCATTCCCTCGATTACGCCTTCTTCGAAGGTGTCTCGACCCTCCCGAGGAGGAAAGCCTGCCGTGGGAACTGATCGCTGAGGCCGATCACATGCTGCACATCCACCTACAGGAATACGGACTGGAGAGCTGCATGCAGACGACTGGATGTAAGGGGTACTACGTCGCGGCGCCGCTGGTCGCTGCTGCCACCTGGCCCGAGATGACCAACGTCTCCACTCGTATTTCCAAAGAGATGGAAGCGAAGTTTCCAGACCGCGAGCTGCGGTAGAAGTTGCCAGGTTAGAGAGCTTGACTTGCCCCCGCGGGCGGCGGTATACCTGTGCAATTCACTTTTCCCGGAGCATCCATGCCCGTTCGCTTCATCCACACCTCCGACATCCATCTCGGCAAGACCTACCGCGCCTCCGGCTGTGATGTCCAGCGCTACCAGGACTTCTTCACCACCTTCGCCGCCATCGTGGCCGACGCGGTGCGCGAGCAGGTCGACTTTGTCCTCATCGGTGGTGACCTGTTCCACACCGGCCAAATCCTCCCCAAGACCTTTGCCAAGACCATCGAGATCCTGCAGCCGTTGAAGCATGCCGGTATCCCCTGCCTGGCTGTCGAAGGTAACCACGACTGGATCCACCGCCGTGACAGCGTCTCCTGGATGGAAGCGCTCTCGCAGCTTGGCTACATCTCCCTGCTGCGCCCCTCTCGGAGCGCCGACGGTGGCTACCTCTTCGACCCCTTCGACCCGGAGCAGGGGAGCGGCGGGCATATCGAGGTTAAAGGAGTGAATATTTATGGCCTCGGATACATCGGCTCCCAGGCAGGCAACCACGTTCCGCGCATCTGCGACGCCATCGCCACCAACCGCAACATCCTGCTCTTTCACGTCGGTGTCTGGACCTATTCCCCCGTGGAGATCGGCAACATTAAGCCCGAGGAAGCACAGCCCCTGGCAGCATGTTTCGATTACGTCGCACTCGGCCACGGCCACAAGCCCTACATCGTCAATGACGCCGACGGCCGCCCCTACGCCTTCAATCCCGGCTCCCCCGACTGCGTTGATTTCGGAGAGGAGCGCTACGACAAGGGATACTACCTGGTTTCCCTGGAACCGGACGGTACGGTGCAGCATGAATTCCGTCGCACCACGCCGCGCCCGATGCTGGTCGTAACTGCCAACCTTGACGGCGCTGGCAACGCCACCGATGCCCTGGAGCTGTTCAAGAGCCAGATGGCGGAGAAGCTTACCGATTGCGGCGACGAGCGCGCCCCGCTCATCGAAGTTCGCCTTGCCGGTAAGGTCGGCTTCCACCCCTTCGAGTTGAGCCGTGACCGTCTGCGCGCTTCGCTGTGTGAGATCTGCGAGCCGCTGCACCTGGAGATCAAGAACCACCTTTCTCTGGTTGCCGGCGGGGGAGGGGAGGAGAAGGTCAAGAAGAGCCTCGCCGAGATCGAGCGAGATGTCCTTGGCGAGCTGATCGGCGCCAACAGCCACTACCAGGGGCGCGTGGATGAGCTGACTCGCCTGAGCCTGGCGCTGCGGGACTTGGTACTCAAGGGGGACGTGGAAGGCGAGGAGCTGCTGAGCCTGCTTTCCTCCGGAGGTGACCAGTGCGCATAGTCTCGGTCCATCTCAAGAACATCAAGTCGCACCGCGAAAAGGAACTCGTCTTCTCCCCGGGGATCAACGTCCTTTCCGGCGCCAACGGCTCGGGCAAGAGCACCATCTTCGAGGCCATCGGCTACGCCCTGTTCGGTGTCGATGCCAAGGACTTCGTCTCCAATGCGGAGCGCTTCCTCACCATCGGCACCAAGCGCGGCGAAATCGGCGTGGTGTTCGAACCGGCACCGGGCGAGCTGTACCGGGTGACCCGCACCGTGGGTACGGCCGGCAAGTGGCTCCTGGCCAAGGAGGTGGGTGACGAGTTCGAGGTCGAGGAACACGCCAACATGGAGGAGACCGAGGCGCGTATCGCGCAATTGCTCGGCCTTTCAGGCACGCGGCCGTTGTCGGAGCAGTTCAAGCTGGTGATCGGCCCCTTCCAGAACGACTTCCTCGGCCCCTTCGTGATCAAGCAGCCCGCCAAGCGCCAGGATGCCTTTGACGAGATCCTCGGCATCGATGCCTGGCGCAAGACCCAAGACAAAACGAAGGTTTTGACTAGCACCATTAAGGCAAAGCTAGATGTGCTGCAGGCCGAGGTCGATACCAAGTCGGAGCAGATTGCCATCCTGCCTGTCAAGGAACAGGAACTGGCCGACCTGCGAGCTCAGGGTGAGACCAAGCAGGCCGAATTGGTGATCAAGGCGGATGCGCTTGAGCAGGCCACGACCCTGCTGAACACGCTGGAGTCGAAAAAAGAGGCGATCCAGGTAGTCCAGCAGGACGTGCAGGCGTTGCAGGAGCGCGTTGAATCCGGCAGAAATTATGTCTCCACCCAGCAACTCCTGGTCGAGCAGTCCCGGCAGGCGGCGGCTGTGGTAGCGGCGTCGACCGCTGGCAAGCAGGGATACGATGCGGCCGAAGCGCGGCTCAAGGCGTTGCGCGAACAGGAACATCAGAAGCACCAGTTGGAAAAGCAGCTTGCTGAGCTGGAAAAAGAGCAGGGAAGCGTGCGGGCGATGCTGGACGCCGAAAGCCGCGAACTCAAACTAGCCAAGGCGTCGATGGCCGAGGAAGGCACACGCCTGAAAGCCGAGCAGGACGCATTGGCGTCGGGCTTGGCAGAACAGAAGAAGCTGGAGACCGTGGCGGCGCAGGGACTGGCTGCGGCGGAGCAGAGCCGGCTCATGTTCCGCAAGCTCCCCATGCACAACATGGAGGCCACGCTGCCCTACCTCAACGTCGCCCTCAGCAGGATCGAGGAAATCGACCGTCAGATTCGTGAGAGGGAGAGTGTCCTGGCCGGAAGCGCGCCGCTCCAGGCCGAGGCGGAGCAACTGGGCGCGCGCCAGGCACGGCTGGAGCAGATCCAGACACAGCGTTCCGAGTTGGCCGGGCGCAGGCATTCGCTGGTCGAGGGGCGTGACAAGATCGGGGCCGGCTCCTGTCCGTTCTTCCAGGAGCCCTGTCAGAACCTCCAAGGGGCGGATCCCGCCGGTCTTTTCGAGTCTCGCATCGCCGCTCTCGATGGTGAGATCGCCGTGCTCGACCGGGAGGCGGCTGACCTTGCGGTCCAGGTGACCGCCGCACAGCAGGCCGCGCGTGAACTGGTGGGCATGGAGCAGGTGGCCCTTGAGCTCACCAAGGCGGGGCGGGAGCGGACTAAGCAGGAAGAGGAATTCAGCCGCAACTACGCCCATATCGCTGCGCACGCACTTCGTGCGCCGCTTGAAGAGTGGCTGGCAAGTGCCGGTCTTTCCGCTGTTTCACCCTCTGAACTTCCTTCCCTGGAAGTTGACTTGGCGGCTGCCCCAGAACAGCGTCGAGACGCGCTGGCTCAGGCCACGGACGCTTGGCAGGGCATCATTGCCAGGCTGGAAAACGCCTTGGACGAGTGCGTGAAACAGGCCGCCGACCCGGTTCAGGAATCTGCTCGCAAGCTGGCCGAACTGTCCGCGCGGGGGGAGGCGTTGAGCCAAAAGGAGCGCGAGCTTGCCACCGCCCAGGAAAGAGCCGCCCAGCGCGAACACTCCGTGGCGCGGCACAGCACTCGGCTTACCGCGTTGCAGACAGAGGTCGGTGCCCGCACAACCGAAATCGCCGTATTGGCTGACGTGGAGCGGAGCGTTAAGGATGCAGAGGAGGAACTGGTCCGCTTCCAGCCCGCCCGCGACGAGTACATAGCCAACCAGAAGGCGGCCGAAGAGTTGGGTAAGCACCAGGAGACGCTGGAGAAATACCAACGCGGTCTGCAAGGCATCCTCACCACGCTTGCCGGGAGGCAGGAGGAACTGGCCAAACTGGTGGCCGATTATCGACCTGAGC
This sequence comes from Geomonas agri, assembly GCF_020179605.1. Lineage (NCBI taxonomy): Bacteria > Pseudomonadati > Thermodesulfobacteriota > Desulfuromonadia > Geobacterales > Geobacteraceae > Geomonas > Geomonas agri. The sequence goes on from NZ_JAINZO010000001.1 coordinate 1,119,547, forward strand.
AGCACGAGGCGGCCAAGACTGAGCGTGAACAGCTGGTGATGACGGCGACACGGCTCAAGTCCGAGATCGGTGCCATTGCTGAAGGGGTGTCGCGGTTGGAGGGGGAAACTGCCGCACTGCGCGCCGTTGCCGCCGAAATCGAGCAGAAGCTGGCAGCCATCGAGAAGCTGAAGGAGCAGGCTGACTTGGTCAAGTTCCTGCGCAACCAGGTGTTCAAGAACGTCTCCGCGCAGCTTTCCGAGAGGTTCCGCGAAGAGATCAGCTTCCGGGCTGATCGGATCTACCGCAGCATCTGCGAGTCCGATGAAGAGCTCCTGTGGGGCGACAACTACCAGATCGTCCTGAAGGATATTGCTGACGGCGCCATGAGGGAGCGCAGCGACGACCAGCTCTCCGGCGGACAGATGATGAGCGCCGTGGTGGCGCTGCGCCTTGCCTTGCTACAGACCATCGGAGCTCGCATCGCCTTCTTCGACGAGCCCACGTCGAACCTGGATGCCGAGCGGCGCGAGAATTTGGCCAAGGCATTCCGCGCCATCGATGTCGGCCAGGAGGAAGTAACCGAACACTGGTACGATCAGCTCTTCCTGGTCAGCCACGACGTCAGCTTCACCGAGATCACCGACCAGACTATTCAGTTGGATTAACTGAAGACGTCAGAAAGTTCCCTCCCCCGGAGGGGGAGAAGCTATAACCCCAGAGGATTTTTATTCATGAATAACAAGCACCGTGGAGCCTGGTTCATCGCCGCTTCGGCGGCAGGATTTGCCACGCTCGGCATCCTCATAAAAAGCGCCTTCGCCGGCGGCGCAAACATCAGCACCGTACTGGCGGGACGTTTCCTCCTGGCCGGCCTCTTCCTCTTCGGCATCCTCCGTGCCCGCGGCATCAACTGCGGCCTCGACCGCAGGACTGCGCTGCAACTGATCCTCATGGGGGCGGTCGGCTACGGCGGCATGTCCGGGCTGTACGCCAATGCCATCCACTATCTGCCCGCGTCGCTCACCGGGATGCTGCTCTACACCTATCCCGCCCTGGTCACCATCCTCGCCCTGATCGTCGGTGACGAGCGCTTCAATGCACCGAAAGGGATCGCGCTGGTGGTCTGCTCGGTGGGGCTGGTGTTGCTGTTGGGGGCATCGTTCGAGGGGGCGCAACTTGCGGGGGTGCTTTCGGTTCTGGGGGCGGCGGTCATCTACAGCTGCTACATCATCATCGGCAACCGGATCCTAAAGAATATCGATCCCATGGTGACCTCGCTCTGGGTCTGCACCGCTGCTGGACTTGCATTTCTCGTCTACGGCGCAGCCAAAGGGGAACTGGTTCTGGACCTTAAACTGCGCGGCTGGCTCTCCATCGTCGGCATCGCCGTCTTTCCGACGCTGTTCGGCGTCATGGGCTTCTTCGCCGGTCTGCGACTGATCGGCGCCACCAATGCCTCTATTATCAGCATGCTGGAGCCGCTCATTACCGTGCTCTTGTCCGTGATCCTGCTCGGCGAGCAGATCACCGCCATGCAAGGCTTCGGCGGGGCAGTCCTGCTCTTCGGCGGGCTCATCCTCCAGCTTTGGGGGCACGAGGCGAGGCATGAGACTGTGACAGAAGTGTAGGAGTCAGTGGGCCTTCGTCCACTCTCCCTCTCCCGCCGGGAGAGGGTTGGGGTGAGGGCGTTGCCCTAAGCAAGATTTCCCTTCGTGGCGTCTTCCTCACCCGGCCTGCGGCCACCCTCTCCCGGTCGGAGAGGGGAAGGATACCTGAGATGTCCCCCTTCCAATCGCCTGCTATCGTTGACTTTCCGACACCGATCTGCTAGAGACATAGGGCTTGTAGCTAACCCGGCTTAAAGGAAGACATGGAAGAGTTTTTCATCAAGTTGTCCATTATGCTGGTCCCCGCGTTGATGGCAATTACCTGCCACGAGGTATCCCATGGCTGGGTTGCCGACAAGTTCGGCGACAACACGGCGCGATACTTGGGGCGCCTGACGCTCAACCCATTGAAACACCTCGACATCCTGGGTACGCTGATGATCTTCGTGGTCGGGATTGGCTGGGCCAAGCCGGTGCCGGTCAATTTCGGCAACCTGCGTCATCCCAAGAGGGATATGATCTGGGTCGCTGCCGCCGGCCCCATCACCAATTTCTGCCTGGCCACCGTTTCGGCTATCGCCATGCGGGCCGTGATAGCAGCCACGCAAGGCGCCGCCGATGGGTCCATGGTGGCCGCTTTCGCCGACCCGATCACCCTGATGCTGGCGTTCTCCGTCTACATCAACCTGATGCTGGGCGTGTTCAACCTGATCCCGGTTCCTCCACTGGATGGCGGGCGGGTCGCGGTCGGGGTGTTGCCCTACAGCCTGTCCATGGCGCTGGCCAGGGTGGAGCCCTTCGGCATGATCATCATCGTCGCTTTGGTGTTTTTGACCAATGCTTTTAGTTATGTTATTGCCCCCGCCCTTAACTTTGGCGTGCACCTCTTGGCCGGTCCCTACGCGAACCTGGTCTTCGGTGTCACCAAGCTGATGATGAAAGGGTAGGGGAGCAGAAACCAAAAAGGAGTCCGATTCTATGAGCAACAACCGTATCGTTAGCGGCATGAGACCGACCGGAAAGCTGCACCTGGGGCACTACCACGGGGTTCTGTCCAACTGGATGGAACTGCAGCGCAACTTCGAGTGCTTCTTCTTCGCCGCCGACTGGCACTCGCTGACCACCGAGTACGCCAGCACGGACGGTATCCAGGAAAGCATCAACGAGATGGTTCTCGACTGGCTCGCTTTCGGAATCGACCCTGAGCAGAGTGTGATCTTCAAGCAGAGCCGCGTGCCGCAGCACGCCGAGCTGAACCTGATCCTCTCCATGATCACCCCGGTTTCCTGGCTGGAGCGTAACCCGACCTACAAGGAGATGCAGGAGAACCTGACCACCAAGGACCTCTCCACCTTCGGTTTCCTCGGCTATCCGGTGCTGATGGCATCCGACATCATCGTGTACAAGGCGGCCCGCGTGCCGGTCGGCCAGGACCAGATCCCGCACCTGGAGATCACCCGCGAGATCGCCCGCCGCTTCAACTACCTGTACGGCGAGGTGTTCCCGGAGCCGGCGGCGCTGCTCACCGAGACCCCGAAAGTGCTGGGTATCGATGGCCGTAAGATGAGCAAGAGCTACGGCAACGCCATCTTCCTCTCCGACGACGCCGAGGAGACCAGGAAGAAGGTGATGTCCATGGTCACCGACACCCTGCGCCCCTTCAAGCGCGATCCGGGCGAGCCTGACCGCTGCGTCGCCTTTACCCTGCACTCCCTCTACGTCGATGCGGACAAGCGTGCCGAGATCGTTGAAGGGTGCCGCAGCGCCCAGCTTGGCTGCGTCGATTGCAAGAAGATCCTGGCCCAGGCCATGGTTGACACCCTCGCGCCGTTCCGCGAGAAGCGCGTGGAGCTGACCGAGAAGCCGGGCCTGGTGGAAGAGGTGCTCGCCGAGGGGAGCCGCAAGGCAGAAGTGGTCGCCAAGCAGACCATGGACGAGGCGCGCGCGGCGCTTAAAGTCTAAACCTTTCCCTCACCTGGCCTGCGGCCGCCCTCTCCCGGTGGGCGAGGGCTGTCCATTCCTTCTCCCTTTGGGAGAAGGTGCCCCGGAGGGGCGGATGAGGGCGTCGGCAGCTTAACGCAACCACCCGTTTTAGGAGTTTTCTTGTCCCTGGAAGAGATGCAAAGCAACCTTTTCTCCGAAGCCCTGGAGCAGTCGTACCGGGTGCAGATCGAGGAGTTCGAGGGGCCGTTGGACCTCCTGCTCCACCTCATCAAGAAGAACGAGGTGGACATCTACAACATCCCCATTGCTGCCATCACCAGGCAGTACCTCGACTACATGGAGATCATGAAGGACCTCAACCTTGACATCGCGGGTGAGTTCCTCGTGATGGCGGCGACGCTGCTGCAGATCAAGTCGCGCATGCTCCTGCCGGTTACCCCGGAGGAGGACGGCGATGCCGAGGTGGAAGACCCGCGCGCGGAACTGGTTCGTCGCCTTCTGGAGTACCAGCGCTACCGCGATGCCTCGCAGATGCTCAACTGCCGCAACCTCTTGGGGCGCGAGGTCTTCGCCCGCAAGTTCGATTCGGAACTGGACGAGTTGGCGCCGGTGGAGGAACCCGCCGACGTCGAGCTTTTCGAGCTAATCGAGGCCTTCCAGAGGGTGTTGGCCCGCGTTTCGGTCGACACCTTCCACGATGTGGTCGCCGACGGCATCTCCATTGCGGACCGCATCGGCGAGGTACTCTCGGTCCTGCATGCCGAGAAAACAGTCTGCTTCGACGCGCTCTTCAACACTGGCATGACCCGCGATCTCCTGGTGGTCACTTTTCTCTCCATCCTTGAACTCTGCAAGCTGAAGCTGATCAAGGTGGTGCAGATGGAAAACCAAGGCTCCATCTGGCTTCACTTGGCGGCCAAGGAGGAGGGAGAGGGCACTAGTGAAGGCGAGGGGAGCGAAGAGGAAGCGCCGACCGAGGCTGACCACGAAACGCCACCCCTGGTTGACCGCGAAGCGCCGCAGGAGCCCTAGCGTTCCCCCCTTTGCAAAAGGGGGGGCAGGGGGGATTTAGCCGCGGTAGCCACAGCATCTCGGCATTCCACGAAGTTGAAATCCCCCTCAATCCCCCTTTGTGAAAGGGGGAAGCTCAAGAGCTGTTGTTTTCAAGATTTACGGAGGATTCTGTTTGTCGGGAAAGTCGCTAAAAGGAATTGTTGAAAGCATCCTGTTCGTCCACGACCAGCCGCTTACGCTGGACCGTCTGGCCGGTATCCTGGAGGAGTACGACCGGGCCGACCTGCGCGCCGCCCTGGATGAGCTGATCGAGGACTACGAATCCGCCGAGCGCGGCATCGTGCTGATCCAGGTTGCGGGGGGCTACCAACTGCGCAGCCGCCCCGAGCACGGCGACTACATCCGCCGCCTCAACAAGACCAAGGGCGTCAAGTTCAGCCAATCCGCCTTGGAAACCCTCGCCATAGTCGCTTACCGCCAGCCCATCACCCGCGCCGAGGTGGAATACCTGCGCGGCGTCGATTCCGGCGGCGTCATGAAGAGCCTCCTGGAAAAAAAGCTGCTGCGTATCATTGGCAAGAAGGACGTCCCCGGCAAGCCGCTCATCTACGGGACCAGCCGCGAATTCCTGGAGCTTTTCGGCCTCAAAGACCTTAACCAGCTCCCCACCCTGAAGGAGATCCAGGAACTGGTGCCGCCGGATCCATTTGCCGACCAGCCTGCGCTGCCGCTAGGCTCCGCGGCGACCGATTCCGCGCCTGTCGGCGATGCCGTGGCATCCGCCGAATCAGCCCTGTCCCTCGAATCCACCGAATTCATTGATTCCGGTGATTCCGTCGACTCGTCGGACCCCGTTGAAGGCTAGCCGCTGCTGAGTTAGAATATTGCCTGGTGCGCTGTTCATTAGCATTTCCGCAAAAGGAGGCTGGTATGGTACGGCAACCTGCAGTAGCTGGTAAGTTCTACACCGGCGATCCCGCCCGGCTCCGCCAGGAGCTCGCAGAGATGATGCCTCAAGGGGAAGCGCAAAAGGCGATCGGCATCATCACCCCGCATGCGGGGTACGTGTATTCCGGGAAGGCGGCTGGCAAAGTCTACGCAGCGGTTCGGGTGCCCGACACCGTGCTGATCCTCGGGCCGAATCACACCGGCGCCGGCGTTGCCGCCGCGCTCGCCCCCGAGAACGAATGGCTCACACCGCTGGGCCCGGTGCCGATCAACCGGCGCCTGTCGCAACTGATCCTCGACAACGCTCCGCTGGTCCGCGAGGACCCGCTGGCGCATCGCTTCGAGCACTCCCTTGAAGTCCAGGTCCCTTTCCTGCAGTACCGCAATCCCGGTGTCTCCATTGCCGCGCTCTGCCTCGCGTTGCCTGATTTTCCCTCCATCGCCCAGGTGGGTGAGGGGATCGCCCGCGCTATCGCTGCTTACGGCGAAGAGGTCCTCATCGTGGCGAGCTCCGACATGACCCACTACGAATCCGCCGCCGCTGCCAAGGCGAAAGACGATCAGGCCCTGGCTCGGTTGGCCGACATGGACCCCGAGGGGCTCCTGAAGGTCTGTCGCGAGAAAAATATCACCATGTGCGGCGTCATCCCGGCGACCGCGCTCCTGGTCGCTGCCAAGATCATGGGCGCCGAATCCTGCCGGCTGGTGCACTACACCAACAGCGGCGAGGTGAATGGCGACTCGCGCAGCGTCGTCGCCTACGCCGCCCTCATGGTTTACTGATGGAGATAATCACCACCCACGTCAACGCTGATTTCGACTGCATCGGGTCCATGGTCGCCGCCAAAAAGCTGCACCCCGATGCATTTCTCGTCTTTTCCGGGGCACAGGAAAAGGGGGTGCGCGACTTCTTTCAGAAGGCGCCCCATCCTGAATTCGAGTCGTTACGCATCAAGGACGTGGATTTCTCCGCTGTCACCCGCCTCATCGTTGTCGATTGCCAGCATTCCGCACGTCTCGCCAAGTTCGGGGAACTGGCCCAAAAAGATGGCGTCGAGCTGCTCATCTACGACCACCACCCCATCAGCTCCGGCGACCTCAAGGCCGACGGTGGCATCATCCGCCCCTGTGGTTCTACCACCACCATCCTCGCGACCCTGCTGATGCAGCGCGGCATCGAGGTGAGCCCAGCGGAGGCCACCCTTATGATGCTGGGTATCCACGAGGACACCGGTAACCTCACCTTCCCCTCGACCACCGCCGAAGACTACGCCGTGGCCGCCTGGCTCCTGGAGCGCGGCGCGCAATTGAACGAGGTCGCCGACTCCATCGGCCGCGAACTGACCGTGGAACAGGTCTCGCTGCTGAACGACCTGCTCACCTCCCTCAAAACGAGCTCCCTCAAGGGCGTGGACGTCTCGGTGGCGCACGCGTCGGTGGACCGTTACATTGGCGACATCGCCTCCCTGGCGCACATGATCCGCGACATGGAGAACCTGCAGGTCCTCTTTCTGGTGGTCGGGATGCAGGACCGCGTCTTCATCGTCGGCCGCAGCCGCATCCCCGAGGTGAGGGTAGGGGAGATCCTGCGCGAACTGGGCGGGGGCGGGCACGCTACTGCAGCGTCGGCAACGGTACGGGGGCTTACCCTGATCCAGGTGCTGGATCAGTTGGACGCGGTACTGAAGAAGCGGGTCGATCCGATCCGCGTCGCGCGCAGCATCATGTCCTCGCCAGTCAAGACCCTTCCCCCCGACTGCACCATCGAGGAGGCGCGCGAGCGCCTGGTCCGCTACAACGTGAGCGCGATGCCGGTGCTCTCTGGCGACCAGGTGATGGGCATCATCTCCCGCAAGACCGTGGAGAAGGCGCTCTACCACAACCTCAACACGGTACCTATCTCCGACTACATGCACTCCGAGTTTTACGCCGCGAACCCGGAGACCCCGATCAGCGAGATCCAAAGCTACATGGTGGGGGGAGATTCGCGCCTGGTGCCGGTGCTCGACCACGGGCAACTAGTGGGGGTGATCACCCGCACCGACCTGCTGCGCTACAGCCTGGGGAGCGAGGCGATCTACGACTTGTCCCGCGACGCCATCCAGGTGAAGAACCGCGAGGTCGAGGGGATGATGAGGCGTTGCCTTCCCAAGGCTTCGGTTGAGATCCTGCATAACCTTGGTCGGGTAGGAGACCGGCTCGATCTTCCCGTCTACGCTGTGGGGGGCTTCGTGCGCGACCTGCTGCTTGGGCAGCAAAACTCCGATGTCGACGTCACCGTGGACGGGGATGGCATCCTCTTTGCCGAGGCCTTCGCTGCCGAGTTCAGCTGCCGCGTGAAAAGCCACGAAAAGTTCGGCACTGCGGTGATCGTTTTCCCCGACGGCTTTAAGATCGATGTCGCCAGCACCAGGCTGGAGTACTACGTCTCGCCTGGAGCACTCCCCACGGTGGAGCGCTCCTCGCTGAAGATGGACCTGTATCGGCGCGACTTCACCGTCAACACCCTGGCCATCGCCCTCAACAGCCAGTCCTTCGGCAAGCTGATTGATTACTTCGGCGCGTACCGCGACCTGCAGGCCAAGGTGATCCGGGTGCTGCATAACCTCTCTTTCGTCGAGGACCCGACCCGAGTGTTTCGCGCCATCCGCTTCGAGCAGCGGCTCAACTTCAAGATTGCCAAGCACACCGAGGACCTGATCAAGAACGCGGTGAAGATGGACTTCCTGGTGAAGCTCGGCGGGAGGCGGCTTCTCTCCGAACTGGTTCAGATCCTGAGGGAAAAGGAACCGCTGCAGGGGATCGGGCGCATGGCGTCGCTGGGGCTCCTGCGTTTCATTCACCCTTCCGTCGAACTGACGCCGGAACTGCAGGCCGCCCTGGAGGAGGTACGCTACGTCGTCTCCTGGTTCGACCTCCTGTACCTTGAACGCCCCTACGAGCGCTGGACTGTCTACTTCCTCGCCCTGTGCGAGGTGCTCTCGCCGGAACAGTTCTGGGCCACCTGCATCAGGCTCGCCGTCAGCGAGCACCAGAGGGAACACCTGGCCGAGATGCGGCGCCAAGGTGATGAGTTGATCGGGGCCATGGAGCGCAAACTGGCGCGGCAGGAGCGGCTGGAGAACAGCGAGATCTATTTCACCTTGCGCGGGCTTTCCGTTGAGATACTGCTCTACCACATGGCCAGAAGCAGCAATCCTGAAATCAAACGGTGCATCTCGCTGTATTTCACGAAGTTGCACAGCATGGAGCCCCTGGTCGGAGGCGAGGACCTGAAGCGGCTAGGCATCAAGCCCGGCCCGATCTACCGGGAACTTCTCGACGCTGTGCTGAGCGCCAGGATGAACGGTAGGGTCTCCAGCAAAGATGACGAAATCAGGTTGATACGGGAACAGTTGACGTAGTTGTTGCAATTTTGCAACAGCACCGTCTTTTCACAGTAGTGACGTAATATGCCGTTAAATAACGTTTTTCCTTCGAAGTGCCTGAGCTGTGAGGCGTTTAGAGCACATTAAAGAACCCTTCCTCGATGCCCCACATTTTCTCCCTTGGCCTGTCTGCCTGTGACATTTACGTATAATCAGCTACTTGTAAGATGACAGTGGTGTCTTGCTTCTTTTGGCCCCTGATTTGCAGAGATGACGGCGAATCTCTGCATGAACCGGTAAAGGGGAACCTATACGTATGAAGAACCTGAAGCACGCTGTGGCTATCCTGGTAACCCTCCTCTCTATGGCAACACCCTGTCTCGCACAAGAAAACGGTATGAAGACCATTTTCGAGGATTCTTTCTACGGCGGTCTCGCCGGTGGCCTGGTAGGCGCCGCAATGCTCGCATTTACCGACAAACCCGCAGACCACCTGCAGAACGTGGGCATCGGAGCGGGGATCGGTGTCATCGTCGGTGCTGTCTACGGCGCGGTCGCTGCCTCCAGGTCCTTGGCTGAATACGATAACGGCAAGGTGAAGTTTGCCATCCCGACCATTCACCCGGAATTCAGAGAAGGAAACGCCAAGGGGCAGAGCAACATCGTGGCAATGGCCGAACTGCTGCGCGGCAAGTTCTGATTCAGATATCCCCAAACTAAAACGAAATGCCAAGGGAGGCTGATGCCTCCCTTTTTTTTTGCACCCGCGCCAGGCATGGTATAAACTTCACGGGTTTGCAGCTCACCAACGGGGGGTGCCCATTGGCGGAAATAGAAACTCGCTCCGATTTGCTCTCCTATACTGACGCCATGCTCACGTGGGTCAGTGGGCGAGGGCGCATCCTCATCGTCGTGCACGACAACCCCGACCCAGATTCGCTTGCCTCCGCCATGGCGCTCAGGCACCTCTTCGCGGTACGACTGAACCGTGAGGCGGTAATCGCCTTCTCGGGAATGATCGGCCGCAGCGAGAATCTGGCCATGGCCAAACTGCTGCAGATCCCGCTCACCCCGTTCCCGCTGATCGACCTGAAGGCCTTTCCCGTGATCTGCCTGCTGGACACCCAGCCTGGTACCGGCAACAACTCGCTTCCTCCCGACGTGCGCGCCGATATCGTGATCGACCACCACCCCATGCGTGACAGCAGCGCCTCCTGCCGCTGGGTGGACATTCGCCCCAACTACGGCACCACCGCCACCATCCTTTACGAGTACTTGAAGGTGCAGGGGGTCTCGGTGGGGACCAAGCTCGCGACGGCACTGTTCTACGCCATCAAGTCGGAGACCCAGGACCTGGGGCGCGAGGCAACCAGGCCGGATCGGGATGCGTACCTGATTCTCTTCCCACTGGCCAACAAGACGCTGTTGAACAGCATCACCCGGCCCAACCTCCCCAGGGAGTATTTTATAGCTCTGCACAGCGCCCTTGAGCACGCCAGCCTCTATGGAAACGTTCTGGTCGCCTCCCTGGACGGGGTCCAGTTCCCCGAGGTTGTCTCGGAACTGGCCGATCTCTTGGTTCGACTGGAGGGGACCGAGACCGTCCTCTGTCTGGGGCACTACAGCCAGGAGCTGGTCCTTTCCATCCGGACCACCAGCGAAGAGATCAACGCGGGGGAACTGATTCGCAAGTTGGTGGCCGGCATCGGCACCGCCGGCGGCCATGGCATGATGGCGGGGGGGAAGATCGACAACGTGGTGCCGGAGCGGGTCCCAGAACTCGAAGCGGTGCTGACCCAGAGGTTCCTGTCCGAGCTCAACGTGACCGACCCACCATTACCGTTAGTCCCGTAAACATTCATGAAAGCGGTTGCCAAAGCCCCCTTAAAATGCTAGTAAATACGGTATGTCCGTATTCCTAGATAACGCAGCGACTTCATTCCCGAAACCGGATGCCGTGTACCTGGCGATGGACGCTGCCATGCGGGAAATCGGTGTTGCGCCGGGCAGAGGAGGGTACCGCCAGTCGCTTGCCGCGGCCCGCATCGTCTACGAAGCACGCTCTGCATTAGCCCGCTTTTTCGGGGTCTCGGACTCCTCCCGACTCGTCTTCACCCACAGCGCCACGGAGTCGATCAACATCGCGGTGTTTGGCCTGCTGAAGCCTGGCGACCACGTGGTCTCCACCAGCGTCGAACACAACGCCCTGTCGCGTCCGCTGCACCTGGCCGCGAAGCGCGGCGTCGAGGTTACCTTCGTTGCCTCGGATGCCGACGGCGTCGTCTCTGAATCGGCCATCGCCCGCGCCATGCGCCCCAACACCAGGCTGGTTGCCCTCGCGCACTGCTCCAACGTCACCGGCGCAGTCCAGCCCATCGCGGATATTGCCCGGGTGGCACGGCGGGGGGGGGCGCTGTTCCTGGTGGACGCGGCCCAAAGCGCCGGCTTTTTCCCCCTCGACGTTGAACAAATCGGGATCGATCTGTTGGCTGCTCCTGGTCACAAGGGACTTTACGGCCCTCCCGGCACCGGCATCCTCGCGATCGGCCCGGGCATCGACCTGGAACCGCTGCAGGTGGGTGGCACCGGCGGTAGCGCCAGCAACCCCGAGCCCCCGGAACAGATGCCGGAGCGGCTGGAGAGCGGCACCATCAACACCCCGGCCATTGCCGGATTGAAGGCGGGTTTGGACTTCATTGAGGCGACCGGCCTGGACGTGATCCGGGCCAAGGAGACCGCTCTGGTCGACCAGCTCCTGGCTGGCCTGTCCGGCATCGCCGGTGTCAAGTTGTACGGGCCGCTCCAAGGCGAGCGCGGTGCGGCAGTCTCCTTCAACGTTGAGGGGCACGACCCGGCTGCCTTGGGCTACTTGCTCGACAGCGAATACGACATCAGTGTCCGCGTTGGGCTGCATTGCGCGCCGGATGTGCACCGCAGTATCGGTAGCTTCCCCGAAGGTACCGTCCGGGTCAGCCCCGGTTTTTTCAACACCGAATCCGATATCGGCTTTTTTATTAAGGCGCTGCGTGAGATAATATCATGAGCGTTCCGCCTCATTAGCGGCGGACACTCCATCTGTCTCGAATAGCCCGGTGTCTACAGGCTTTCGCAAGGCGGGTGGCACGGGCGAATCAGCTTCGCTCACAATTACAGCAACAGACGGCATTCGGGCCGTGGAAGGGGATACTACGAAAAGTTCAGCTTTGTTGGTCAGGGATGAGGTATTCGGTTTTTCTGAAGGCAGCAACGTACAGGGAGTGGATATGAAGAAAATCTATGTTCTTGATACAAATGTACTTCTGTACGACCCGCAGGCTCTCACCAAGTTCGAAGACAACTCCATCATCATACCCATCACGGTTATCGAGGAAATCGACCGGTTCAAGAAGGACATGAACGAGACCGGCCGCAACGCCCGCCAGGTCTCCCGGCTCATGGATGCCTTCCGCAAGGAGGGGTCGCTGTCGCAGGGGCTCGACCTGGAAAGCGGCGGCACCTTGAAGATCGAGATCTACGAAGAAAAGGTGATGAAGAGGCTCCCGCCGGAGCTGCGTGAGGAAAGGGGCGACAACCGCATCCTGGCGGTGGCCGTGGACCTCATGGAATCGCAAAAAGAGATGCCGGTAATCCTGGTAACCAAGGACACTAACCTCCGTATCAAGGCCGACGCCCTCGGGCTCTCGGCGCAGGATTACGAATCCGACAAGGTCGCCATCGACGAGTTGTACACCGGCTGCGCCACCCTCGAGGTCGGGGCCGACGCCATCGACCGCTTCTACAGCCAGGGCTGGCTGGACATGGACAACAACGGCTACCTGCCCAACCAGTACCTGCTCCTGACCGAGGCCGGTAACCCGTCGCACAGCGCGGTGGGGCGCTTCGACCACATCTCGCGCAGGATGGTACCGCTGGTGAAGCTGGACAAAGAGGGGGTCTGGAGCCTGTTCCCGAGAAACCTGGAGCAGTCCCTGGCCTTGGACGCCCTTCTCGACGACGACATCAAGATCGTCACCCTGGTGGGCAAGGCCGGCACCGGCAAGACCCTGCTCGCCATCGCCGCCGGTCTGCAGAAGACCGCGGAGGAGAACGTCTACAACCGCCTGCTGGTATCGCGCCCGGTGTTCCCCATGGGACGCGACCTGGGTTTCCTTCCCGGCGACATCGAGGAGAAGCTGTCCCCCTGGATGCAGCCCATCTTCGACAACGTCGAGCTCCTTCTGAGCGGGCACGAAGGGGAGAAGCGCCATAGCAAGGGTTACAAAGAGCTGATGGCGATGGGGATCCTCGAGATCGAGCCGCTTACCTACATCAGGGGGCGCTCCATTCCGAACCAGTACATGATCGTCGACGAGGCCCAGAACCTGACCCCGCACGAGATCAAGACCATCGTGACCCGCGCCGGCGAGGGAACCAAGATCATCCTGACCGGCGACCCGTACCAGATCGACAACCCCTACGTGGACGCCGAGAGCAACGGTCTCACCTACGTGGTCGAGCGCCTGAAGGAGCAGACCATCTCCGCCCACGTCACCATGACCAAGGGGGAACGCAGCGACCTGGCCGAACTGGCGGCGAACCTGCTGTAGCTGACGCGAAAACTTTAGAACGGGAGAAAAAAGGGGGCACGCTGCTGGTGCCCTCTCTATTTTTTTATGCTTTTACTTGCGCTGGAATCTTCATGTGACGAGACCGCGGCGGCGGTGGTGAGCGACGGCAGGACCGTCCTCTCCAGCATCGTGGCAAGCCAGATCAGCACCCATGCCGAATATGGCGGGGTGGTGCCCGAGATCGCCTCGAGGCAGCACCTGGAGGCGGTCTCCATCGTGGTGGAGCAGGCGCTCCAGGAAGCCGGGGTCGGGATTGCTGACATCGAAGGGGTGGCGGTGACCCAGGGGCCCGGCCTAGCTGGTGCGCTCCTCGTAGGCGTTTCCGCGGCGAAAGGGATTTCGTTCGGGAGAAAGATCCCGCTGGTCGGTGTGAACCACATCGAGGGGCACCTCCTAGCCGTGTTCCTGGAACGTCCGGTCGAGTTTCCCTTCATCGCGCTGGCGGTCTCCGGGGGGCACTCGCACCTGTATCGGGTCGACGGCATAGGTCGTTACCGGACCCTCGGGCAGACCGTGGACGACGCCGCCGGCGAGGCTTTCGACAAGGTTGCCAAGCTGATCGGTCTGCCGTACCCCGGCGGCGTGGCCATAGACCGTCTTGCCGCCAGCGGCGATCCCCAGGCTATCAAGTTCCCGCGTCCGCTGTTGCACGACGGCACCTTCAACTTCAGCTTTTCCGGTTTGAAGACAGCAGTGCTCACCCACGTCAGCAAACACCCGGAGGCAAAAGAAGCCGGCATCAACGACCTCGCCGCCTCCTTTCAGGCCGCTGTGTGCGAGGTGCTCACCAAGAAGACCGCGGCGGCGATCGCCGAGACCGGCATCAAGCGGCTGGTCGTGGCCGGCGGGGTGGCCTGCAACAGCGGCCTGCGGCGCTCCATGGCACAGTATGCAGAGGCGAACGGGGTGGAGCTTTCCATTCCCGCACCGAAACTGTGCGCCGACAACGCGGCCATGATCGCGGTCCCCGGGGACTTCTACCTGGGAGCCGGGTACCAAAGCGGTTTCGACCTGGATGCGCTCCCGGTCTGGCCGCTCGACAAACTGGCGGCACGTTTCCAGGGGGGGAAGTGATGGAAAAGAGGATCAAGGCCAAGAAGGAGTTCGGCCAGAACTTCCTGGTGGACGATAACGTGCTGCACCGCATCGTTTCCTGCGTGGCGCCTGGCAGCGACGACTGCATTCTTGAGGTCGGGCCGGGGAGGGGGGCGCTGTCCCGGCTCCTGGTGGCCAGCGGCGCACGCTTCGTGGCGGTCGAGTGGGACCGTGAGCTGATCCCGTTTTTGCATGCCGAGTTTGCCGGCAACGATCGCGTCGAGATCGGTCACGGCGATATCCTGAGGGTGGACCTGCCCCAGATCCTCACCACCCGCGCTCCGGGGCGGAAGTGGAAGGTTGCCGCCAACCTCCCCTACAATATTTCCTCGCAGGTGCTCTTCAAGTTCATGGAGCATTGCGACTTGTTCGAATCCCTGGTGCTCATGCTGCAAAAGGAGGTGGGTGACCGCCTCACCGCTCCTCCCGCCTGCAAGGACTACGGTGCCCTCACCGTGCTTCTCAGGCTGCACTTCGACATTCGCCGCGAGTTCATCGTGAAGCCGGGCTCCTTCCGTCCTATCCCCAAGGTCGACTCGGCGGTGCTCACCTTCACGCCGCTTGCCACCCCTCGGGTCGAGGTAGGGGACGAGGAGCTGTTTCGCCGCGTGGTAAAGGGGGCCTTCATCCAGCGCAGGAAGACGCTGTTGAACTCGCTGCGCTCCGCTGGCTTCGACGACGGTGACGGCACGCTTACTGCCGCACTTTCCCGCTGCGGCATCGATGGGCTCCGGCGCGGGGAAACACTGTCGCTGGAAGAGTTCGCGGCGCTGTCCAGGGACTTGTGCTCCGGGAAAACTCTGGCATAAACACACATGAGTGTGCTATATAAGAACGCTAATTTTTTATCTTAAGAGGAGTACGCCTCATGAAAGTATGCGTGATCGGTTCCGGATACGTCGGCCTCGTGGCCGGCACCTGTTTTGCCGAGAGCGGTAACGACGTCATCTGCGTTGACGTCGACCAGGAAAAGATTGAAGGTCTCAAGCGTGGCGTGATCCCTATCTACGAGCCGGGGCTGAAGGAAATGGTGCTCAGAAACGGCGAGGAAGGGCGCCTGAAGTTCACCACCGACCTTGATGCCGCGGTCAAGGAGTCCCTGGTCTGTTTCATCGCCGTGGGGACCCCGCCGGGTGCTGACGGCTCTGCCGACCTGCAGTACGTTCTCTCGGTGGCCGGCAACATCGGCCGTGCCATGGAAAGCTTCAAGATCATAGTGGACAAGTCTACCGTCCCGGTGGGGACCGCGGACAAGGTGCGCAGCGCCGTGAAGGAACAACTGGAGCAGCGCGGCGTCAACATCGAGTTCGATGTCGTCTCCAACCCCGAGTTCCTCAAAGAGGGTGCTGCCATCGATGACTTCATGAAACCCGACCGCGTCGTGATCGGCACCGACAATGTGCGCACCGCGGAAATCATGAAAGAGCTGTATTCGGCCTTCATGCGCAAGTCCAACCGCATGCTGGTCATGGACATCAGAAGCGCCGAGATGACCAAGTACGCAGCCAACGCCATGCTGGCGACCCGCATCACCTTCATGAACCAGATCGCGAACCTGTGCGAGCTAATGGGTGCCGACGTAATGGCCGTCCGCGAAGGGATCGGTTCCGACTCCCGCATCGGCTACGACTTCCTCTTCCCCGGTGTCGGCTACGGCGGTTCGTGCTTCCCAAAAGACGTGAAAGCACTGGCCAAGACCGCGGATGAATGCAGCTACGACTTCATCCTACTGAAGGCGGTCGAGGAGGCCAACGAGCGCCAGAAGCGTATCCTCTCCGACAAGATCGAGCGTCACCTCGGGCAGGGTGGCGACAAGCCGCTGGCCGGCAAGAGCATCGCGGTCTGGGGGCTTTCCTTCAAACCACGCACCGACGACATGAGGGAGGCTCCCTCGCTCACCATCATCAACCGGCTCCTGGAACTGGGTGCGACGGTGCGTGCCCACGATCCCGAGGCCCTCAACGAGGCCAAGAAGCATTTCGGCGACCGTATCGGCTACCACATCAACCAGTACGAGCCGCTCAAGGGCGCCGACGCGCTGGTCATCATCACCGAATGGAACGAATACCGTAACCCCGACTTCGACCGCATCAAGTCGTTGCTGGTCAAGCCGCTCATTTTTGATGGCAGGAACCTGTACCAGCCCGGACGCATGCGCGAGATCGGCTACGAGTACCACCCCATTGGCAGAAACGGTGCCATCTGCTGCGAAATGGCGTAAATCCCGCTGTGACTGTGCTCCGTCTTCGGATCCCGTAGGCGGGGCACGTCGTTAGTAACTTGAGTTGCTGGTAATACAAATACCTACCGATTGAGGTTTCAATGCGCATTCTGGTCACCGGCGGTGCCGGTTTCATCGGTTCACATCTTTGCGAGAGACTGTTAAAGGAAGGGCACGACGTCATCTGCCTGGACAACTTCTTTACCGGTAGCAAGCGCAACATCGCCCACATGCTGGACCACTCCAACTTCGAGTTGATCCGTCACGACGTCACCCAGCCCATCCTCCTTGAGGTGGACCGGATCTACAACCTGGCCTGTCCCGCTTCGCCGATTCACTACCAGTACAACCCCGTGAAGACCACCAAGACCAGTGTCATGGGCGCCATCAACATGCTGGGGATCGCCAAGAGGGTGCGGGCGAGGATCCTGCAGGCCTCCACCTCCGAGGTGTACGGTGATCCGCAGGTACACCCGCAGACCGAGGCCTACTGGGGCAACGTCAACACACTGGGGCTGCGCAGCTGCTACGACGAGGGGAAACGTGTGGCGGAAACGCTGATGATGGATTATCACCGCCAGAACCACGTTGACGTCAGGATCATTAGGATCTTCAACACCTATGGCCCCAAGATGGCTGAGAACGACGGCCGCGTGGTCTCCAACTTCATCCTGCAGGCCCTCCGGGGGGAGGACATCACCGTCTACGGCGGGGGGGAGCAGACACGTTCCTTCTGCTTCGTCTCCGACCTCGTGGAGGGGATGGTGCGCATGATGGAGACGCCCGGCTTCACCGGTCCCGTCAACCTCGGCAACCCCGCGGAGACTACCATCCTTGAATTCGCCAAGAAGATCATCGCTCTCACCGGGTCCACCTCGCGCATCGTGTATCGTCCCCTTCCGGAGGATGATCCCAAACAGAGGCAGCCGGACATCTCCCTGGCCAAGCAGATGCTGGGCTGGGAGCCCAAAGTGAGCGTGGACGAGGGACTAAAACAGACCATCAACTATTTCCGCTCCGTCCTCACCTCGGCCTAAGGAACGCATGCAGAAACGATTTTTTCTAGTACCGGCCGCAGTGATCGTCTTCATCCTCTGCTTCACCGTTTTCGGTGACCGGGGACTGTTGCGCATCAACCACCTGCACCGTGACCTGGACGAAACGCAGAAACATCTCAATGAGTTGAAAGAGGAAAACGACAAGCTAAAGCGGGAGATTGCCGCGCTGCAGTCGGATCGACGCTACCTCGAGAGCATCGCCAGGCGCGACTTCGGCTTGGTGCGCAGCAACGAGGTGATCTACCAGTTCCCGGGTTCGGGGAAATCTGTTGCGCCGACCGCCCAGCCCGAAGCCGCGCCCGCTGCGCACGCGCCGCAGGGTGCGACGGCGGGAAAACTGGCTCAGCCTGTGCAGCCGGCGGCGCGTTCCGGCAAGTAACCAAGCCCTAGGCGGGGCATTTTGAGGGAAAAGGTATGACTCAGGCTGGAAAGCAACACTGCGTGGTCTGCGCCTGGCGCGAACACTGCTCCAAGAAATTCTGCGTGTCCGACGGCGGCGCCCGTTGCCCGGACTTCACACGCGATGTGACCATAAAACCCGTGCCAGACGCGGATAAGGATAAGGAAAGGGAGGAGAAGATATGAAGGAGCAGCTGCGCGCATGCATCCTGAAGGGAATCGAGGGGTGTTTCGCCGACGGCACGCTCACCTCTGGTGTGGTCCCGGCCATCAACGTGGAGAAGCCGGCGCATGCCGAGCACGGAGATTTTGCTACCAACGTGGCCATGCAGATGGCCAAGCAGGAGCGCAAGTCGCCCCGCGCCGTGGCCGAGGCCTTGGTCAAGAAACTGGCCGAGGCGTCCGACCTGATCAAGTCGGTCGAGATCGCGGGACCGGGGTTCATCAACTTCTTCATCAAGGACAGTGCCTGGAGAAAGATCCTCACTGACATCGACCGCGCCAGTGACGAGTACGGCAAGAGCACCGTGGGCGCCGGCAAGAAGGTGCAGGTGGAGTTCGTCAGCGCAAACCCGACCGGTCCGCTGCACATCGGCCACGGCCGCGGTGCAGCGACAGGCGATGCCGTTGCCTCGCTGCTGTCCGCTGCGGGCTTCGATGTGCAGCGCGAGTACTACATCAACGACGCCGGCAACCAGATGAACACTCTGGGTCTCTCCGGCCTGCTGCGCTACAAGGAACTGCTGGGCGAAAAGATCGACTTCCCTGAGAACTGCTACCAGGGCGACTACATCAAGGACATCGCGCGGGACGCTATCGCCAAACACGGCGATCGCTTCCTGAAGGCGCCCCAGGAGGAAGGGGTGGCCTTCTTCGCCAAGATGGGCGGAGACCTGATCCTCAAGGGGATCGACGAGGACCTGCAGGACTTCGGCATCCGCTTCGACAACTGGTTCTCCGAGCAGTCCCTCTTCGACGAGGGCAAGGTGACCTCGGCCATTGCCGAGATGCAGGAGAAGGGTCACATCTACGAGCAGGAAGGGGCGCTCTGGTTCAAGACCACGGCCTTCGGTGACGACAAGGACCGCGTCGTGGTGCGCAGTAACGGCGTCACTACCTACTTCGCCTCCGACATCGCCTACCACCGCGACAAGTACGCCCGTGGTTTTGACTGGGTCATCGACGTCTGGGGCGCCGACCACCACGGCTACGTCCCGAGGCTGAAGAGCGTTGTACAGGGCCTGGGGCGCCAGGCGGACGATCTGGGCATCATCCTGGTACAGCTGGTTTCGCTCCTGCGCGACGGCCAGCCAGTGGCCATGTCCACCAGGAGCGGCGAGTTCGTGACCCTCAAAGAGGTCGTCGACGAGGTCGGCCGCGATTCTGCCCGCTTCTTCTTCCTGATGCGCCGTTCCGACAGCCAGCTCGACTTCGACCTCGAGCTCGCCAAACGCCAGAGCAACGACAACCCGGTCTACTACGTCCAGTACGCCCACGCCAGGATCAGGAGCATCTTCGACACCGCCAAAGAACGTGGCGTGGAGCCGAACTTCCAGGACGTGCGACTGGAGCTGCTGGAAAGCGCCGACGACATGAGCCTGATCAAGAAGCTCTCCCTCTACCCGGAGATCCTGGAAGGGGCGGCGGTCAACTTCGAACCGCACCGGATCACCTACTACCTGCAGGACTTGGCCGGCGAGTTCCACAGCTTCTACAACAAAAGCAGGGTTATCACCCCGGAGGAGCCCGAGCTCACCCAGGCCCGCCTGTTCCTCTTGCACTGCGTGGCGGTCACCCTGAAGAACGCGCTGACCGTGCTCGGCATTTCGGCTCCGGAGAGGATGTAGGAGGAGCGCATGCGGCTTGACTACAGCGACAAGATGAAGGTGGTCAGGGAAAGCGCGGAACGAACCAAGCCCGTGCAGAAGAACCGCCCACGCCGCGAGCCTATCGGCACTTTTGCCGTGGTCGGTCTGTTGCTGCTTGCCCTTGGCTACGGCGCAGGGGTGCTGACCGGATGGTTCCTCTTCAAGGGAAAAGTCGACGCCAAGGCACTGGCCGCGGCGCAGGTCGCAGCCCAGCAGAAGGCACAGCCCGCAGCAGTGGTTCAGCCGGCGCCTCCCGCCCAGCCAGGGCAGGCGGGTCAGCCCGGCCAGGCTGGCCAACCGACCTCGCCAGCTCCTGACGTCCCGCTTACCTTCTACAAGACCCTCCCTTCGGGCGGGAAGGGGGCGATGGGGAGCGGCATCAACACCAAGCTTCCAGAGGTGCAGTCCAAGAAGGCCGCTGCTACTGCACCGGCTGCGAACGCGGTGCCTGCTGCCGAGCCGGCCAAGCCGGCCGCTGCCGCTACGGCAGCCAAGGCCCCTGAGGCCAGACCGGCCGAGAAAGCCGGCGATAAAGCTACCGATGCCGCCGATAAGCCGACCGCGGAAAAACAAGGGGGGGAGTCGCGCTACCTGGTGCAGGTCGCTTCTTACAAGGATAAGAAAGAGGCCGACACGGTGCGCGCCAAACTGGTTGCCAAAGGGGTGGCCGCGTACCTGGTGGAATCGAAGCTGCAGGACAAGGGCGTGTGGTACCGGATCAGGGTCGGGAAACACCTCTCCAGGCAGGAGGCTCAGCAGTTGGCTGGGAAGGTGGGGAGCGGGGCGACGGTGGTCACCGAGTAGCTTTTTTGCCCCCTGGATATTTTTTTCTCTCCCCGAGCTACAGTTAACCCCGGGATGGGGAGTCACCATGGAAAAGCGAAAAAAGCTGGGCGAAATATTCGTCGAGAACGGGTTGCTCACCGAGAAAACGGTGGAGCGAATGCTGGCCGTCTCCAAAAAACTGGGCAAACGTTTCGGGACCGTGCTCGAAGACCTGGAGCTGGTCACCGGTGAGGAACTGGCCCAGGCCCTGGCGGCACAGTACGGCTGTCGCGTCGCCAGTAACTTTGCCGGCTACAGCTTCTCGCCGCAATTGCTGGGGACCATCTCGGTGGATGTGGCTATGCAGAACAACATCTTCCCGCTCAAGCTGGACGAGAAGAGGCTGGCTCTGGCGATGGCAGACCCCACGGAAACGCGGGTGGTGCGCAACATCTCGGCCAACCTCGGGTTGACTATCACCCCCTTCATTGCCACCAGGAAGGAGATCTACGCCGCCATCTGCAAGAATTACCTGCAGAAGGAGGTGTAGAGTGCGGCTGCCCACACGGTGCTGGTGGTCGAGGACGACAAGCTGATCGCGACCATGTTCGGTGACTTCCTTGGACGGAAAGGCTTCCGTGTCATTTACGCGGCGGACGGCCTGGAGGCCTACAAGGCCGTCCTCACCGAGAAGCCGCACGTGGTGCTCACCGACCTGATGATGCCCAAGCTGGACGGTTTCGGTCTCTTCGACGCCCTGCGCAGCGTGCCCGATTTTAACGCCATACCGGTAATATTGATCACCAGCTCCTTGCAACCGGAGGACGAAGTAAAGGCTTTCGACAAGGGGTTCTTCGACTTCATCGCCAAGCCGGTGCGTGAAGAGACCCTGATCACCAGGGTCAGGAGAGCGCTGCAATTTCGGGAGCGCAAGTACCAGTTAACGTAGGCTCTTTGCCGTAACAATGACCAGGACCACGCACCCTCCAGCCCCATCCGGCGCTGGAGGTCTTTATTTGAGGAAACGCCATGTGCGCCATACAGACCGTCAAGTGCCCGCACTGCCGTAAGGAGGCCCCGCTGGCCGGGAACCCGTACCGCCCGTTTTGCTCGGAGCGGTGCAAGATGATCGATCTCGGCACCTGGGCCAGCGAAGGTTACCGCATCCCCGGCGAAAAAGCGCCGCAGCACGCTGATGACGATGAAGACGAGGGGTAGCGTAGCAGCCTCCGTTAGCAGTTAAGAACCATTATTTTATTGCAGCAGCAATGATCAAAGCAGTAAAGGAGCCTTTCATGTCAGAAGTACGTCTCCGTTTCGCACCGAGCCCGACCGGTTTTCTCCACGTTGGAGGGGCGCGCACGGCGCTTTTCAACTGGCTTTTGGCCAGGAAGCAGCATGGCACCTTCGTGCTCAGGATCGAGGATACCGACGTGACCCGGTCCACCCAGCAGTCGGTCGATGCCATCTTCGAAGGGATGAAGTGGCTGGGACTGGACTGGGACGAGGGGCCCTTCTTCCAGTCCGATTACTTTCCGGTCTACAAGGAATACATCGACAAGCTGGTCGCCGAAGGGAAGGCGTACAAGTGCTATTGCAGCGTTGAGGAACTCGAGGCGAAGCGCGAGAAGGCGCTCGCGGAAGGTGGCAAACCGAAGTACGACGGTACCTGCCGTGATCTTCCTCCTCAGGAGGACGACGGCCGCCCCTACGTGATCCGTTTCAGGACCCCCAAGGAAGGCGCGACTACCTGGAATGACCTGATCAAGGGGAAAGTCTCCTTCGAGAACGATGAACTGGACGACCTGATCATCCAGCGCACTGACGGCACCCCGACCTACAACTTCGTCGTCGTCATCGACGACGTCACCATGAAGATCACCACCGTCATCCGCGGCGACGACCACGTCAACAACACCCCGCGCCAGATCCTGATCTACCAGGCGCTCGGCGCGCCGGTCCCGGTCTTCGCCCACGTGCCGATGATCCTGGGCGCCGACAAGGCCCGTCTCTCCAAGCGCCACGGCGCCACCTCGGTCATGGCCTACCGCGACATGGGCTTCCTTCCCGAGGCCATGGTGAACTACTTGGTGCGCCTGGGGTGGAGCTACGGCGACGAGGAGATCTTCTCGCTTCAGGACTTGATCGAGAAATTCTCCATCGAGAACGTCGGGCGCTCCGCCGGCGTCTTCAATCCCGACAAGCTCATGTGGCTCAATGCCCACTACATCAAGACCGGCGATCCGGTGCGCCTGGCCGACCTCCTGATGCCGTTTTTGAAGGAGCGCGGCGTGGATCCGTCCCAGGGGGGACCGGACCTGGTGGCCGTGATCAAGACCCTGCAGGAGCGCGCCAAGACCATGCTGGAACTCGCCGACGGCGCGCTGTTCTACTACAAGGACGAGCTCTCCTACGACGAGCAGGGGGTGGCCAAGGCGTACAACGCTGACACGCCCGCGCTCCTCACCGCGCTGGTCGAGAAGCTGGCGGCGCTGCCGGCGCTGGACCAGGCCAACATCGAGCTGGCGTTCAAGGATCTGATGGCCGAGAAGGGGATCAAGCTGGGCCAGGTCGGTCCCGCCGTGCGCCTTGCCCTTTCTGGCACCACCGCGTCGCCCGGTATCTACGAGATGATCGAGGTGCTCGGCCTGGCCGAGACCAAGAAGCGCATCGAGCGCGCCGTCGCCGTGCTGGCGAAGTAGCGCGAGGGTAGGGCCTAAAAGAAAAGGAGGGCGCCCCACGGGGCGCCCTCCTTTTTTCATCGCTTTGCTGCAAAAAATGAGGCCTGCAGCGGACGAGCCGGCTGCAGGCCATGGCATTACATGTTTCTTGTGGTGCGGTTGCTGATTAGGCCGGGGAGATTGCGGACACCGGGCAGGTGTCGACGCAAGCGCCGCAGTCGATGCAGGTATCTGCAGCGATGGTCCTCTTGCTGCCAGCCTCGCTGATAGCGTTGACCGGGCAGGAATCGTCGCAGGCGCCGCAGTTGATGCATTCGTCGCTGATGGTATGTGCCAAAGTATTCACCTCCTTCACCTGGAGTTAAAAGTTGACGTGGAAACTAGCACAGCCCTCGCAAAAAGTCCACCATAAAGCTGTAGACAATAAGTTCCTAATCGGGAGAAAAATCTTGAACTGTGGCCCACTCTCCTGTATATATAAAAAAAGGTTTTATTTCTGTTCTTTTTGTCCGGTGCGGATCTTCCTCGTATCACTGGGCAAACTATAATAACGGGGGACGCTAATCGATGGATATTCTGGCACTTAACTGCGGGAGTTCTTCTGTAAAATACCAGTTGTTTGACTGGGATAAAAAAGTGGTTGTGGCGAAGGGAATGGTGGAACGCGTGGTTATCGGCGACTCCTTCATCCTGCACGAGGTCCCGGGGCGCGAAACCTACCGGGAAGACTCCGATTGCCCGGACCACAAGACCGCGGTTGACCTGATCCTGAGAACCCTGACCTCCCCGAATCACGGTGTCCTCAAGGACATCAAGCAGATAGCTGCGGTGGGTCACCGCGTCGTGCATGGCGGTGAGAAGTTCACCAAGTCCGTGCTCATCGACGACGAAGTACTCGCGGCGGTCACCGAGGTGCAGCATCTGGCGCCCTTGCACAACCCGCCCAACATTGCCGGCATTGAGGGCGCCATGGCCGTTCTCCCCGGCGTGCCGCAGATCGCGATTTTTGACACCGCGTTTCATCAGACCATGCCCGAGCATGCCTATCTGTACCCGCTCCCCTACGAGTGGTACGAGAAGTACGGTGTGCGTCGCTACGGCTTCCACGGCACGTCGCACCTCTACGTCTCCAAGCGCATTGCCGCCATCCTGGGCAAGCCGGCCAACCAATGTAACGTCATCACCATGCACATCGGCAACGGCGTCAGCCACTGCGCCATCAAAAACGGCGTGTCGGTAGACACCAGCATGGGACTCACCCCTCTGGAAGGTGCCATGATGGGTACCCGCTGCGGTGACATCGACCCGGCCATCCCCGCTTTCATGATGCAGAAGGAGAACCTCTCCGCCAAGGAGATCGACTCCATCCTGAACAAGAAGAGCGGTGTCATCGGCATCACCGGTCGTTTCACCGACCGTCGCGACGTCATCGAGAACGCCAACGACGGCGACCGTCTCTGTTCGCTGGCGCTGGACATCGAAGCGTACCGTCTCAAGAAGTACATCGGGACCTACATGGCCGTCGTGGGGAGGCTTGACGCGGTCGTTTTCACCGCAGGCGTGGGGGAGATGGGGGCGCCGATCAGGGAGCGCGCCATTTCCGGGCTGGAGCACTTGGGTATCATCCTCGACAAGGAGCGCAATGCCTCCGCCATGACCAGGAAGCGCGAGACGCTCATCACCACCGACGATTCGCCGGTCAAGGTGTACGTCATCCCGACCGACGAGGAACTGGTGTTCACCGAGGACGTGGCCGCCATCCTGAATGGCAGCTACACCGACCACATGAACTTCGAGTACAGCTTCTCCAGGCCCGACTTCGTCAGGAAGTAGGGGAGGGCGAGCACAAGATAGCAAAAAGGCCGGCGGGGCATCCCCGCCGGCCTTTCTTGTTTTTGAAACCGCGCCGGACCAGTCGGTCCAGCGCTGCGTTGCTAGCCTTGCGCCTGCACCGCGGTGATGGCGGTGACGTCGACGATGTCCTGAACGGAGCAGCCACGGGAGAGGTCGTTAACCGGCTTGGCCAAGCCCTGGATCACCGGGCCGATGGCCTTGGCGCCTGCCAGACGCTCGACCAGCTTATAGGCGATGTTGCCGGCATCGAGGGTCGGGAAGACGAGCACGTTGGCCTTGCCGGCCACGCCGCTCCCCGGTGCCTTCTTGGCGCCGACCGCCGGGATGAGGGCAGCATCGGCCTGCAACTCGCCGTCGATGGAGAGCTCGGGATCCATCCCCTTGGCGATTTCCAGGGCCTTGAGAACTTTGTCCGCGTCCTGGTGGCTGGCACTTCCCTTGGTGGAGAAGGAGAGCATGGCGACGCGCGCGGGGACATCGAGGAAGGACTTGCAGTTGCGCGCGGTGGCGATGGCGATCTCGGCGAGGGCCTGGGCGTCCGGGTTCGGATTCACCGCGCAGTCGGCGAAGAGGATGACGCCGTTCTCGCCGAAGTTCGGAGTCTGGGTGGCCATCAGGAAGAAAGAGGAAACGGTCTTGATGCCGGGGGCGGGGCCGACAGTCTGGAAGGCGGCACGCAGCACGTCGCCGGTGGTGCCGGTGGCGCCGGCCACCTCGCCGTCGGCGTCGCCTTCACGCACCATCATGCCGGCGAAGTAGAGGTTATCCTGCGCTGTCAGCATCTCCTGGGCCTGCTGCGGGGTGAGCCCCTTGGATTTCCTCAGTTCCACGAGTTTCGCGACGTAGCCGTCGAGCTTGGGCGAAGTGGCGGGGTCGACCAGCTCCACGCCAGCCAGGTTGATCCCCTTGGCGGCGGCAGCGGCCTGGATCGCGTCCGGCTTGCCCAAAAGCACGATTTTGGCCAAACCTTGTTCCACGATCTGCTGGGCGGCGAAGAGCATCCGCTCGTCGTAGCTCTCCGGTAAGACCACCGTCTTGAGTTTCGATTTCGCCTTCTCGTGAATCTGCTTAACCAACGGCATGAGCATTCCTCCGTAATTGAATTATAAAACCGTGTTAGTTGTATAACCCAGCAGGCGGGATCGGTCAATAAAAAAGCCGTCTTGGACAGTCAGCGCGGGAGCGGGGTACCGCACTCCTCGGGGTCTCCCTGCAGCTTGGCGACCGCGTGCGGAACGGCGGCCCAGACGAAGCCGATGTTCTCGGTTGCGCCCTTGGGGCTACCGGGAAGGTTGATGATCAGGGCGTTTTTGCGGATGCCGGCGACGGCGCGGGAGATGATGGCGTGCGGGGTCTTCTTGAGGCTTTCCATACGCATCACCTCGCCGAAGCCGGGGAGCAGGCGTTCCACCACGCGCTCCGTTGCTTCCGGGGTGACGTCACGCGGCGAGACGCCGGTGCCGCCGGTGGTGAGGATGAGGTCGTAGAGGCCGCTGTCGGCCCACTCGGTGAGCTTTGCCGAGATGAGGGCGCCCTCGTCGGGGATAACGTCGGTGCAGGCAACGGTGACGCCGCGTTCCTCGAGCCAGGCCCGAAGCGCCGGGCCGCTGCCGTCGGCACGCTCCCCGGTGGAACAGCGGTCGCTGAGGGTGAGAATGGCTGCTCGCATGGTGGTGTTTCTCCTTTAGTCCTCGCGCTTGAAGACGCCGCTCTTGCCGCCTTCCTTGTAGTGCAGCTTGACGTCCGAGATGACGATGCCCTTGTCGGTTCCCTTGCACATGTCGTACACGGTGAGGGCGGCAACGGTGGCGGAGGTCATTGCTTCCATCTCTACGCCGGTTCGCTCGAAGGCGCGCACGGTGGCCATGACGCCGATGGTTCCCTTCGCCTCGTCGACCTCGAACTCGATGGCGACGTGGTGGATGGCGAGCGGGTGGGAGAGGGGAATCAGGTCCGGGGTCTTCTTGGCTCCGGCGATACCGGCCAGGCGGGCCACGCCGAGGACATCGCCCTTGGCCATCTTGCCGGAGATGATGGCCTGCACGGTCTCGGGTTTGAGGGTAAGGACGGCGCCCGCTACCGCGGTGCGCATGGTCGGGGTCTTCTGGCTCACGTCCACCATGATGGCGTTACCGCTGGCGTCGAAGTGGTTGAACGACATGTTAAACCTCCATTTCCAAGGTGGGATCGAGCAGGTGTAAATCTACTTCCGCGCCGGCGGCGAACTCGGTCGCCTCGGCGGGCAGGATGGCTAGGGCGTTGCAGCGCAGCATGGTTTTCAATATCCCGGTGTTCTGATCACCGGAGGTGCTGGCGACAAAGCGCCCGCCCTCGATGGCGACGTGGACGCGCAGGAAGTTCACCTTGCCCGCCTTCTTGCGTGCCCCTTCTTTTAGCACCCCCCGCACGGTGCGCCGGAACACCTTCACGTGTCCCATCATGCGCAGGATCGCGGGGCGGGCGAACTCCTCGAAGGTGATCATGGTGGAGACCGGGTTGCCGGGGAGGGAGAAGACCGGCACGTTGCCCCTCATCCCGAAGGCGGTGGGTCCACCGGGCTTGATGCCGGGCTTCCAGAACTGTTCCACTACGCCGAGCTCCGCCAGGATTTCGCGCACCAGGTCGCGATCACCGGCTGATACTCCGGCCGAGGTGATCAGGACGTCGGCTTTAAGTCCCTCGGTGAGGAGCGCCCGGTGGCTGTCCCTGTCGTCGCGGGCTATGCCGAGGATGACCGGATCGGCGCCGCAGAGCTTGATGGCGGTGGCGAGAGCGAGGGTGTTGCTGTTGACGATCTGGCTTTCTTTTGGCTCGGTGCCGATTTCGACAAGTTCGTCGCCGGTGGAGAGGATGGCGACCCGCACCTTACGGTAAACCGGAACCAGGACCGCGGAGAAGGAAGCCAGCAGGCTCACCTGGGGAGCGCCAATCAGCGTCCCTCGGGTCATGATCACTTCACCGTTGCGCACGTCCTCGCCCTGGAAACGGATGTGGTCGTGCTTTTTCACCTGCTGCAGCAGCTTCACGGTTTCCGGGGTGTTCTCGGTCTCTTCTATGGGGACGACCGCATCGGCGCCGGGCGGGATTGGGGCGCCGGTCATTATCCGTGCGGCGCATCCTGGCGTTACTACGTCGTCCGAACTGACCCCGGCGGGGATGTAGTCGGTGACCCTGAGTACGGTGCCCAGCGCGCAGTCGGCGCTCCTGACGGCGAAGCCATCCATGGCGGAGTTGTCCCAGCGCGGCATGTCTTTAGGTGCCACGTAATCCTCGGCCAGCACCCGTCCGGCCGCTTCCAGCAGCAGCACCCTTTCCACACCGGCGGGCGCCACTTTGTCGATGACCATGCGTCTGGCTTGCTCGTAGTTCGTCATCTTTTCCTCTTTCTTCCTTGGTAATGGCAATAACGAAAAAGGGCCCGACTCCGTGAAGGAAGAGGGCCCGTGCGCTGATGCGGCGGTGCTTCTCCTTTCCAAGAGGGAGGCGGTGCCGTTTCCGGCAGCACCCATCGGCTGCGGTGCCTTGGAGTGTTTCCCTTTAGACGGCCGCGGCTCGGAGACGTTTCTGCATATTTTCCCAAGCCATAGCATATTTGCCGGGAAAACAACAATTATTTTAGGTTAAGGGTAAGCACGGCAGCTTTCCAAGGTGTAGCGTAACTAGCCGTAACAATGCAAATTCCTTCGCTCAAAACGTAGCCTTTACATGTCGTATACTTTCTTCCACTCACGGCGCACGCTCGTCTGGCTCCCTCATTAAAGTGGTTGCTTTCCGTTTGACAAACAAGGTATGGTTTTTATCGTGTACCCTAAAGCCGTGTCCGCACCGAACGCCCGGGGGATCACCCGCCGCTTGAAGCCCGGCGTGCAACTACCAGTAATCAGGAAGAATTATGTCTTTGATAGACACCTACGGCAGGCGCATCAACTACCTGCGCCTCTCGGTCACCGACCGATGCAACCTGCGCTGCAGCTACTGCATGCCTGAAGAGGGCGTGGAGAAGTTGAGCCACTGCGAGATGCTCTCCTACGAGGATCTGCTTCGGATTTCCGCCGAGGCGGTTGCCGCCGGGATTGAGAAGATCCGCGTCACCGGCGGCGAGCCCTTGGTGCGCAAGGGGATCATTGACTTCCTTGCGCGCCTGGCCGCGTTGCCGGGGCTGAAGGAATTGGTGCTGACTACCAACGGTCTGCTGCTGAAGGAGATGGCCCAGGGGCTGAGGGATGCCGGGGTGCAGCGGCTCAATGTGAGCCTGGATTCGTTGAAACCGGAAACCTTCGCCGCCATCACCCGCGGCGGTGAGCTGCAACGGGTCTTGGACGGGCTTGACCAGGCGGAGCGGGTCGGTTTTCCGCCGCACAAGATTAACGTGGTGGTCATGCGCGGGGTGAACGACGACGAGATCCTCGACTTCGCGGCGCTGACCCTGAAGCGCCCCTACGCGGTGCGCTTCATCGAGTACATGCCCACCTGCGGCGACGCCGACTGGCGCGATCTCACCGTGCCCGGCGCGGAGATCAGAGAGCGCATCGCCCGGGAGTACACCATCGAGGAGAGCACCAACAGTGAGCGCTCCGGCCCGTCCAAGAACTTCCGAATCCAGGGGGCACCGGGGTCGCTGGGCATCATTACCGCCATGACCGGCCACTTCTGCGACGGCTGCAACCGTCTGCGGGTGACCGCCTCAGGCGTCGCCAAGGGATGCCTGTTCTCCGGGACTGGCGTGGACCTGAAGCCGGTGCTGGCGACGGGTGATGACGAACTGTTACGCAAGGAAATCCGGCGCATCGTGGCGGCCAAACCGGGGCGACACGAGGTTACCGACGAAGGTGTAGAAAGCAAACCATTCGCCATGTCCCGCGTAGGCGGGTAGATAAGAAGGAGAAGGCATGATCGGAAAGATAGTCGCCGTTAACATCAGCAAGAACAAAGGGGAGAGGAAGACCCCGGTACCCGAGGTCACCCTGCGCGAGGAGCACGGCATCGTCGGCGACGGCCATGCCGGTGACTGGCACCGCCAGGTGAGCCTTCTGGCCCAGGAGAGCATTGCCAAGATGCAGGCACTTGGCTTGGACGTGAAGGAAGGGGACTTCGCCGAGAATATCACCACCGAAGGGGTGGACCTGGTGAGCCTCCCCATCGGCGCCAAGATCGAACTGGGTGAGACCCTACTCGAGGTGACCCAGATCGGCAAAGAATGCCATACCCGCTGCGCCATCTACTACCAGGCCGGCGACTGCGTCATGCCCAAAGAAGGGATCTTCGCCAGAGTGCTCAAGGGCGGGGTGGTGAGGCCGGGGGATAAGGTCGTGGTGTAGGGTTGCGGCTGCGGTGGACGGTTTGGCAACCGCGGTGGCCTGGCGTGCACGCTTTTGGTGGACGACATGGCCGCAGTGGACCCCGTGGACCCGATGGCATTTTGCAGCTGATTAAAAACTGTTTTTTGTGGGAGGGAGAGGGTGGTTAGTGCTCGCAGGGGAGCAGCACGGTGAAACTGCTGCCGCGGCCTGGTACGCTCTCCACGTCGATGCAACCGCCGTGTTCCCTGATGATGCCGTAACTGACCGACAATCCCAACCCGGTGCCGTTGGCCTTAGTCGTGTAGAAGGGGTTGAACACCTGCCTCAGGTTCTCCAACTGGATCCCCACCCCGGTGTCGGAAATCTTCACTTCGTAGTTGTCCCCACTCCCCACTGGCGCGCTCCTGATGTCGAGTACGCCCCCGTCGGGCATCGCCTGTACCGCGTTCAGGATCAGGTTGGTGAACACCTGCCGTAGCTGGTCCTGGTCCCCTTCGATGACGGCAACTTCCTCCGCGTAGAACTCGAATACCTTGATCTTCTCCAGGGAAACCTGGTGACCGATCTGCCCCACGATCTCGTGCAACAGCTCGTTCAGGGGCACTTCGCCGCGCTCCATCTGCTCGCGCCGGGCGAACTTCAACAGGTTGGACACGATCCGCTCCACCCGCTTCACCTGCTGGAAGATGGTGTCCACCTCCTCCCGGTTGGGCGCGTCCTCGGGGACGGAAAGCTGCAAAAGCTCGGTGTTGCCACGGATGATGGCCATGGGGTTGTTGATCTCGTGGGCAACGCCCGCCGCCAGCTCGCCGATGGCGGCTAACTTCTCGACCCGCAATAACTCCTCGCGCGTCTGCACCAGGAGCCGGTTCTTCTCCTCCAGTTCAGCGGTCCTCAGCTGCACCTTCTGCTCCAGGTTCCGGTTCAGCTCGATGATGCTGTCCTCGCGCTCGGCGAGCGATTGGCTCATGTCGTTGAAGCGCTCGGCCAGGTCGCCGATCTCATCGCGCGAGTCGATGGTGCTCTTCACGTCCCGCTCGCCCGCCGCCACCCGCCGCGTCAAGAGCTCCAGTTCCTTGATCGGCTGCGCCAGCTTCCTCCCAAGGAAGCCGGACATGGACACCCCGGTCAGTCCGCTCAAGAGAAGCACGAAGCTCAAGAGGACGGCCATGTCGGTCTTGACCGCAGAGTAGTGGCTCTCCAGCATCCCCACGTAGAGCGCACCTATCGGGACCCCTTGCAGCGACAGGATCGGCTCGTAAGCGGTCAGGTACCAGTCGTTGACCACGAATGCCCGTCCCACCCACTTCGCCCCTTTCAGGAGGACGCGGTCGTACACCGGTGCCGAGAGCTTGGTACCGATGGCGCGGCTGCCGTCGGTATTGGGGACGTTGGTGGCGATCCGGACGTCGCCCTGGAAGATGGTCGAGTTGCCCACGTCGCGGCCGTTGGACTTGGCCCCTTCGTAGACGACGGTTTTGATCTTGTCCACCAGCTTCTTGTTGTTGTTCAACAAAACGCCGCCGTAGAGAGCGCCCACCACGTTGCCGGCCTGGTCCCGCACCGGGGCAGCAACAAAGAGGAACATGGCGCCGTTGAGCGGGGTTGGCGGGGTCGGATCGGACTTGGTCCCGGCAACCTGGACGTGCGCCTGGCGCACCAGTTCCTCACCCTCCAGTGTCAGTTCCGCAGTCGGGATGATGGTGGTGCCGCTCACCAGCTCTCCCTTGAGCGCCCTCACTATGAACTGGTTACGCATTTTGTCGT
This sequence comes from Geomonas agri, assembly GCF_020179605.1. Taxonomy (NCBI): domain Bacteria; kingdom Pseudomonadati; phylum Thermodesulfobacteriota; class Desulfuromonadia; order Geobacterales; family Geobacteraceae; genus Geomonas; species Geomonas agri. Next base: position 1,152,025 of record NZ_JAINZO010000001.1, read on the forward strand.
CGCCAAACTGCTTCGGGTTATTGGCCCGGAAGATAACCTTGCCCGAGGCGTCCACCGCGGCCAAAACGTCCAGGTGCTCGCTTTTGCGCACCGGCGAAAGGGTGGCGGCCAAGGCACGCTGGTCGGCGGCGATGACGGTCTCGGAGGTCCTGCCGAAGGAGGCGGAGAGCTTTACGGCATCGTAGAGACGAGTCAACTCGTTCAGGTAGGCCTCCCGAGCGACTGAGAGGTCGTAGCGCACCTTCTCCTGGGCTTGGGCGGCCACCTTAGCGCTCAGGATGAAGACGCCGGCCATCCAGCAGATCAGGATGGCGATCGCCAGCGGGATCAGCGTGGCGACCGTGAGCTTGGTCTTGATTGGAAAACGGAGCCTAGGGATATTCATGAGGGGATGGTGATCTCGTATTCCGCGATCTTGCGATCGAGTGTCTTTCTGGAAATCCCCAGGATCTCGGCGGAACGGCTCTTGTGGTAGCCCGTGCCGAGCAGGGTGCGCTCGATGTGTGCTTTCTCCATGTTCTCCAGAGACACCAGTTGTGGCTCGGCTGGTGCCGCAGCAGCTTTTTGTTGCCTACGCCAGATGGGGAGTTCCTTGGGGGTCACCAGCGGGGTGCGGGCCAGGATGACTGCGCGCTCCATAACGTTTTCCAGCTCGCGGATGTTGCCGGGCCAGTCGTAACCGCACAGGATGTGCAGCGCCTCCGGCGTGACGCCGGTCACCTCCTTCTTCATCTTGAGGCTGTATTTCTTCAGGAAGTGCTGGGCCAAGGGCTCGATGTCGTCCTTTCTCTCGCGCAGCGGGGGGAGGGGGATGTTGATGACGTTGAGGCGGTAGTAGAGGTCCTCGCGGAACCTGCCGGCGCGCACCTCCTCCTCGAGATCCTTGTTGGTGGCGGCCACGAAGCGGATGTCGGCGCTCTTGGCACGGGTCGCGCCCACGGGGATGAAGTCGCGCTCCTGTATCACGCGCAAGAGCTTTGCCTGGATGGGGAGGCTCATGTCGCCGATCTCGTCCATGAACAGGGTGCCGCCGTCGGCCTCCTCCAGGAGTCCCTTCTGGTGCGTGATGGCACCGGTGAAGGCGCCGCGCACGTGCCCGAAGAGTTGGCTCTCCAAAAGCGTTTCGGTGAGGGCGGCGCAGTTGATGGAGAGGAAACGGCGCTCGCGCCGGGGGCTGTTGTAGTGGATGGCGCCGGCGATGAGCTCCTTGCCGGTGCCGGACTCGCCCAGCACCAGGATGTTGGCCTCGCTGGCCGCCACCTGCAAGGTGAGGTCGTAGGTCTCCTGGAACACGGCACTTCTGAAGATGATGGCGTCCTGCAGGATGGGCTTGCCCAACTCGGTCTTGAGCGCCCGGTTCTCCTGCAGCAGTTGCTCCTTCTCCAAGGCGTTTTTCAGGACGCTCAGGATCTTCTCCTTGGGGAAGGGCTTGGTGACGTAGTCGTAGGCCCCCAGCTTGATGGCCTCCACCGCGGCATCGATGGTGCCGAAGGCGGTCATGATGATGACGGGAAGCGATGGCCTGAGTTGCTTGACCTCCTGGAGCACGCTGATGCCGTCCAGGTCGGGCATCCTGACGTCCTGCAGGATCAGGTCGGCGTCGCCGAGATCCCCCTCACGCAGCCGGCGCAAAAGCTGTGCACCGGCGTTGAAGGTCTCCACGGAGTACCCCTGGGTCTGCAACAGCTTCTTCAGGTAGATGAGGATCCCTTCCTCGTCATCGCAGATGAGAATTCGTTCTTGTGTCATTTTGGGGCGTTCCTCGCTTCATTACCGCGCCGTTGCTGGAGGAGTCGTCTTGGACAAAATGTCACACATTTTGACAAAACGACGCATTTGTTAATTAATATCAATCTTTCTAAAATTCCCGACTGGCGCTGACAACATTATCATTTCGAAGGTTTACGGTACACAACTATTTTTATAGTAAACGTTTACGCGCTGGCATGGCAATTGCCGTATACGCGGTGCTTATCCAGCGTCGACGACGTTTATCATGGAAAAAGGAGAGATTCAACATGGCAGTTTCACGACGGGAGTTTCTGCAGGGGGGGGCGGCTGCGGCGGCACTGATCCTCTCCGGCAAAAAAGCGGAAGCGGGCGGCGCAGACGCTCCGCAGATGCGCACCAAGGGGCTGAAAAGCTCGACCACCATCTGTCCTTTCTGCGCGGTAGGTTGCGGGCTTGTGGTGCATACCAAGAACGGCAAGATCGTGAACATCGAGGGGGACACCCAGCACCCGATCAACCAGGGTGCACTCTGTTCGAAGGGTAGCGCGCTGTTCCAGGTGGCCAACAACGAGCGTCGCCTGCAGAAGGTCATGTACCGCGCCCCCGGTAGCGACAAGTTCGAAGAGAAGTCGTGGGACTGGGCCCTGGAGCGCATCGCCCAGAAGATGAAGGACACGCGCGACAAGTCCTTCAAGGCCAAAGAGATCAACAAGAAGGACAACAAGGAGTACGTGGTCAACCGCACCGAAGGGATGGCATTCCTGGGCGGCGCCGGTCTCGATAACGAGGAGTGCTACCTCTGGAGCAAGTTCGCCCGCTCCATGGGGGTCGCGAACCTCGAACACCAAGCCCGAATATGACACTCCGCTACAGTCGCCGGTCTGGCGGCTTCGTTTGGACGTGGGGCAATGACCAACCACTGGATCGACCTGAGAAACGCTGACGCGATTCTCGCCATCGGCTGCAACCCGGCCGAGAATCACCCGATTTCCATGAAATGGATCGAGGCGGCCATGGACCAGGGCGGCAAGCTGATCGCCGTCGATCCCCGCTTCACCAGGACCGCCTCCAAGGCGGACCACTACGCGCAGATCCGTCCGGGCACCGACATCGCCTTCCTGGGCGGCATGATCAACTACGCGCTGCAGAACAACATGATTCACGAGGAGTACGTTCGCGAGTACACCAACGCCACCTTCATCGTGAACGACAAGTACGACTTCAACGAGGGCATCTTCTGCGCGTTCGACGACCAGGAGAAGACTTACGACGCCAAGGCCTGGGCCTACGCCCTGGACGGCTCCGGCAACCCGAAGCGCGACCACTCCATGAAGGACCCGCGCTGCGTGTACCAGCTCCTGAAGAAGCATTACTCCCGCTACACCGTGGACATGGTCTGCAACATCACCGGCACCAAGAAGGAAGATTACCTCGCCGTCGCCAAGGCCTACTGCTCCACCGGCCGCGCCGACAAGGCGGGCACCATCCTCTACGCCATGGGCATCACCCAGTCCACCCACGGCTCCCAGAACGTCCGTGCCACCGCCATGCTGCAGATGCTTCTGGGCAACATCGGCATCGCCGGCGGCGGCGTCAACGCGCTGCGCGGTGAGTCCAACGTCCAGGGCTCGACCGACTACGGTCTGCTCTTCCACCTGCTGCCGGGCTACCTGAAGTCCCCGGAGTTCGACAACGTCGACCTCAAGGCATACCTGGAGAAGTGGACCCCGAAGACCAAGGATCCCAAGAGCGCCAACTGGTGGGGCAACACCCCGAAGTACACCGTGAGCCTCCTGAAAGCCTGGTACGGCGACAACGCCACCAAGGAAAACAACTTCTGCTACGACTACCTTCCCAAGAGAAGCGGGAACTACTCCTTCACCAAGCTGATGGAGAAGATGGGCAAGGGTGAGCTGCAGGGCCTGGTCTGCATGGGCCAGAACCCGGCTGTGGGCGGCCCGGACTCCCTCAAGACCCGCGAGGCCCTGGGCAAGCTGGACTGGCTGGTCACCGTCGACCTCTGGGAGACCGAGACCTCCATCTTCTGGAAGCGCCCCGGTGTGAACCCGAAGGACATCAAGACCGAGGTCTTCATGCTGCCGGCAGCCTCCTCCGTCGAGAAGGAAGGTTCCATCTCCAACTCCGGCCGCTGGGCGCAGTGGCGCTACAAGGCAGCCGAGCCGGTTGGCGACGCCAAGAGCGACCTCTGGATCCTGAACCAGTTCGCAAAGCGCATGAAGAAGGCCTACGAGAAGGGTGGCGCATTCCCGGAGCCGATCACCAAGCTCTCCTGGAACTACGGCCAGGGTGACGAGCCGGAAGTGCACATGGTGGCCAAGGAGATCAACGGCTACTTCACCAAGGACATGACCATCGTCGACAAGGACAAGACCCTGGAGTTCAAGGCAGGTGACCAGGTCCCGATGTTCAAGTACCTGCAGGATGACGGCTCCACCGTCTCCGGCTGCTGGATCTACTGCGGTTCCTACACCAAGGAAGGCAACCAGATGGCGCGTCGCGACCTCGCCGACCCGACCGGCCTGGGCATGTACCCGAAATGGTCCTGGGCTTGGCCGGTCAACCGCCGCATCATTTACAACCGCGCCTCGGTCAACCCGGCCGGTGAGCCGTTCAACCCGAAACGCGTCGTCATCACCTGGGACGCTCTCGAGAAGAAGTGGAAAGGCGACGTGCCCGACGGTCCCTGGCCGCCGATGAAGGACGACAAGGAAGGAAAGTACCCCTTCATCATGCTGGCGGAAGGCCATGGCCGTCTCTACGCACTGGACATGAAGGACGGTCCGTTCCCCGAGCACTACGAGCCGATCGAGAGCCCGGCCAAGAACCTTCTTTCCAAGACCCAGACCAACCCGGCCGTCAAGATTCCGGCCAACATGACCAGCGATACGGCGAAGTTCCCGTACGTCGGCACCACCTACAGGATGACCGAGCACTGGCAGGCAGGCGCCATGACCCGTTCGCTCCCCTGGCTGGTGGAACTGGTCCCGACCATGTTCGTCGAGATTTCCCAGACGCTCGCCCGCGCCAAGGGGATCAACAACGGCGACATGGTGAAGGTAACCAGCGAGCGCGGTTCCATCGAGGCGAAAGCACTGGTCACTTCCAGGCTGAAGCCGTTCAGCGTGCAGGGGAAAGAAGTTGAGCAGGTTGGTCTCCCCTGGCACTTCGGTTATGCAGGTCTGGCTACCGGCGACTCCGGCAACGTCCTTACACCGTCGGTCGGTTGCGCGAACACAAGCATCCCCGAATTCAAGGCATTCCTCTGCAACATCGAGAAAGGGGGTAAACGCGCATGAGCAGCGAGAACCAAGATTTCAACAAAAGCAAAGCATTCTTGATCGACATGACCAAGTGCACCGGCTGCCGCGGTTGCCAGGTCGCCTGCAAGCAGTGGAACCAGTTGGGCGCAGAGAAGACTGAGTTCTTCACAGGCGAAGGCTACCAGAATCCGCCGCTCATGTCGGAATACACCTTTACCCGCATTAAGTTCCGGGACTACGAGAAGAACGGGCAGAACGAGTTCGCCTTCTACAAAGAGATGTGCATGCACTGCAACGAGCCGGCCTGCGCATCGGTCTGCCCCGTAGGCGCCTTCAAGAAGACCAAGGAAGGCCCGGTTACCTACGACGCGGATCGCTGCATCGGCTGCCGCTTCTGCATGGTCGCCTGCCCGTTCGGGGTGCCCAAGTACGAGTGGAGCAAGGCGCTGCCGCTGGTGAGAAAGTGCACCGGCTGCTACTCCAGGGTGAAGGAAGGGCTGAAGCCGGCCTGCGCCACCACCTGCGTCTCCGCCATCACCTACGGCAACCGCGAGGACATGATCAAGGAAGCCAACAAGAGGATCGCGGCGCGTCCCGAGAAGTACCTGAAGAAGCTCTACGGCTCGGAAGAGGCGGGCGGCACCTCGGTCATCTACCTGACCGCGCTTCCCTTCGACGAACTCGGCTTCAAACCGGTCACCAAGCGTCCGCTCCCGTCCTACACTTGGCAGGCACTGCGTCTGGTCCCGGGCATCTTCCTCACCGTCGGCAGCTCGCTGTCGCTGCTTTCCTGGTTCAACCACAGGAAGGAGAGGATCGCCAAGGAAGAGGAGCAGAGAAAATCCGGCGCTACGCCGAAGGAGGAGAGCTAGATGACCGCTGCAAAGATAATCGCTAACGAGATCAAGGGCTACCACCGCTTCGTGCAGTTCCTGATCGTCCTGGTGGCGCTGGGCGCGCTCGCCTCCCTGGCCCGCTTCGTGTTCGGCCTGGGTGTCACCACCAACCTTAACGACACCTTCCCGTGGGGCCTCTGGATCTCCTTCGACGTCGTCACCGCGGTACCGCTCGCGGCGGGCGCCTTCACCCTCGGGGCCATCGTGCACTGCTTCCACATCAAGAAGCTCGAGCCGCTGGTACGTCCGGCCATCGTGACCGGCTTCCTCGGTTACTCCCTGGTCTGCGTCGGTCTGCTGCTCGACCTGGGGCAGCCGCAGCGCGGCTGGCACACCCTGGTGTACTGGAACCCGCACTCCCCGATGTTCGAGGTTTCCATGTGCGTCATGGCGTACACCACGGTGCTCTTCCTCGAGTTCCTGTCGCCGGTGTGCGAGAAGTTCGGCTACCACGTGCCGATGCGTCTGCTACGCACCCTGGAGATGCCGCTGGTTGTCGCCGCGGCCTCCATCTCGACCCTGCACCAGTCCTCGCTGGGCACTTTCTTCCTGATCGCGGTCGATAAGCTGCACAGCCTCTGGTACAACCCTCTGCTGCCGCTGCTGTTCTGGCTTTCCGCAATGTGCGCCGGTATCTCCATTATCATCGTGGAGGCCACTATGAGCCACAAGTACATGGGGCAGCCGGACGAGGGCGAACTGCTTGAGACCCTGGCAAAGATCCTCCCCTGGGTCATCACCGTGTACCTGACCGTGAAGTTCTTCTCGCTGTTCGCCCTGACCCAGGGCCCGCTCTTCAACCGTCCCGGCCTGCTGGTGCTCTTCGTGGTCGAGGTTGTCGGCGGCATGATCATCCCGCTCTTCATGCTGATGAGCAGGAAGGTTCGTGAGGACGGCCGCCTGCGTGCCACCGCTGCCTGGATGGTGATCGCCGGCATCATCCTGAACCGCTTCAACGTCTCCATGTTCGGCATGGAAGCACCGGGTACCTTCTACTACCCGTCCTTCATCGAGAGCCTGGTCACCATCGGCATCATCGCTGCGCACATCCTGTTCTTCGTGCTGATCGCCAAGTACTTCCCGATTTTCGAACACCATCCGGAGACCGTCGACTACTCGATTCCGGACCACTTCCACAAAACCGAGAAAGGCCACGCTCACGGTGCGGCCAAGGCCTAGTACTAGTTGCAGCAATCATTTGAATCTTACGCAGTAACAGCTTAGAAGTACGAGGAAACCCTCCCATAGTCCCCTCTCTCGCCCATGGCGGGGGAGGGGCCGGGCGGGGGACGGCACAAGCTCAAGCCAGATCAGATTCAAGGAGTCCGCAGGTGGCAACCATTTACAGTTTCAAGAAGGGCGTCATGGAGCAGGTGGAAGGTGGGGTGGTCAACGAGTACCCCCTGCAGCTGGTGGTGAACGGGCGCGAGATGGCGACCCTGATCGCTTCACCCCACGATCTGCGCTTCCTGGTCGCCGGTTTCCTGCGCCTGCAGGGCTTCGTTTCCAAGGTTGACGACTTCCTGGCGCTGGCCATCTGCCAAGACTTCGGCGCCGCCAGCGTCACCATCCGCGGCGAACTCCCCGAGCGTCTCAAGCCGGTACTTACTTCCGGCTGCGGCACCGGCATCAGCTTCAACATGCCCAAGCCGGTCGAGAAGTCCGGCCCGTCCCGGGTTCACGCACCCGAGACCATCTTCGCACTGATGAACCAGCTGGCCCAGAAGTGCGAAGGGTACAAGAACCACGGCGGGATGCACTCCGCAGGTGTGGGGAGCGACACGCTCATCCTGCATGCTGAGGACATCGGCCGCCACAACACCATTGACAGAATCGCCGGCGAGGCCCTGCTGAAGGGGATCTCGCTGGCTGGAACCATATTGGTTACTTCGGGGCGCGTCTCCACCGAACTGGTCGCCAAGGCTTCGATGCTGGGGATCGACCTGATCGCCTCGCGCACCTCGCCAACCGACATGGCGGTGAAGATGGCCGAGGACGCCGGCATCACCCTGGTCGGCTACGTGCGCACCGACAGCTTCAAGGTCTATACCCATGCGGAAGCCATCAGCACGTCCGGCCCGGAGAAGATCGCCGGCGTTACTGGCGTCATCCTTGCCGGGGGAGCTTCCAGCCGCATGGGGAGCAACAAGGCGCTCCTGCCGCACAAGGGGGGACGTTTCATCGAGAGCATCTACCGGGAACTCGCCGAGATCTTCCCCGAGGTGATCCTGGTGACCAACACCCCGGAACAGTACCAGTTTCTCCCTTGCCGCAAGGTAGCCGACCTGTACCCGGGCATGGGGGCATTGGCCGGCATCCACGCGGGGCTTGCCCAGGCCAACACCCCGAGCGTCTTCACCGTCGCCTGCGATATGCCGCACCTCGACCCGGCCCTGATAAGGCACATCGCCGGGCGCCGAGGCGACTGTGACCTGGTGCTCCCGAAGAGCGACCACGGTTACGAACCGCTGCACGCCCTGTACAACAAAAGCGCGCTGTCGGCCATGGAACAGTGCCTGGAGCAGGGGAAGCGGCGCATCGTCTCCATCCTGCCGCAGCTGAAGGTGAACGAGATCCCCGCCAGCGAGGTGGCCGGGTTCGACCCGGCCTTCGATTCCTTCAGCAACATCAACACCCCGCAGGAATACTACGAGTTGAGAAACGGCGACAAGGCAAGGCCGGGCAATACCGACAGCCTTCCCACCGTCGCGCAAGCACAGAAAGCGCAGGCCTAGCCCAGGGGGCAGCCTGAACCAAGAGGCGTCAACGCAACAGCTCCCCGGCGCGGGAGTTCAAAGGAGAAGGTAAATGTTTGGATTCGGTATGCCGGAAATGATCATCGTACTCGTGATAGCTCTCGTGGTTGTCGGCCCCGCCAAGCTGCCGCAGCTCGGTCAGGCACTGGGGAGCAGCATCAAGAACTTCAAGAAGGCCTCCGCAGGCGACGACGTGGTCCAGTTGAACGAGGAAAAAAGGGCGTAAGTTTCGCCTTGCACACAATACTTTCAAGGCCCTGGGCTTCTCCGGGGCTTTTTTTTTAACGAAAGTCCTCAAGCAAAGAGGGATGTCTGCCGATTTAAGGTGTAACCGGTCAAGAAACCGGTTCTGCGGTTTCGGCGGCGCTTGCAGCTGCCGTGGCGTGACAAGGAGACGGGATAAATGTTGACGCAGTGGCACGAGGACATGGCGACGGGGAGCGAGGCGGTGGACAAGCAGCACAAGGAACTGCTACGCCGTGTCGACGACCTGCTCAAGGGAGCCAAGAGCAGGAAGGGCGCCGAAGAGATCGGCAGGCTGATGTGGTTTTTGAAGAAGTACGTGAGGTGGCACTTCCGGGATGAGGAGAAGCTGATGCTCGAAGCCGGCTATCCTGGCCATCATTCTCATAAGACGCAGCACGAGATCTTCTTCCGGGAGGTGTTGCGCCTAGAAACGCTTCACGCCGAGCAGGGGGACAATACCCTGATGATCGTGGCCGTCATCACCGCGATGTGTGAATGGCTTCGTTCCCACTTCAACAAGCTGGACAAGGAATTCATCGACTTTCTTAAAGACACCGGCCAGAACGGGAACGGAAAAGGGGGACACCACGAGAGTCCCGAGGGGAACGGCGAACAGTAGCCTGGCCGCTCCATCTGATGGATGGCGGCACGCCCGGGGCGTTGCGGAACGAGCACGAGAATAACTAGCAAAGGGGAGCACCGATTGAACGGGCTCCCCTTTCTCGTTCAACGCCAGGGCTTGGTGCAATCCCCTCTCCCCCCGGGAGAGGGTGGCCGAAGGCCGGGTGAGGCTGCTACCTCCGGTTACACGGTCGCTTTGTGGCACCCCCCTCACCCCGCCCTCTCCAGGAGGGAGAGGGGGAAATCCCACCCAAAAAGATGAAGCTTCTACGACCGGTGCACCGCCAGCGGTCCCCAGGCCTGGTGCACCGACATCACCTCAACGCTGTTGATGTTGACCCGGGCCGGCACCGAGGCCACCCACACCACGATGTCGGCTATATCCTCCGCTCGCAGCGGTTCGGTTCCGGTGTAGACCCGTTGCGCCTTTTCGTCTTCCCCTTTGAAGCGGACCTTGGAAAACTCGGTCTCAGCCATGCCTGGTTCAATGTTGGTGACCCGCACCGCGGTGCCCAGCAGGTCGGCGCGCAGGTTCCTGGAGAACTGCTGCACGAAGGCCTTGGTGGCTCCGTAGACGTTGCCGCCGGGGTAGGGCCAGCTTCCAGCCACTGAGCCGATATTGACGACGTGGCCACGATTTCTGGCCACCATCCCTGGGAGGATGGCGCGTGTGCAGTACATCACTCCCTTCACGTTGGTGTCCACCATGGTCTCCCAATCCTCAAGCGACGCCTGGTGCGCCGGTTCTAGCCCCAGGGCCAAACCGGCGTTGTTGACCAGCAGGTCGACTTCCGCGAATTCCGGCGGCAGCCCGGCGCAGGCAGCGGCCACGGCCTCGCCGTCGCGCACGTCCAGCGTCAGCGTGTGCACCTGCGTCTTGCCGGCAAGTTCCTGTTTGAGTGCCTGCAGTTTGTCCGCGCGCCGGGCCGTCAGTACCAGTTTCCAGCCCAGATCGGCCAGCGCACGTGCGCAGGCGGCTCCAAATCCCGAAGATGCTCCTGTAATGAAGGCACACTTTTCCATTCCTATTCCTCCTGAGGCTAGTCGCGCTGTTCCGCGCGCTATCTTAGTTGAGATTTCCGTCCAACACAAGTCGTAGCTTCCCTTGCCGACAACCTGGCCGCATCTGTTCACGCCCTTGTTGGCCGGCAGCAAGAGGGTATTATTTTTCGGCCATTTTCCCATGAAAAAGCCTGCTGCGGTCATTGCCGCCCCTCGACAATCGGGTAAAGTATTCCAGTTATTCCACTTGGGGGATACAATATCTAATGAGCCCTGCGGGGCAGAGTGAGCGGGAGGTGCACGCCATGCGCAAAATCTCTCATAGCTGTGAAGTACACGCTGCGCTTGATACCGTATGGAAGCTTCTTATCGAGAAAATGGAACAGCCGCATTCCTACCTGCCGGGGGTGACCCAGTCGCGCACCCTGCAGCACTACGGCAACGGTCTGCTTCGCGAGATAAAGGGGGAGGGGCTGCTGATTACGGAGAAAGTGGTCCTCGACAAGACTCACGGCGAGGTACGCTACTTTCTCCTGGAACACCCCCTTTTCACTGGACGTGTGGTGAACCGTGTGGTGCCATCATCGGTGCAAAGCCCGGTGGCTCCGCAGGTGCTGACCATAGAGGTCGATTGGGCGCCCAAGGACGACCAAGCCGAACGCATGATCCGCAGCGACCTGCCGGAGCAAATTCAAAGAGAGGTGATCAGCTTGAAAGAAAGAGCGGAAGCAATGGAAGCACAAGAGTCGAAGCCGCTGACGACCCCATACGCCTTTGGCATCACCATGGCGCTCCCCTTTGCCGATGCACTCCCGAGAGTGCATCAGGAGTTGCAGCGGGAAGGATTCGGGGTGCTGTTCGAGATCGACGTGAAGCAGAAGTTCAAGGAGAAGCTCGACAAGGAGTTCCGTAACTACCACATCCTCGGGGCCTGCAACCCCGGTCTGGCGTACCAGGCCTTCGGCGTGGAGATAGACATCGGCACGCTGCTTCCCTGCAACGTGGCCGTCTACTCGGTAAGCGAGTCACGCACCGTGGTGATGGTGATGGATCCCGTTGCTGGGCTCTCCCTGGTGGGGAACAGCCAACTGAACGAGCTCTCGGTCACGGTCAAGCAGAGCTTGCAGCGGGTTATGGCGGGGCTGCACCCATTCACGGGGTGAGGCCATGATCCGACTCAAGAGAATATACGACGAGCCGTCCGCGCAAGACGGCGTGCGCGTGCTGGTAGACCGGCTCTGGCCGCGGGGCATCTCCAAGGACAAGGCGCACCTGGACCGCTGGGAGAAAGAACTTGCTCCCTCGGACGAGTTGCGGCACTGGTTCGGTCACGACCCGGAAAAATGGCAGCAGTTTCGGCAGCGCTACCGCCACGAACTGGCGGGGCAGGGGGCGCTGCTCCAAGAACTCGTTGCACTTGCCGCAGGCAAGACGCTGACCCTGCTCTACGCGGCAAAGGACGAGGAGCACAACAACGCAGTCGTACTGAAGGAATTAATGGAGGACTCCAGCATCGGCTGATCAGGGGGACAGGCACCTGCGGAGCCAGTCCCCTGCCGTGGCAACCCGCGGCTTTTGGAGGCTAAGATGGGAGACAATCTGGCAAGAAAGATATTGAAGGAACACCTGGTTGAGGGGAAACTGGTGCCGGGGCGGGAAATCGCGATCCGGATCGACCAGACCCTCTTGCAGGACGCCACCGGCACCATGGCCATGCTGGAATTCATGGCCACCGGTATCCCCAGGATCAAGGTAGGGCTGGCGGCGCAGTACGTCGACCACAACCTTCTGCAGACCGATAATAAGAACGCTGACGACCACGTCTTCCTCGCCACTGCGGCGCAGAAGTTCGGGGTCAACCTCTCCAAGCCGGGCAACGGCGTTTCGCACCAGGTGCACCTGGAACGATTCGGCGTACCCGGCACCACGCTCCTTGGAGCCGACTCGCACACCCCTACCGCCGCGGGGCTCGGGCAACTCGCCATCGGTGCGGGCGGACTCGACGTGGCCCTTGCCATGGCGGGGTACCCCTTCCACCTCACCTGCCCGAAAATCTTCGGAGTGAAGCTGACCGGGCAGTTGCAACCGTGGGTTTCGGGGAAGGACGTGATCCTGGAACTGCTTAGGCGCCACACGGTGAAGGGCGGGGTAGGGAAGATAATTGAATATTATGGTCCTGGCGTCGCCACCCTGTCGGCCACCGATCGCGCCACCATCGGCAATATGGGGGCGGAGCTCGGCGCGACCACGACCGTGTTCCCAAGCGACGAGAACACTCGTGCCTTCCTGGAGGCACAGGGGCGTGCCGATGTCTGGCGCGAGCTTTGCGCTGACGCGGACGCGACCTACGACGAACACGACGAGATCGACCTGTCCCAGGTGGTGCCGTTGATCGCCTGCCCGTCGTCACCGGACAACGTGGTGCCGGTCTCCGAGATCGAGGGACTCAAGGTGGACCAGGTCATCGTGGGGAGTTCGGTCAACTCTTCCTTCCGCGACCTGATGACCGTCTGCCGCATCCTTGAAGGGCGCCGTATCGCATCGGGCCTCACCTTCCACATCAATCCTGGCAGCCGGCAGGTGCTGGAGAACGTGGTGGCCCAGGGCGGTTTCATGATGCTCCTGCTCGCCGGCGGTCAGGTGCACCAGCCCGGTTGCCTGGGCTGCATCGGCATGGGGCAGGCGCCCGGCACCAACCAGGTCTCGCTGCGCACCTTCCCGCGCAACTTTCCGGGGCGCAGCGGCACCAAGGAAGACCGGGTCTACCTCTGCTCACCGGAAACCGCTGCCGCTGCGGGCGTCTTCGGCGTGGTTACCGACCCGCGCAAGCTCTCGGAACTGCTCCCCTGGCCGGATGTGCGGAACCCGGTCCGCTACCTGGTGGACGACTCGGGCATCCAGTACCCGCCCGAAGACGGCAGCTCGGTGGAGATCGTCACCGGGCCCAACATCGTCCCGTTCCCCGAGTTCCCGGCGCTGCCGGACCAGCTCGACGTCGAGGTGATCATCAAAGTCGGGGATAACATCTCCACCGACACCATCATGCCGGCGGGCAACAAGGTGCTCCCGTTCCGCAGCAACATCCCGGCTATCAGCAAGTTCGTCTTCGAACAGGCCGACCCGGAATTCGCTGTGCGAGCCGCCGAGAAAGGTGACGGCGCCGTTGTGGGAGGTGAAAACTACGGCCAGGGATCATCGCGCGAGCATGCCGCACTTGCTCCGCGCTACTTGGGCATCAGGGTGAAGATCGCCAAGAGCTTCGCCAGGATCCACCGCTCCAACCTGATCAACTTCGGCATCGTGCCGCTGGTCTTCAAAGACCCAGCCGACTACGACCGCATCAAGCAGGGGGACCGCATCACCATCCCGCGTCTGCGGGAGTTGGTCGGAAGCGGCGCCACCGTGGTACCGATCCAGGTCAACGGTACCGAGATCATGACCATTTTGCAGGCATCGGAGCGGGAACGCCGCGAGCTGGTGGCTGGTGGACTGCTCAATTCAGTAAAGGAGGAGAACCATGGCTGACACCCTGAGGGAGTTGCTCTCCGAGGAAGAACTGCTTGGTTTCTACGAGCAGATGGTGCTCTGCCGCGAGTTCGAGGAGAGCTGCGCAGAGCAGTACTCCAAGGGGCACATCACTGGCTTTCTGCACCTGTACTCTGGGCAGGAGGCGGTCGCCGTCGGCTGCACGGCCGGGCTGCAGGGAAAAGACTACATTCTCTCTGCCTACCGCGACCATGCCCAGGCCATCGTGCGCGGCGCCGATCCGAAAAAGGTGATGGCCGAGCTCTTCGGCAAGGCGACCGGCCTCTGCAAAGGGAAGGGGGGGTCCATGCACCTGTTCGCGCCGGAGCTAAATTTCATGGGCGGGTACGCCATCGTGGGAGGGCAGTTCCCCATCGCCACCGGGCTTGCATGGGGGAGCCAGTTGCTCGAGGAGGACCGTGTCACTGCGTGCTTCTTCGGCGACGGCTCCATGAATCAGGGGACCTTTCACGAGTCGCTGAACTGGTCACGCCTTTGGGACCTGCCAGTGCTGTTCGTCTGTGAGAACAACTTTTACGGGATCGGCACCGAGGTCCACCGCGCGTCAGCCCAGGCGGCGCTGCACCGGCGCACCTGCGGCTACGACATCCCCAGTGAAAAAGTGGACGGCATGGACGTGATTGCCATGTACCAAGCCACCAAGCGGGCCGCGGAGTGGGTGAGGGAGCGGCAGCGTCCCTACTTCATCGAGGCTGTCACCTACCGTTTCCGCGGCCATTCCATGTCCGACCCCGCGAAGTACCGCAGTTCCTCCGAGACCGATGTCTGGAAAAGCCGCGATCCGATCGTCAACCTGTCGCGCCGGCTCCTGGAGGAGGGGATAGCAACCCAGGAGCACCTGGACGAAATCACCAAGCGCTGCCTGGCTCGGGTCGAGGAAAGCGTTCGCTTCGCCGAGGAGTCCCCCTGGCCTGAGGACCCCACGGTATGGGAGGATATCTACGTTTGACGCCCACCTGATGGCGCCCCTTCCCGGGGCGCCATTCCTGCCTTTTCAGCCATGCCGCCCGCTTCTCTGCATAAAACCCCTTTAGCCCCTCGGTTAAAACCGGCTGGCACTTCATTCAGTTGCCGACTGAGGCCAACTCAGCACGGACCCGATCACGCTGCCGGTCGATCTGCTCGTCGGTCGCCCCCAACCCCCGCAACATGTGCTCGGTCATGTTCAGAGCGATCTCTCCTTCCCCTGAAAAGACTGCGTTGGCTCCGGCACGGTACAACGTCGGCATGTCCCTGAGGTAGTTGGTCCTGGCCAGGATGCGCAGCTGCGGGTTTAGCTGCCGTGCCAACCGGATCACCTCCTCTTCGCCACGCATCCCCGCCGAGGTGAGTACCAGCGCCACGGACTGTCCGAGCCCGGCCGCATCAAGGGTCTCCCTGAGGGTAGCGTCGCCGTACAGGGCACCTACTCCTTCCTGTTGCAGTTGCCGCACCGTGTGCAGGTTCATTTCCACGATGAACGGTTCGATGCCGTTTTCCGACAAAAGGCTCGCCAGGGTTTTGCCTGTGGGGCCGTAGCCGACTACGATAGCGCGATCGCTGCTCCAGGAGATGGTCCCATCGACGCGTTCGCCGGCATAATCAGGGCGGGAGCGTCTCTCCAGCCATTGCCACAGCCGTGTCCCTTTCGCCTGTCGCTCAAGCCAAGGGATGGTGCGATACAGAAGCGGGTTCAAGCTGATGGAGATAATGGCCGCGGCGACGAGGGTGTTGGCGCCGCTTTCTTCCAGCACCCCGAGGTCCCTCCCTACCGAAGCCAGGATGAAGGAGAACTCCCCGATCTGCGCCAGGGCGAAGGCAACCGACAGGGCTACCCGTGGGGCGTAGCCAAGGGCAAACATGATGGCTACGGCGGCAAGGGGCTTACCAATGATGATGATGGCCAGTACGGTGAGCACGAGGCCAGGCTGCTGCATGAGGTGGGCAGGATCGAACAGCATGCCAACGGAGACGAAGAACAATACGGCAAAGGCGTCCCGCATCGGCAGCGCCTCGGTCGCTGCACGGAAGCTGAAGTCGGACTGTTTCACCACCATGCCCGCCAAGAAGGCGCCTAACGCCATGGAGACGCCGAAGAATTTTGCCGACGCCACCGCGATTCCCAAGGCCAGCACCAGCACGGTCAGGGTGAACAGTTCGCGGGAGTGGGTTTCCGCCACGTGCTCCAGGATACGCGGGATCACCTTGCCGCCCCCCCAGAAGGTGACAACGATCAGCAGCGAGATCTTCAGCAACGCCAGTCCGACGGCGGCAGGGATGCTGCCGCCGTCGGTTGCCTGCGGCCCGAAGAGGACCGGTAGTATCACCAGCAAAAAGACGGTCAGCAGGTCTTCGACGACGAGCCAGCCGACAGCGATGTGCCCGGCGGGGGTGTGCAGTTCGTTGTTGTCGACCAGGACCCGCAGCAGGACGACGGTACTCGCCACCGACACTGCCAGGCCGAAGATGATACCGGCTGGCCAACTCCATCCCAGCCCGACCGCAACCGCTGCGCTCAAAAGGGTCGCCACCACGCTCTGGCCCAGTGCACCGGGGACGGCTGCGCGTTTTACCTCCAGCAGTTCCTTGAAGTGAAACTGGAGGCCAACCCCGAACATCAGCAGAATCACGCCGATTTCAGCGAACTGTTCAGCCATGTGCCGGTCCGCCACGAACCCCGGCGTGTAGGGACCAACGGCGATTCCCGCCAGCAGGAATCCGACTATGGAAGATAGACCGATCCGGTGCGCCAGGTAGCCGAAGCACAGGGCGGCGACGAAGCCGCCGGTAACGGTCATGATCAGGTTGAGATCGTGCATCAGGTTCTCCTTTGAGTGTTATCACTCTCCGGCGCCCCGGGTGTTTCACCGCGGGTCTGCCTTTTCGCCTCGTCCCTTCGCTCCAGTTGCAAAACGATCGGGCTTGCGATGAAGATGGAGGAATAGGTCGCAATCACGATGCCGGCAACGAGGGCCAGGGCGAAATCGCCAATGGCTTCGCCCCCGAAAAGATATAACGATATGGCGGCCAAGAACGTGGTGAGCGAGGTGATGATGGTTCGCGGGAGTACTTCGTTGATACTCCGGTTGAACAGTTCCCCCTTTGCTTCCAGTACCGACTTGTTCAGGTTCTCTCTGATACGGTCGAAGATCACCACCGTGTCTGTCAAAGAATACCCGGCGATGGTCAGAATGGCAGTGATGAAAAGGAGGTTGACCTCTTTATCGAGGAGATAGAACAGCGCGATCATGGCCAAGACGTCATGCAGTGTGGCCGCCACGGCTCCTATTCCGAAGTTGAAGTCGAAGCGCCAGGCAATGTAGAGAATGATGCCAACCATGGAGAGTGCCACAGCCTGCAGTGTGTCTTTCTTTAGCTTGTCGCCGATGGATGGACCCACTTCGTTGGAGCTTTCAACCACGAACGTGTTGTCGGGGAACTCAGTACGCAACCGGCCGGTTATGGTGTCAGCCACGTTTAGTGATTCCGTACCGGACTTACCGACCTTGATCAGGAGTCGGTTACCGCCGCTGATCTCCTGGAGGTTGACCTCCTTGTGCAACTCCGCCGACAGGGCCTTGTGCACCTTTTCCTGCCCGACTGGACGGCTGAATGCAACCTGGACCGAGGTCCCGCCGGAGAAGTCGATCCCCATATTGGCCTTGTTGGTTGCGATCTGGAGTGCCCCGAAGAGGCCGATGCTGGTGATAACCGCTGAGATTGCAAAGCTCATCTTGCACTTGCCGGTGAAGTCTATCTTGGTGTTACTGACGAATTGCATAGTCATAGCTCCTAGTACCGGGGAGATCCCCGGTCCTGACAGTTGGACAGCGACTTATCGCGGAAGATGCCGGCCCAATGGTGGCAAAGTCGCGCAATGGCGCAGGACGTCGCACGATGTACACGGACGCACACGGACGCACGGACGCACGGACGCACCGCGGTAGCACCTGGACGTGCAGCGCCGCCTGAGCGAACGGAAGTCAGGCTAATCTCCCTCTGGGCGCTGGTTTGCGCGGGATAACTAGCTTGGTCGTTTTTGGGCCGGTTGTATAAGGATAGGGAAGATGTGCTAGGAAACCGGAGGAGCTCTGGCTGGAGTGGTAGCGCGATCAGCGGAGACGAAGGTGAAAGTGGGGAGGGCGGATACGGTCTTGGTGCCGATGAGGCTGGGCAACTTGGCACAAGCTACTGCCAATGCCGCCAGTGGAGATGCGTGGGCCGCTTTGAGCGACTGGTGCCCCTTTGTGGAGTGGAGCAGGCAGGCATCGTGGGAACTGTGAGCCAGGTGTTTGGCGGACAGCAGGGGAGTGTCGCACCACGGATTCGGTACGATGATCCCTTGAGAGACAAAGAAGACTGCGACGGCCAGAACCAACGCCAGCAGGTTTATTCGCGATGTCGACCGTTTCATGACCAAATTCATGCCTGCGAACCTATCGTACTTGCTGTGTCGTTGCAAGACTTTTGCTTAGTGGTTGTGTAGACATGATCCCGTGAGCTGCAACTGCCCGAATTTGATGTCTCCATCGTTGTGTTCGGTTAATGCTTTGATAGTATTGGAACCTTGTGTTGCGAAAAGTTACATTACCTGCGCTAACGGAGATGATGTATGGCTGAAATGACCTATCGGGACGCCATCAACCTGGCGCTCAAAGAGGAAATGCGGCGCGACAAGACGGTTGTTACCTACGGCGAAGACGTGGCGCTGTACGAGGGGGCCTTCAAGGTGACTCGGGGGCTTTTGTCCGAGTTCGGGGAGTTGCGGGTACGGGACTGCCCGATATCCGAAAACACCATCGTCGGGGTTGCGGTCGGCGCCGCCATGGCCGGGGTGCGCCCGGTGGCCGAACTGATGACGGTGAACTTCGCCTTGCTCGCCATGGACCAGATCGTGAATCATATGGCCAAGGTGCGTTACATGTTCGGGGGACAAACGAAGGTCCCCATGGTGATCCGCATGCCGGGGGGCGGGGGGAGCCAACTCGGTGCCCAGCACTCGCAGAGCCTGGAAAGTTATTTCATGCACTGCCCAGGCATGCTGGTGGCCTACCCGGCGACGCCGGCGGATGCCAAGGGACTCCTGAAAACGGCCATCCGCGACGACAACCCGGTCATCTTCCTGGAGCACGAACTTCTTTACAATAGCAAGGATGAGGTTCCGGAAGACCCGGAGTTCCTGGTTCCGTTCGGCAAGGCGGCTGTGATGAATGAAGGGAACCAGGTGACCCTGGTAGGGTACGGAAGAATGGCCATCCTGGCACTGCAGGCCGCGCTGCAACTGGCAAAGGAGGGAGTTTCCTGCGAGGTGATCGACCTGCGCACGCTGGTACCCCTGGACATGGAGACGGTACTCGCCTCGGTGCGCAAGACCGGGCGAGCCCTGGTCATCGAGGAGTGCTGGAAAAGCGCGGGGCTTGGGGGGGATATCGCATCCCGTATTTACGAGGGGTGCTTCGACACACTGCTTGCACCGGTGAGTCGCATATCCGGGCTGGACGTGCCGATGCCCTATTCGCGCAAGATAGAAAAGCTCTGCATCCCGCAGCTGGAAGGGATCGTGCAGGGCGTACATGACCTTCTTAACGAACCATACTGAGGAGCCGCCATGAACGAGATCGTCATGCCTAAACTCTCCGATACCATGACCGAGGGGAGGCTGGTCGGTTGGAAGAAGCGGGTAGGAGACGAGGTGCGCCGCGGAGAGGTGATCGCTGAGGTGGAAACCGACAAGGCGAACATGGAACTCGAAGCCTTTGTGCCTGGAGTGATGCTGGAAATCAAGGTCCAGCCCGGCGAAATGGTGCGGGTCGGGACGGTGATCGCCGTGGTCGGCAAGGCCGGTGAAAAGAGTGGTAGTGCCCCCTCTGCTGAAGCGGGTCCGCTGTCGGCCGGTGTTAGCGAGCCAGAGGCCGCCCCACAGACCCAAGAGGAGACGCAGGGACAGGGGACCGAGGCGGCCGAGGGGGCATCGGCTGAGCAGGGGCATGGGGGCGCCGCGCCCAAAACGGAGCCGGCCCGGAAGGAGGATCTCGAGGTTCAGGAGGGGGAACACCAGGCTCCGGCCGCACCTCCTGTTCCTGGAGAGGACACGACCCAGCCGGCAGCGGAATCCCCGGGTGCGCCCACGCAATACATCCAGACTAGGGCACCGTCCCCCGGCGGGGCCGCACCCGAGGCCATCGCCCCGGGACGAGAACGGGCCGCGCCGGTGGTACGCCGCCGCGCCAGGGAACTCGGCATCGACCTGGCCCGGGTGCGGGGCACCGGCCCGGACGGACGCATCCTGCTCCAGGACCTGGAGCAGGATGGGGAGGGGGGCAAGCCTGCGCAGGGGGGCGAGGCCGGACGTGCGGCGCAGCCTGAAGGCCAGCCACAGGTGCAGGCGGTTCAGCCGACGGTTGAAGCCGCGCCCACCGAGACCAGGGCCCAGGGGCCAAGGCTGGTACAGGAAGTGAAGGCGATGTCCAGGCTGAGGGCGGCGGTTGCCAAAACCGTTGCAGAATCATGGGCGCATATCCCCCACTTCACCGTCACCATGGACATTGCCATGGACGATGCGGAATCGGTGCGGCGCCAGTTGAAACAAAGTGGCATGCGCATCACCGTGAACGACATCATCGTCAAGGCGGTGGCGCTCGCGTTGGTGAAGTTCCCCCAGATGAACGCGAGCTTTAGCCAGGAAGGTTTGCAATTTCACGGGGAAGTGAACGTCAGCGTGGCGGTGGGGGTCCCCGAGGGGGTGCTCATGCCGGTGATCCATGGCTGCCAGGATCTTTCCCTGCCGGCGATTGCCCAGGAAGCCGAGCGGTTGGTCCAGCGCTCAAGGTCCGGCGCCCTAACCGAACAGGAGATGAATGGCGGAACCTTTTCCGTCTCCAACCTAGGCATGTTCCAAGTGAGCAGCTTCAGTGCCGTGATCCCGCCTGCCCAGGCGGCGGTGCTCGCGGTTGGGGCCGTGGTCGACGTCCCGGTGCTGCGCTCGGGCGTGCTGGCCAGCGCCAAGGTTATGAAAGTCACCCTTTCGGCTGACCATCGTGTCGTTGACGGAGCCTACGCCGCACAGTTCCTTGTTGAACTGCGGGACGTGCTGGAAAACCCGGTGCGCCTGCTCATGTAACCGAGAAGGGGCAGGCCTCCGGCCTGCCCCCTGTCCTTCACCCTCCCCAAAGCCCTGCACACTGTCATTTCCTGGTTTCTAGGTAATTAGTTGCTGGTCTCTCTTTTCCCAGCCAGCCGACATTCCGTCTTTTCTTGCCTGCCCTACAAAAAACGTCCAGCCCCAGCAGGCCCTTTTTTTTATTATCGAGCTAAAGAATGGTTCCCATGAGCCGATAGAGAAAAGTGCCGCAGGGCAAAACACTCCCGAAGGAGTGTCTGGGGCTGAACACACACCAAGAACTGGGGGAGAGCTATGAAGTGCTTGATAGTAGATGACGAGGCTTTTTGCCGTGACTTTGTCGCCACCTTGCTTAGCGCGACGGCGGATTGTCACCAAGCCACCAGCGGCATGGAGGCTCTCGAAAAATACAACGCCGCCCTGGCGAGTGACGAGCCGTTTGACCTGGTGATCATGGACATCATGATGCCGGGCATGAGCGGCCACGATGCAGCCAAGGCGATCAGGCATATCGAGAAGGAGCAGAAACCGGCCAAGCGGGTGAACATCGTGATGTTGACCGCGCTGAATTCCTCTAACGATGCCATGGAGTCCTTCTGCAACGCACAGTCGGCGGCCTACCTGGTGAAGCCGGTTTCCAAGGAAGGGCTTTTCAACGTGCTGTCCAAGCTCGGATTGATGAAGCGCTAGCACCATTACCGGGGGGAGCTGCAACTCCCCCCGGTCACTACGCCACCTTGAATTGGGTCACCAGTGTGCCCAAATCGTCGGACAGGCTGGCCAACTCGGCGGCAGCCATCGACGATTCCTGGGATCCCTGGACAGTGAGCTGCACTACCTCGGAGATCCTGGTGATATTGCCGGTTATCTCGCTGATGGTGGCAGTCTGCTCCTCCGCCGCGGTGGCGATCTGGTTCACCTGCATGCTTACCGCGTTGATCTGGTCCAGGATCTCCTGCAGCGCCGCACCAGACTTGGCGGCTTCCTCGGTCCCCTGCTGCACCTCGCGCACACCTTCCTCCATCGCCAGCACAGCTCCTTTCGTTTCACCTTGAATCGCCTTGATCATCTCGCCGATCTCCCGCGTCGCCTTGGTCGTCCGCTCCGCCAGAGCTCGCACCTCGTCGGCGACCACCGCAAAGCCGCGCCCCTGCTCACCGGCGCGGGCCGCCTCGATGGCAGCGTTGAGGGCCAGCAGGTTGGTCTGGTCCGCGATGTCCTCGATGGTGCCCACGATGGCGCCGATCTGGTCGGAACGGGCGCCGAGACTCTCTACCGTTCGCGAGGTGGCGTTGACCCGGTCGGCAATGCGATTCATCACCTCCACGGTCTGAGCCACCACTTGTGCCCCGGTCTCCGCTGCGCTGCTGGCCTGCTTGGAGTTACGGGCAGCTTCGTGGCAGTTGAGCGCGATTTCGTTGGATGTGGCCGACATCTGCTCACTGGCGGTGGCGACCGTCTGGGCCTGACAGGCGACCAGTTCGGCCCCGCTTGCCATCTGCTCGGAACTGCGCTGCAGCAGGCTCGATGACGCTGCGATACCGCTTGATATGTCACTGGTTCGGGTCACTACGTCACGCAGGTGCTGCAAAATGCTGCCAATGGCAGCCATTAGCCGGCCTGTTCTCGCAGTATCGTCGGTCTCGACCTTAGCCGTCAGGTCGCGTTGCGCGATGCGCGCGGCGGTAACTACGGCAAGTTCGAGGGGAGCGGTAACGCTCCTGTCCAGCCACAGGGCACTGAGAAACGCGGCGCCGATGGCGACCAATAGCAGTGCGAGGATTGTTAGCCGGGCGCTTCTCACACTTGCCGGAGCCTGGGCCTGAATGACTTCGTGGGCAGTGACGGCAGCGCCAAATTGCGCAAGCATTTCCTGGACCTCGCCCCGGCGCCCCTTGAGGTCCCGCAACGCCTGGAGCGCCATCTCCTTGTCTCCCAAGTTTATCAGCTGTGAAGCCCTGCTGCGAGCCGATTGCGCCGCGGCTACCTTGGCAGACAAAGCCTGAAGCAGTGCCTTGTCCTTGTCTGTGGCGGACATAGTTTTGAGCTTGGCAAGCTGTTCGGCAATCGTCTTCTCGGCAGTTCCACTGGCGTTCAATTCGGAACGTGCTGCCGTCACCCCCCCGCTCGCCAGCGCCTCGGCCAGCCGCTGCCCGGCAACGGCGCTCGCGGCCCCGATCTCAGCGATGGCCCGCGTCCGAGCGACTTGTCCGTCGGCCTGGCTTACCGCGCTACTGGCAGCGACACTCATGCCGTACAAAGCGGTGACTGCCAGGATAACCGACACCACGCTGCTGATGCCTACGCCGACGAGGAGTTTGGCCCTGAGGTTCAAGTTGGTGCGCATCCCTTGCCTCCTGTGACTGCCGGTGTATTGAGAAAAATTAAAATAAATTCACAGTATAGGGTGGGATGCCGCCCTGTCAAGGTGGCGTGACAGGGCGGGAGGGGGCTTACTTCCCGGTAGCGGACGTGTGTCGGGAACGGCGTCATTTGTCTTTGCAGCCGACTCATCCCTGTGTTAGGTTGCGCCAACAGGTGCGGCTTGAAATGACCGTAAAGGAGTTATTGATATGGATGAGAAACTGAAAGAGGCGATTTTTCGACAGGTTGAAAGTGAACCTTTCGCTCAGGCGTTGAAGATGGAGTTGGTAGAACTCGATGACGGTTTTTCTGCCGTGGAGATGGCTTACGATACGGCGACTATGAACAACATGTTCGGCCGGGCCCACGGAGGCGCGATCTTCTCGCTGATCGATGAAGCCTTCGAGACCGTCTGCCA
This sequence comes from Geomonas agri, assembly GCF_020179605.1. Lineage (NCBI taxonomy): Bacteria > Pseudomonadati > Thermodesulfobacteriota > Desulfuromonadia > Geobacterales > Geobacteraceae > Geomonas > Geomonas agri. The sequence goes on from NZ_JAINZO010000001.1 coordinate 1,175,985, forward strand.
GACCGTCGGCAGCGTCACCGTTGCCCTCAACGTCTCGGTGAATTACGTGGCGAGTCCGGAGGTAGGGGCGAGGCTCAGGGCCGAGGCACGTGAGGTGAACAGCACCAGGAAAACAGCCAGCTACGATATAAAGGTGCATGATCAGGACGGCATGCTCATAGCGGTATGCCAGGCACTGGCATATCGAACCGGCAAGCCGTTACCGTTTCTCACAGTGACGCAGGTGTAGTCTCCGAACTCAGCCAGTAGTGACAGGAAATCAGCGACAGAGTTATAATGGTCATGATCCAGTTCGATGTGAGTGTCATCACCAGGCATAGCGTGTTTTATGGCCGGGATAGATGAAACAAATGCGGGCTGGAGAGGAAACCTGTAATGGTTGAGGAGGAGTTATGAAAAGAACTTTTCTGATCCTCGTGGCGCTGTTGTTGATCGGCCTCAGTGGTCGTACTGCTGCGGCAGAGGTAAACCTCAGCATCAACATCGGTCCGCCAATAGTGATTGGCGCACCGTCGGCCATGGTCATGGTGCCGGGGACCAGGGTTTATTTCGCGCCCGGGTTCGAAGCTGACATCTTTTTCTACGGCGGCTATTGGTGGTCGCCGCGCGGCGACCGCTGGTATCGGGCCGGCGACTATGACGGGCCGTGGCGCATGGTGTCACGCAGTTCGGTACCGCGCCCCGTGTACCGAGTGCCGAAGGAGTACCGCGAGATGTACGGCAGGGAACGCCACATCCCGTATGGTCAATGGAAGAAGGAACGAGGAGGACACGGCAATGGCGGCGGCCGCGGTCATGGTCGCGGCCACGACTAGCCGTCAGCCGGACTGGCTTATGGCCAGCCACCAGGCGTAAAGCACCACCGAGGCGCTGGCCAGCGCGAGCAGAGCGTTGGCCAGACGTCCCGGCCTGCCCACGTATCCCACCAGCAGTTCAGCGACAAACCCGAACAGACAGCCGAACATGAACCCGAAGAGGTGAGCGCCCAAATCCGTCCTTTCCCCTTCAGTGCCCAAGAGTACCAGTAGCGACAGCGCCGCGGCGATAGGAAGCGGCCAGCGCCTGCGCAAGTGGTGCCGGTAGCGCATCATGGTGAGGGCGCCCAGGATGCCGACCGCGCCGAAAACGGCCGTCGAGGCGCCCACCGAGGTGTGACTGGGAAGCTGGAAGTAGGCGTTGGCCAGGTTACCGCAGACGCCGGACGCGAGGAGCAGCGTCCAGGCCATCCCCGAGCCCAGATCCCGGCAGAGGTAGACGATGAAGACCCCGCCGATGGCGAGGTTGCTGACAAGGTGCAGCGCATCGGCGTGCAGGGTCAGTGCCGTCACCAGGCGCCACCATTCCCCCTTGAGGATGAGGCCGGCATGGGCGTTGCCGATGTCGAGCCAGTCGACGGGGTAGTGGCCGAGGACCTTCAGGTCCAGGTTGGTCAGATTGTGGAAGGTGGCCAAGAGAACCAGGATGGAAAGGGTCGGTAGGGTGTTCTCCTTCATGGGGTGCACCGGCGGCAAAAACGGCGGCCAGTTGCGGTTCTCCTCGACGTAGAGGTTCAGTTCCCGGCAGGCGGCGTCGTAGTTCTCCGGTGCGACCCACACCTGCCATCCGCGCGGTCCCGGCTCCAGCCTGCACTCGATGAAACGCGACTCCAGCACCAGCGCCCACAGGCGGGCCTGGCGCAGGGACAGCTTGCGCCCCCGCTCCTCCACCCGCCAGACCGGAACGATACGCCAATCGTCCTGGGGCTCTACGCTATGTTCCTGCTCCTCGGTCATGCCGGGCAGTATGTCAGATCCTTCCCGCTCCGTCATCAACAAAGGGGATGTTGCATCGCAGGTCTCTTCTCCCTGTCGCTCCATGTTGCTTTTACCTGCCGTTGGCTCGCTTTAAAGGCGGCCAGGCCCCTTCCTTGACTATTTTTCTCCCAGTGCTAAAAGAACGTAATGCTGACGCACGGTTAAATCAAGGGGGGCTGACGGAAAGATTGATCCCAAGGAGAAACGAGGATGCGATCCAGAGTCAGGCTGACGAAAGCAGCGGTCCCGCAAGCGATGCGGCTTCTTGGTGAACGCAGCGGCGCTCCCGGCGGCAGGAACCGTCATCCCTCGCGCAGGTGGCCGATCAGGATGCGCTGGCATCGCCGGCTGATCCGCCTTGGCAAGAGGAGGTACGTCAACATGATCACCGATAAGATACGGGAACTGGCCGAGCGGGTGGGATATGCCTTCGTAGCCAGCAGCGATACCGGCGGCCATCCGCACCTTGCGGCAGGCAGGGGCATCGTCCTGTTCGAGCCGAACAGGCTGGTGTTCGAGTCCTGGTTCTGCCCAACCACGATGAAGAACCTGAAGGAGAACCCGCACGTCTCGGTGGTGGTTGCCGACGATACAGGAAATGGTTACCAGTTCGTGGGGAAGGTGGAGAAGGCGACCGACACCGCGGTCTTGAATGGATATGCCCCTGAACTCGAGCCTGCCGGACTGCCGCAGGTGCAGTGGAGGCTCGAGATCAGGGTAGAAGGTGTGATGGCTTTTACTGCCGATGCTCATTCGGACCGCCCGCTCGGGTAGCTGGCGGCCCGGAGCCAGGTTCACTTCGTCTTGAGGAGCAGTTCCTCTGCCCTGGGCAGGTCTTCCTCCGCTACTGCGATTTCACCGCTTACATCTTCCTTGGCCAGGCCCGTCACGAAATACTCGACCCCGCCCTGTTTCAGCACCGCCTCGACGCGGGCCAATTCGGCTTCGCTCTTGGCATCGTAGAACTTCACCATGGTCATCCTCCTTGTGGGCTGGTGCGCCTCACAGGTGCGAGGGGGGCTGAACGGTCAACTCCGCCTCTCTCGCAGCGCGTTCGCGGCTGATCCTGCTGCGCGGGCTCTCCAGTGCACGGTCAATGGACCATCGGCCGGCACCGAAGATCATGATGTTCACCGCCACCGTGATGGCGAGCAGCTGGAATTCAACACCCGGCGACAGCTGTTTGCCGCTCCACGTGGTCAAAAAACCGGTGTCGTAGTTGAGGACCCCAAGTGACGCCAGCATCACCATGATCACAGCAGCGGCTGCGATACGAACGTAGGCTCCCAGCATTAGTGCCATACCTCCGAAGAACTGGGTCATGATGATGAGAACTCCGACTACTTTCGGCATCCCCATCTGTGTGGTCATGACAGCCATAGCCGGCTCAAAACCCAGTCCCCAAAACCATCCTAGCAGATTTTGTGCACCATGTAGAAACATCACGAGCCCCAGTCCCACTCTTAGTATCGTTCCTCCCCAGCTGTCGTTGGTCAACAATAACCTCTCCATTTTCAGTCCTCCTTTTGTCGTGTTATCGCTTCACGCCCTTGGTTCAGTTTCACACCGGTACAGTGCTGCCCCCTAGAATTTTGCTTAGCAAATTCTAATCATATCCCTTGCAAAAGCAAGAGGAGACTTTCCTGTTGAACAAGTGGGTCATGTTGCCTCACGCCCTACGTCATTTAGCGCAGGGGTGGACGGGATTTGGCGTAAAGACTGGGCTGCTAGCGGCGGATTTGTGGATTTCTTCGCCGCGCGCGGTCGCACCTGCTAACGGTCGGATTAATTTCACTCTTCCGGGAAGGCAGAAATCAACAAAGATTTCTCGGAGTTGGCCGCTGGATCAGCGGCCTGATTTTTAATAATCGGTTTGGTCGCCGACATATGTTCGAATTTTGCACAATTTGGGCACGTTTTAGGCAAATATTGTGGTCAAATGCCCACTCGGCGCGGTCAGTACTCAATTGAATGCATTGGGGTGTGAAATGAAGAGAAGGGTCCTGATAGTTGATGACGTAGCAGATATCAGGCATATGCTGCGTTTCATGGTTGAGAGGGAAGGGCACGTCATCGTGGCCGAAGCCGCCAACGGTGTCGAGGCAGTCGAGAAGTATCGCGAGCATCGCCCCGACGTCACCATTATGGACATCGACATGCCGCTGATGACCGGCGTCGAAGCTGCGCGCGAGATCCGCGACATGGGCGGCAGCACGCGGATCGTGTTCTGTAGCGGGGGGTACTCCAAGTTCGAGACTCCGCCCCAGGAACTACGTAGCGAAGGAAGCACGTTCCTGCGCAAGCCGTTTCTCCCCGCACAGTTGTATCAGGCGCTGGCTGCCTGATCTGTACCTTTATGTGATGCTGTAATTGCTTGTCATGCATTGTTCTGTATCGGTTGCAATGGTTTAGTGTGATGCATTGTCATGGATTGATGTAATGTGGTGAATGCAATATTCTTTTAATATTTCTTTCTCGTGTTATGGAGACCTGTAGTTTTTGATGTGACGGCCGTAACGGCCGCAAATGTTATCTGGTAATTGAAGTTAGCTGCAGTTAGTGGTAACCGGGAGCCTGTTCAGGCTCCCATTTTTTTCGCCCTCACGACTTTATTCACGACGTCCTTTATTTTCGGTACCTCATGAAACGGGTGCTGCTCTGCCACTGCTTCGCGCCGGCTGCCAATTTGATGTATGCGATTTGCACCAGCTTGTGCTAGGGTAGTGCTTTGCCAAGCGGCGGGCGCGCAGCCCATTGCGTCTGCCAAGAGAAATACAATGAATGGTAGGGTGGGTATTTCATCATGACCTCAGAACATCTGCAAAAAGTTAGTGATCAGCTCGACAAGCTCCACGGTCATGCCTACTTCCGGGTCGAAGAAGGGACGCTCAAGGAGAGCCTGACCGGATTAATCCTGGACGTTGTCGAGGGTGATCTCGCCGAGCAGCTGGCGAGTGGTTCTTTCGACCTGGAGGTCTCCGTCGGTGTCCAGGAAGGGGACGACGAACCGACGGTCGACTTCCGCGTCGATCGGCCCGGAGTCATCTACCGCTCCGATGCACCCATTTCACGTCTCAGTGTCGCAGCGCTGGAAGACCTGGCCCGGTACCTTGAGCACTTGGTGCATCAGGCCCAGGCGGCGCCGGTCATCGGGGAGAAGGAGGCCGGCGGCAACATCGTGCGCAAGAAACAGGACCACGATCACCACGAAAAAGAAGCGGCCGCAGCCCGTCTCAAGGTGACACCGCAGTGGTTGAAGAGCGTGATACCTTGCACCGATTACAGTTACGACGAGATAGACGGCAAGAAATACATCCGGGAGTACTACTGGTCCCGCGAGCTGATCGAACGTCTTTTCAAGATCAAGTCGAGCAAGACCACCCCGGAGGATCTGCAGTACGTGGCCAAGGAGTGCTGCGACGGCGATGCCGATTGGGCGCGCGACCTGATCGCCCGGCTCAAGTCACCCAACCGCCCGGAGCAGCAGCAAAAGGATCAGCCGCAGAAGAGTCAGCCCCAAAAGGAAAAGGAAAAGGGCACCGGCCAGCAGCAGGCGAAACCGGCGGCAGGTGATCGTCCGCGCAATCGGTCCCGGCACCGGAAGTCCTTCCGGCACGGCAAGGACGGCGCCCGCAAACCCGAGGGGGCGTCCGAGGCCAAGAAACCGTCCTGATCCACCCGATTCCGATTCAAGCGCTGCTCACGTTCACAAATGAAAAGGTCCCCCTCGTTGCCCGAGGGGGACCTTTTTTGTTGCTTCAGCATGTGCAGGGTACAGCGCCGCTTTACTTCTCGCGCAGGTACTTGGCGAAAGCGGTGTCCACTTTCTTGATGTGCTGGATCAGCCAGTTGGCCAGGGTGCGGTTGGTCTGGATCACCAGGGGGAGGGTGGCCCCCTCATCGCGGAAAGAGCGGGTCAGTTTGTCGACGTCGTTGATAAATGCGACGTGCTGCGCCTTGTGCGCCGGATAGTCGGGATAGTCGCTCCCCTTTTGCAGTTTCTCCTCAGCTGCGAAATGTTCCTTTACATAGTCCTCGAGAAAGACCAACAGCTTGAGGACTTCCTCGTTGCCTTTCCCCTCGTTGCAAGCGGTCAGCAGGCGGTCGAACCTCCTGAAGATCTCCTTGTGCTGTTCGTCGATCTCGGTCACGCCGATGGCCAGGTCACTGGTCCACTCGATGTTCATGTCGTGCTCCTTTTGGGTATGTCTGTAGTCGTGGCAATGCGCACGGGAAGCTGTAGCTGCCGCAGCGTCAGTGCTCGCTTTCTGCCGGGGCGAGCGGGTCCACCCCCGGCAGCTCTATTTCGAAGCAGGTCCCCATTCCTGGGGTGCTCGACACCCTGATGTCACCGCCGTGGTCCTTGACGATGCCGTAGGAGACCGAGAGGCCGAGGCCGGTACCGGTGTCCTTGGTGGTGAAGAAGGGGGTGAAGATCTTCTCCAGGTGCTCGGGCGATATTCCCTTGCCGGTATCGCGGATTTCCACGATGCAGCCGTTGCCCGGACCGTGCTGGCGGGTGGTGAGACGGAGCGTCCCGCCGTCGGGGAGCATGGCCTGTACCGCGTTCAGGATGATGTTGCTGAATACCTGGCGCAACTGGTCGGTATCCCCGGTGACCGGCCCCAGATTCATGTCGTATTCCCATTTCACCGAGACCGCATCCATGGGAACCTGATGTCTGATCTGTGTCACGATGTCGTCCAGAACCTCGTGCACCATGAACTGGCGCTGGTTGAGCGACTTCTGGCGCGCGAAGGTCAACAGGTTCCCCACGATCTTGGCCATCCGCTCGGTCTGCTGGCTGATGATCTCGACCTCCTCGCGGTTGGGGTGCTCGTTGGGGAGACACATCTCCAGCACCTCGGTGTTGCCGCGGATGATGGCCAGCGGGGTGTTGATCTCGTGCGCCACGCCGGCGGCGACGATGCCGAGGTCCGCGAGTTTCTCGGCGCGCGCCAGGTCGGCCTGGGTCTGCGCCAAGAGCTTGGTCTTGTCCGAAAGCTGGGCGGTGCGCTCCTCTATCTTCAGCTCCAGGGCGCGGTGCAACAGGCCGATCTCCGCCTCCTGGCGCCCGAGCGCCCGCGTCATCAGGTTGAAGGCCTCGGCCAGGTCGCCAACCTCGTCGGTCGACTGCACCTCGATCTGCAGGTCGCGCTCGCCGCGGGCCACCCGGTGCGCCAGCTTCTCCAGTTCCTTAATCGGGCGCGCCAGGAGCGTGCCGATGAAGCCGGAGACCGCGATGCCGATCAGCGAGGTTATGAAGAGCACCAGGTACAGGATCGAGTTGACGCTCTTTTGCATGTGGGTGTACGGCTTCTCTAGCATGCCGACGTATAGGGAGCCGATTGCCTTGCCTCGCAGGTCGATGATCGGTTCGTAGGCGCTGAAGTACCACTCGTTCACCACGAAGGCGCGGTCAATCCACTTCTTCTTCTCCTGGATCACCTGCTTGTAGACCTGCTCCGAGACCCGGGTGCCGATCGCCCTGGCCCCGTCGGTGGTGCGCACGTTGGTCGCGATGCGGGTGTCTCCGAGGAAAATGGTGGCGCTTCCGACGTCGGTACCCTTGAACTGGACCCCCTCGTAGACGATCTCCTTGATCTTGTCCACCAGGGCGTTGTTGTTGTTGAGGAGGATACCGCCGTAGAGCGCGCCGATCACGGTGCCCGAATTGTTTCTGAGCGGGAAGGCGGAGACCATGACCATCCCGGAACGTTCCGTCTTGTCGGCGCGCGGGCGGGCGTGCGGGGTGGAAATGAGGGGGATGGTGGCGCGGTTGGTGAGGGCGATTCCCTCTCTGCCTAGTTCCTCAGGCGTGAGTACGGTGGTTCCCGTTACCGCGATCCCCTTGAGCGCCTGCTCCACGAAGTAGGAGGACTGTCGGTCCCCTTTGAGCTGCGGGCTGTGAGCGCGGAAAAGCACGCGTCCGGAGGCGTCGACCGCGGTGAGCATGTCGAGGTGCTTGGTCTCCATGCGGCTGCGCAAAAGGGACTGGATGTTCTTTTCGCCGGCGACGATGGAGTTGGCGTTGTAGGGGTTGGTCGCGGTGAGGTCCATCAACTCCCGGATATGCTCAAGCTCGTTCCGGTACACCTCGCGCGCCGAGTTGAGGTCGGTGCGCACCTTTTCCTGGGCCTGGCTGGCGATCTTGTCGTTGATGATGTAGAGGCCGGCCAGGGAGCAGATGAAGAAGGCGACGAAGAGTGGGGCGACAGAGCCGACGGTGAGTTTGGCCCGGATCGGGAAACGCCTGAGCATCAGCGGGCGCCCTCGTCTTCAAGGCCGTACTCCTCGATCTTTCGGTCCAGGGTACGCCTGGCGATTTCGAGGATCTTGGCGGCGCGACTTTTGTTGTTGCCGGAGGCCTTGAGGACGTGCAGGATGTGTTCGCGCTCCACGGTCTCCAGGGAGACCAGGCGCTTGCCGCCGTCCTGCCTGGTTTCGGGAAGCTCGGGGGGAGTGCGCCAGACCGGAAGGGTCTCGGCTGTGATGGTGTTGCCGCGGGTCAGGATGGCGGCGCGTTCGATGGCGTTCTCCAACTCGCGAATGTTACCGGGCCAGTTGTACGACTTCAAAAGCTGCATCGCCTCGCGGGTGAAGTCGTTGATGTCGCGCTTCATGCGTGCCGAGTACTTGGCCAGGAAGTGTCGCGCCAAAAGCTCGATGTCGTCGCCGCGGTCCCGCAAGGGGGGAAGGTGCAGCGAGATCACGTTGAGCCGGAAGAAGAGGTCCTCGCGGAAGCGCTTCTGACGTACCTCCTCCTCGAGATCCTTATTGGTCGCCGCCAGAAAACGGATGTCGACGCTCTTTGCCTTGGTGTCGCCGACGGGGATAAAGTCCCCCTCCTGCAGCACGCGTAAGAGTTTCGCCTGGATGGCCGGACTCATGTCGCCCACCTCGTCCAGGAACAGCGTGCCGTGGTTGGCCGCCTCCAAAAGCCCCTTCTGTGCGGTGATGGCGCCGGTAAAGGCCCCCTTCACGTGGCCGAAGAGCTGGCTTTCCAGCAAGGTATCGGAGAGGGCGGCGCAGTTGATGGTGAGGAAGCGTTCCTTGGCCCTCGGGCTGTTATTGTGGATCAGGCTGGCCACCAGCTCCTTGCCGGTGCCTGATTCCCCGAGGATTACCACGTTGGACTCGCTCTGGGCCACCAGCATGGCCATGTCGTGCACCCGTCGGAAGGTCTCGGAGCTGAAGATAAGTGGTGTGGACGCGGACGGGATGCCCAGTTCGTCCTTGAGGGCGCTGTTTTCCTTGAGCAGTTCCTTGCGCTCCAGCACCTTTTCCAGGATGCCGAAGATCTTTTCCTTGGGGAACGGCTTGGTGACGTAGTCGTAGGCCCCCAGTTTCATCGCTTCGATGGCTGAGTTGATGGAGGCGTAGGCGGTCATCATCACGACCGGGACGTCCAGCTTCATCCGCTTCACGCGCTGCAGTATTTCCAGGCCGTCCAGGTCGGGCATCTTCACGTCAAGGAGCATCAGGTCGCCGTCATCAAGTCCGCGGTTTTCCAGGCAGTTCATCAAGGAGGTGCCGGAGCTGAATACCTCGAGATCCAGCCCCTTGGCCGATAGAATCTTGCTCAGGTACCTGAGGATCTCGACCTCGTCGTCGCAAATGATTACCTTGCCGTTGTACATAATTCTTGGTCACCTATAGTCTTGGGGCTGCTGGTACTTGCGGGCGCGCTGCCGGGCCCACGCGACTGCCCCGGGTTCTGTAGACATCGGATCACTATCTTTCGCCGGAGCCTTTCTTGTCAAGGGAAAACCTAATCAAGAGCGGAGCAGCGCCGGTCTCTGTCTCTCGGCTGAGAGGGCGCCGAAGAGCCTTGTTTGAATCAGGTGTGGCACCTGCCGCTCGACGCTAGGTCGATACCGTCATTGGATCGCAAAGGTTTAGATAATACCACGTTATCCTTTACATAACTATGATGTTACGAATTATGTTACTTTGCTACATCTACGCTATGAGATCACGCTACAAAATTGCAGCGACAGGGAGCTTTCATGATTTTTTTTGCTATTCTATTTAAAGCCATTGTTTGGATCGTCGTCTTTCGTTCGGCGCTCAGAAGCGATGGAAGAGGGATGCTGTTCCGTGCCGCAGCGATCGCTGTCGCACTTACCGTGGTGGACAGATTCAGCGTAGCAGCCAACTTGCGCCTTAGCGCGCACCTGCTCACCCTGTTCCTTTACCTGCTCATGTCTTTCAGCCTCATCCCCGCCGCATGGAAGATCCGAAACATCCTGGTGTCCCTGGCGTGCGGTACGGTTGGGACGCTGGGCGCACTGGCCGGGGTGAATTTTGCCATGGATCTCGTACGTGGCCTGGTTCCATTTCTGAACCGCTAGCCCCCGGCCACGCCTGCTATACTGCTCCGGTCATTGCCTGAAATGGAGGAAGTCATGCGTCTTGCCGCATCTTTAATACTGTTCGCCCTGCTAGCCGTCCCGGTATCCGGTTGGTCCGCGTCGGACCAGGTCCACCTTTCCAAAGGGCAGACCGTGTACGTCCCGGTCTATTCCAACGTCTTCAGCGGCCCGCGTAGCCTGCCGTACCAACTGGCCGCCACCTTGAGCATCAGGAACACCGACATGGATTCCTGGCTGCGCATCACCGCCATCGATTACTACGATACCAGTGGCAAACTCCTGCGCCGCTACCAGGACAAGCCGCTCTCCCTGGCGCCGCTGGCTAGCACCTATGTCCACATCGAGGAAAAGGACGTGGCGGGCGGCTTCGGCGCCAATTTCATTGTGAAGTGGCAGTCCGACCGCACCATCAACGCGCCGATCATCGAATCGGTCATGATAGGCGCCACTTCAGGCCAGGGGATTTCCTTCGTTAGCCCCGGACAGGTGATTCGTCCGGGCATCAGGTAGTCTGCCGCCGCATGTTCGTGCGTGAGGAGCAGCCGTGACTGCACCGGGGATACGCCAGCGCAACCGCCCTGACCAGCCAGCGCAGCTTCAACCCCCTTGGCACAGCCTCGAGCCGGACGAACTCTATCTCCGCCTTGAAACAGGTGCGGAGGGGCTCGACCCTGCCGAGGCGGCGCTACGGCTCAACCGCTTCGGCGCCAACGAACTGACCGCCGCTCAGCCGCTCTCGCCCTGGCCTGTCTTCTTCCGGCAATTCAAAAACGTCCTCATCGTCATCCTGTTCATCGCCGCCTTCCTCTCGGCACTGCTCGCCCATGCCGTCGAGGCGGTCACCATCGCGGTCATCGTCGTTTTCGCGGCACTGCTGGGATTCTGGCAGGAGTACCGGGCGGAACGGGCCCTTGAGGCCTTGCGACGCATGGCGGCGCCCGATGCTGCTGTACTGCGGGGGGGGACCGAGGTGACGGTGCCGGCTCGGGACCTGGTGCCGGGCGACCTGCTCCTGTTGCGCCCCGGCGACCGGGTCGCCGCCGACGTAAGGCTCACTGAGGCCTTCAACCTCCAGCTTGACGAGGCGGCGCTGACCGGTGAGTCGCTGCCGGTCGACAAAAAGGCCGCGCTGATCTTCCATGAGGACACACCGCTTGCCGAGCGCGGCAACATGGTCTACGCCGGCACGGTAGTGAGTTACGGCCGTGGCGCTGGGATTGTGGTCGCTACTGCTATGCACACCGAGTTTGGCGGCATCGCCAGGATGATTACCGGCATCGAGACTAGCCGGACCCCGCTGCAGGAAAACCTGGACCGGGTCGGCAATCTTCTGGCACGTGCCGCCCTGGTCGCGGTCGGCGTCATTGTCGTCGCCGGGTTGCTACGCGGCGAAGCGTTCGTAGAGATGCTCCTCTTCGGAATTGCCCTCGGCGTTGCGGCGGTACCCGAGGCCCTTCCCGCCGTGGTCACCATCTCGCTCGCCCTGGGCGTGCAGCGCATGGTCAAGCGCCACGCCCTGATGCGGCGCCTAGCGGCTGTGGAGACCCTGGGAAGCACCACGGTGATCTGCTCGGATAAAACCGGGACGCTCACCAGGGACGAGATGACGGTGCGTCGCCTGTATTGTGCCAATCAATGGTACGAGCTCTCCGGCGCCGGCTACGCCCCGGAAGGAGATTTCTCCGCACAGGGAAGGGTGGAGTTACCGAGCGTGGCGCTGGTCGAGCTGCTGCGCGTGGGCGTGCTGGCGTGCGATGCCAGGGTGGTCTGGGACGAGGCTGCCGGGCGCTGGACGGCGCAGGGGGATCCCACCGAGGCGGCCCTGGTGGTGGCCGCGGCCAAGGCGGGGCTGTCCCAGGCCGAGCTTGCCGCCCGCTATTCGCGCCTGGACGAGATCCCCTTCAGCTCGGAGCGCAAGCGGATGACGACACTGCACGCTGAGGGGCCGGCCCTGGTCGCCTGCGCCAAGGGCGCCCCCGAGGTGATCCTCTCCGCCTGCGTCACCCAGTTGACTGTGGAGGGGGAGCGCCCGCTTGACCAGGCGTCGCTTGAGGAGATCGCCAAGGCCGCCGCCGAGATGGCCACCGGGGCCCTGCGCGTACTGGCCATTGCCAGCAAGCACGACACCGACCGCGCCGAGGCCGAGAGTGGCATGACCTTCCTCGGCTTGGTGGGGATGATCGATCCTCCCCGTCCCGAGGCCCGCGCCGCCATCGTAGTCTGCCGCGAGGCCGGCATCCGCCCGGTGATGATCACCGGGGACCATCCGGTCACCGCCGCTGCCGTGGCGCGGGAGCTGGGGCTTTTAGACCAGGGGTGCGTCATCACCGGCGCCGAGCTGGAGCGGATGGACGACGCGACCCTGGAGCGTCAGGTTGGTGACATCCGCGTCTACGCGCGGGTCTCCCCGGCGCACAAGCTCCGGGTCGTCGCCGCGCTGCAAAAGCAGGGCGAGGTGGTTGCCATGACAGGCGACGGTGTTAACGATGCACCAGCGCTCAAGAAGGCGGACATCGGCATCGCCATGGGGATCACCGGCACCGCGGTCAGCAAGGAGGCCGCCGCCATGACCCTGACCGACGACAACTTCGCCTCCATCGTCGCCGCGGTGGAGGAGGGGCGGGCGATCTTCGACAACATAAAGAAGTACCTGATGTACCTGCTCGCTTCCAACACCGGCGAAATCGGCCTGATGATGGGCGCTATGCTGGCGGGGCTGCCACTGCCGCTGGGCGCGGTGCAGATTCTCTACGTGAACCTGGCCACCGACGGTCTCCCTGCCCTGGCGCTCGCGGTCGACCCCGCCGAACCCGGCCTGATGCGCCGTCCCCCCAGGGACGCGTCACGGGGGATCTTCCGCCGTACCGTGGTGACGCTGATCCTGGTGGGGGGAGCCTGGTCGGCGCTGGTTAACCTGGCACTTTTCGCCTGGGCCCGCGCATCCGGGTGTTCCGATGCCGAGGCCATGACGGTCACCTTCGTGTCGCTGGTGTTGATCCAGTTTTTCAACGCCTATAGTTTCCGTTCGGACCGCGATTCCATCTTCAGGCGCCCCTTCGCCAACAGGTGGCTGAACCGCGCCGTCCTCTGGGAGATCTGTCTGCTTTTGGTGGTGGTCTACCTGCCGGCCATGCACCGCCCCTTCGGCACCTTCTCCTTGACACTGCCGGACTGGGGGCTCATCATTCTTGCTTCGGGATCGATCGTCCCGGTCCTTGAGCTGGCCAAGTGGTATGCGCGACGCCGCGGCGCCGCTTAGAATATAGAGCGAGGTTACATGGATTTTCACGGTTTACGCGACATCGTCGTGCTCTTCGGTCTAGCCCTGTTTACCGTGGTAGTACTGCGCAGGTTCAAATTCCCCTCCATCATCGGCTTCCTGATTACCGGCGTGCTGGCCGGCCCTTACGCCCTTGGCTTCATCAGGAACACCCGCCAGGTCGAGCAGATGGCGGAGTACGGCGTGGTGCTCCTGCTGTTCACCATCGGCATCGAGTTGTCCCTGAAGGAATTGATGCGCATCCGCCACATGGTGTTGCTTGGTGGCGGTCTGCAGCTTGTGCTGACCATTGCCGCCGTTGCCGGGTTGGGCGCCGTGGGGGGATTCCCGCTGTCCCAGGCCGTCTTCTTCGGCTTCCTGGTGGCGCTCTCCTCGACTGCGATCCTGATGAAGCTGATGATGGACTCCGGCGAAATGGACACGCCCCAAGGCAAGGCCTCGCTCGGCATACTCATCTTCCAGGATCTCTGCATCGTCCCCCTGATGCTGTTCACCCCATTCCTGGCCGGCGGCGGCAGAGGGCTCGCCGACATCGCCGTCGTCTCGGCCAAGGCAGGAGCCGTCATCATCGGCGCCCACTACGGCGCCCGCTTCGCGGTGCCGTGGCTCTTCGAACAGGTGGTGAAGACCAGGAGCCGCGAGCTTTTCGTGCTCTCCATCATCTTCGTCGGCATGGGGACCGCGTGGATTACGGCGCAGGTGGGGCTCTCGCTGGCCCTCGGGGCTTTCATCGCCGGGCTTGCCATCTCGGAATCGGAGTACAGCCACCAGGCGCTCAGTGACATAATGCCTTTCCGCGAGGCCTTCATGAGCCTCTTTTTCATCTCGGTCGGCATGCTGTTAAAGCCCGCCATCCTGTTCAAGTTCCCGCTGCTCCTGCTCGGCCTGGTGCTTTCCATAATCGTGGTCAAGGCGCTGCTCGCCTCGGCGGCCGGCATCGCCCTCGGACTCCCCATGCGCATCGCCCTCATCGCTGGGCTGTCCCTGGCCCAGATCGGCGAGTTCTCCTTCGTCCTGTCCAGCAGCGGGCTCAAGTACGGCCTGCTCACCCCGGAGACTTACCAGCTCTTCCTGGGTGCCTCCATTGCCACCATGGCGCTCACGCCGCTCTGCATGAAGCTGGCCGGGCCGGTGGCTGACTTCCTGACTGCCACGCTGCCGCACTCCTGGACTCGCGGCCGGAGTAGCCTCACGCAAAACGGCGACAAGGCCGGCTACCGGGACCACGTCATCATCGTCGGCTACGGTGTCAACGGCAAGAACTTGGCGCGTACCTTGAAGAACCTGGAGATCCCGCGCGTCATCGTCGAGACCAACCCCTTCACGGTGCGCGGCCTGAGAAGGGACGGGGAGGAGATCATTTTCGGCGACGCCTCAAAGCCGGAGATCCTGGAGCACGCCGGCATCCACGACGCTCGTATCGTGGTGGTGGCCATCTCCGACGCCGCGGCCAGCCGGCGCATCGCGGCGCAGGCCCGGTCCATGAACGCGTCCATTCACGTCATCGTGCGCACCAGGTACCTGCTGGAGATGGAGCCGTTGTTCCGGCTGGGGGTGAACGAGGTCATTCCCGAGGAGTTCGAGACCTCGGTGGAGATCCTGTTTCGCGTGTTGAAGCGTTTCCTGATCCCGCAGGACGTGATCGAGGACTGCATCGCGGAGGTCAGGCGCGACGGCTACGACATGCTGCGCAGCGTGAGCAAGCGCCACAGCCATGCCGTCGGCATCGCGGGCTTTCTTTCCGGCGCCGAGATCGGCAGTTTCCGGGTGCGCAGGAACGCACCCATAGAGGGTGAGCGTCTACGGGGAGGGATGCTGCGATCCCAATCCGGGGCCACCGTCGTGGCGGTCAAGAGGGGGGACGATATCGCGGCCAACCCCGACCCGGTCTGGGAGTTTTTGGAGGGGGACATCGTACTTCTCCTCGGCACCCCCGACCAAATGCGCGCCGCCGCTAAGCTTTTCGAGCCGGCCTGAGACCGGCGCAAGGAACGTCCGAACTCCCAGTTGCGTCTTGCCCCGCTTCAGTAACCACACCTGCACGCCGAAAGGTGTAGAATGTACCGTCCCCTCAGGGGGCCCCACTCATTTAAACCAAAGGAGTTCTCGCTTATGCACGACAAGGAAAAGAATATCCTTTGCCCCCAGAACGTCAGTGAGCTGGAGGCGCTCCCCATGGACGCCGACGGCCTGGTCAAGGATTTCATACATCACTACTTTCACCACCTGGGGCGCGACAAGTTTTGCCGCAACATCCGCTACCACTATCAGGCCATCGCTTATACCATCCGCGAGCGACTGATCGAGCGCTGGAACAACACCCGCTATGCCTATATCAACGCCAACACCAAGACCGGCTACTATCTATCCCTTGAGTTCCTGATGGGGCGTGCCCTGGGCAACGCCGTCCTCAACCTCGGGCTGGATGAGCCGGCCGCCGAGGCAATGCAGCAGCTCGGGCTGCACCTGGAGGAACTGGCCGACCAGGAGATCGACGCGGGCTTGGGCAACGGCGGCCTTGGGCGCCTGGCGGCCTGCTTCCTGGACAGCTGCGCCACGCTGCAACTGCCCGTGATGGGGTACGGCATCCGCTACGAGTACGGCATGTTCCGCCAGCGCATCGAGGACGGCCGCCAGGTCGAGGAGCCTGACCACTGGCTGCGTGACGGCAACCCGTGGGAGATGGAGCGCCCCGAGTACACCCAGCGGGTCCGCTTCGGCGGGCGCTGCGAAACCAGGCGCAACGAGGATGGCACCGTGAGCTTCTGCTGGCTCGACACCCACGACGTGATCGCCGTCCCGTACGACCTCCCCATCCCCGGTTACCGCAACGGGACCGTCAACACGCTGCGGCTCTGGAAGGCCGCTGCCACCGACGTTTTCGACCTGGGGGAGTTCAATGCCGGCAGCTACACCGAATCCGTCGCCATGAAGAACGAGGCGGAGAACATCACCATGGTGCTCTACCCCAACGACGCCAGTGAAAACGGCAAGGCGCTCAGGCTCAGGCAGCAATACTTCCTGGCCTCGGCCAGCTTGCAGGACGTCCTGCAGCGCTGGATCTCGCGGCAGGGTAAAAACTTCGAGCACTTCGCCGAGCGGAACTGCTTCCAGCTGAACGACACCCACCCAAGCTGCGCCGTCCCGGAGTTGATGCGCCTGCTCATGGACGAACAGGGGCTCACTTGGGACGAGGCGTGGCAGATCACTACGAAGACCATGGCCTACACCAACCACACCCTACTCCCGGAAGCCCTGGAGAAGTGGTCCGTGCCACTGTTCAGGCAGCTTTTACCGCGACTTCTCGAGATCATCCTCGAGATCAACGCGCGCTTCCTGGGCGAGGTCGCCAGCCGATGGCCCGGTGACAGCGACCGACTACGCAACATGTCCATCATCGAGGAAGGTGAAGTGCAGCAGGTCCGCATGGCGTACCTGGCCATCGTAGGGAGTTTCTCGGTAAACGGCGTGGCAGCCCTGCACTCCGAATTGCTCGTGCAGGGGCTGTTCCGCGACTTCTACGAGCTGTGGCCCGAAAAGTTCAACAATAAGACCAATGGTGTCACTCCCCGCCGCTGGCTGGCGCGCTGCAACCCAGGACTCACCAGGCTGCTTGCCTCCAGGATCGGCGACGGTTTCGTGGCCGACCTCTCCAGGATCTCTGAGGCTGTTGGTTTCGCCGACGCCCCGGAGTTCCGCAGGGAGTGGCATGAGGTGAAAAGGGCCAACAAGGAACGGCTGGCGGCCCTGGTGCAGGAACAGTGCGGCGTCACCTTCAACCCCGACAGCCTCTTTGACGTCCAGGTGAAAAGGATCCACGAGTACAAGCGCCAGCTTCTGAACGTGCTGCACGTGATCCATCTCTACGACCGCATCAAGCGCGGCGATACCGACGGCTGGACCGATCGCTGCGTGCTGATCGGCGGTAAGGCGGCGCCCGGCTACTACATGGCCAAGCTGATCATCAAGCTAATCAGCAACGTGGCGCGGGTGGTGAACGACGACCCTGTGGTTGGGGACAGGCTCAAGGTGGCCTTCCTGCCCAACTATCGCGTCACGGCGATGGAGGTGATCTGCCCCGGTACCGACCTTTCCGAACAGATTTCCACGGCGGGCAAGGAAGCCTCCGGCACTGGCAACATGAAGTTCATGATGAACGGTGCCATCACCATCGGCACCCTGGACGGCGCCAACATCGAGATCCGGGAAGAGGTGGGGGACGAGAATTTCTTTGTCTTCGGTCTCACCGCCGAGGAGGTGGAACGGGAGCGGCGCAGCTACAACCCAGCCGGCATCGTGGCCGCCGATCCAGATCTGGAGCGCGTGATGCAGCTGCTCACCAGCGGGCACTTCAACATGTTCGAGAAGGGGATCTTCGATCCCATCGTGAAAGCGATCATGAGCCCGCAGGACCCCTGGATGGTCGCCGCCGACTTCCGCAGCTTTGTCAGGGCGCAGCGACAGGCTGCCCAGGCCTACCAGGACCGGGAGGCGTGGGTTCGAATGAGTATCGTCAACAGCGCCAGAAGTGGAAAGTTTTCCACCGACCGGACCATCTCCGAGTACAACGAGGGGATCTGGCACCTACGTCCCGTGGACCCGGGTGCCGCAGGCTAGCGAGTAGAACTGTGTCAACTTCTCCTCAAGATTCCTTTGTGGCTGCCGATACGTCCCACAAAGTGTCGAGATACTCGACGTGACCGCGGCACCTGTGCAGTCCGCGTGTCGGAAGCTATTTGAGAGATAGATCCAGAAAACCTCGGAGGAATACATGTCTACCGCTAATTTGCCGATTAAAAAGGGTGAGTCGAGCAACGAGCTGATTCAACTGGTGAGCTTCAACCTGGGCGCAGAAGAGTATGCCGTCGAGGTACTCAAGGTGCGCGAGATCATCAGGATGACTCCCATCACCCACATTCCCAACACCCCGCCCAGCGTAGAGGGCATTATAAACCTGCGCGGCAAGGTCATACCGATCATCTCGCTGCGGAACAGGTTCGGCATGTGCAGCACCGACGACGACCAGCACACCAGGATCATGGTGATGGACATCGACGGCAAGCTCATGGGCTTCATCGTCGACGGCGTTTCCGAGGTGATCAGGATATCCAGCGGCGAAATCCAGCCCCCGCCCAGCATCGCCGCGGGAGGCGTCGACCAGGACTTCATCTGCGGCGTTATCAAGCATGGCGAGCAGTTGCTGCTCATGCTGCAGCTCGACCGCATGTTCACCAGCGCTGAGCAGGACGCCTTCGCCAGTTTCGGGTAGTGATACCGACTGAAATTACTGTAACAAGAAGGGGAGGGAGGCTGTGTCTTCCTCCCTTTGCCGTGGTGGTCGAATCGGTAGCGCGTGCCGGTGTAAACCTGTAAAGAAAATCGACGCAAATTAGCGCTAAAAGTGTCGGGATACTTTACAGTCGGCGGGGGTGCCCCGATGAGGTATGCCGGAGCTGGCGCGAGCAGCGTATCACCCCTTATATTCCCGGTGGTTTGCCGAGGAGATTGCAGGTCTGGGGGTGTCAAGTTTATGGCACTGTCTATGCTACTATCCGGATAAGTCGGCGGCAGTTCCTTTCGTGATGTGCAGAGCACAGAATTTCCGCCGATGGAGGAGGTGGCCAGTATGGAATACTTAAGCTACGGCCACGAAAGCATCATCTACATTGTCGTTATTTTAGTAATTTGCCATCTGCTTCTTGATGTGCTGCCGGTGTGGTTCAAGCGTGCGCGCCACCTCCTGTCATCGGTGCCGGTCAGGATAACGGGCGGACTGTTGATCATTATCATCTCATTCTTCCTATTGTAGATCGCCGAGGTTCGGCTGAGGACGGCTGGTAGAACTGGAAAGGCCGGGAATCTTCTTCCCGGCCTTTTTGCGTTGGCAGGCAGACGATGTTTAGGGGGTAGCTGTCGTGCGTAGGGTGCGGGTTTACCAAGGCGGGCGCGTGAGTGGTCGCCACTACATGGTGGCCACTTGCAGGTGCGGATGTGACTGGAAGTCGAGCTTTAGGCGGCAGGATTCCTGGAGCAGGTCGCTTTTTGCCTTGGCGCCGTAAAGCTCCACCGACATATCCTCGTCTCCGCCCAGGGTCAGCCGCAGCAGGTCTTTGTCGAGCACGCAGTCGAGCTGCTGCACCACGGCATTGCGGCGCCGGTCCAGCCCGTCGCAGAGCCTGAGGATGCCGCCCAGCCGTGAGACCAGGAGCTGGTCAGCTGCGGAGAGGCGGGTGTACTCGTCGTGCTTTTTTTTGGGCATCGACTTGCGGTGGTAGCGGGCGATGTTGGCCATCAGCTCGCGCTC
This sequence comes from Geomonas agri, assembly GCF_020179605.1. Taxonomy (NCBI): domain Bacteria; kingdom Pseudomonadati; phylum Thermodesulfobacteriota; class Desulfuromonadia; order Geobacterales; family Geobacteraceae; genus Geomonas; species Geomonas agri. The sequence continues at coordinate 1,195,737 of NZ_JAINZO010000001.1, forward strand.
ACGCGGGGTGAAACCGAACAGGTCGGCGTGGCGAATCAGGTGATAGGAATGCTTGTGATGGCTGGAATAACTGATGAAGTAGCCGACGTCGTGCATGATGGCGGCTGCTTCCAAAAGCCTCAGTTCCTTGTCGCCCCAGCCGTAGCGTTTTGCCAGCGCCAGAAAAATCTGCCGGGAGAGCCTTGCCACCTGTAGGGCGTGCCCCTCGTCAGAGTGGCAGGAACGGGCGAACTCCAGGGTACCCTCGCGCCAGGAACGCCGCTTTTTTTCCGGCAGCAGGTTGCGGCGGCGCAGGCCGCGCAGGATGAGCCCCTCACGGATGCCGCGCTCGTTTACCTTCAGGTGGTTCACCTGGAAAAAGTCCATCAGCTCGTCTACCGCCGTGACGCCGGCCACGATGATGTCGGAACGATCGGGGTTCAGTCCCGGAAGGGCGCGGCGCTCCTTATCGCTCTTTCTTGCCAGCATGGCCAGAAGGTGCACCAGCTCGCTACGAAGCAGTTCGTAGCCGTGCAGGGAGTCGAACTTTTCGCCACGGGCGGCGGCCACCATGGCGGCGATGGAGGTGACGGTGCCCCCCGAGCCGACCAGGCACTGCATTCCGGTGCGTTCTCCCGTGTAGGCGGTTTTCAGCGTTTTGCGGACGTGCTTGCGCAGCTTCTGGTGTTCCGCCTGCTGCACCGGATCGCTCTTCAGAAAGCTCTCGGTCAAGAAAACGGCGCCCAGTTCCAGCGACAGCATCTCCTCGGTGTGCGCTCCCAAGGCCGAGATGAGCTCCAGGCTGCCGCCTCCGATGTCGAAGATCAGGTGCCGCACACCCTCGAGTTCGAAGTTGTGCTGGGCGGAGAGGGCGGCCAGTTCCGCTTCTTCCTCACCGCTGATCACCTCGATCTTCAGGCCGGTCTGCTCCTTCACGGCGGCAACCAGTTCGCGGCCGTTGCTTGCCTTGCGTACCGCGCTGGTTGCCACTGCCTCGATAGAGGTGACCCGGTAACCGTCGATGATCTTTTTCTGACGCGACAGCGCCTCGATGGCGCGATCCCAGGCCGCAGCGGATATGGCACCGGTCTGGTGCAGTCCTTCGCCCAGGCGCACCAGCACCTTCTCGTCGTCGAGGATCTTGTACTTGCCGCTCCCCGCGGTCTCGACGATGATGCTACGGATCGAGTTGGTCCCGATGTCGATGGCGGCCATCCGGTTCTGTCTCAACGGCTACTCCTTAAGCGTGATGGGATGCCACGATTGTATCAGGGCGGGACGGATATTGACAACCAGTGAGGGCATAAGTGGTGACGCTACGTCAGAGCCTTCAACACGGTCTTTCTCGCTTTCTTGAAGCCCTTGCGCACCTTCTTCAGGGTGGCATCGTCGAGGCCGGTGACTTTCTTTTCCGCCTTGCCCAATATCTTTGCGATACGTCTTGAGCGTTTGTTGCCGAAATCGTGCATCTGCAGCAATGCGTTCTCGATTCTTTCCAGATCCGCCCCGAGTTTTCTGCCGCACTTTTCAGAAATCTCCCCGGCGAACCGGTCCCGGGTCGCTTGGGCCAGGTTTTCTACTTTTTCCCTCATCCCGGCCACCCGCTGCTGCATGAGCTGAACCGGGTCCGGCCGATCGTCCTGCTCCAACCCGGCCAGTTCCCGGGCCTGTTGCAGTATCGATGCGATGTGGCGCCGGTTCACCCCGCGCACCTTGCTCAAACCTTCCTCTCCTGCCTGCGCTATCTTGGCGAAGCTGTCGAAACCCGCGTCATACAGCCTCTTGCCCAGTATCGCGCCGACGCCTTTCAGCCGCCTGAAATCCGCTGTCGACTGGACCATCTTGGACACTCCTTGTGCGTTGTTTGCCCTGCCTCGTTTCCGGGTCAGCCTCCCTGCCGCAGGCGGTCGAGCGCCTTGCCCCTGGAGGTGACGATCCTGCCGGTTCCGGTAACCAGTTGCAGGAATAGTGGTTCGCTGCTGCCGCTGGCGCTTCTCTTGAACGATACGGTCCCACCCTTAGGGAGGGTAAGTGATGCTTCTTCCCCAAGCAGTGCCTGCGTCACCAGTCCCAGGTCCGGCTCATGGCCGACCAGGACGACCTCGGTTACCTGGGGGTAGAGCTTGAGCAACTCGTCGAGTCTCTCCGGGCGGAACCCCGGTGCGAGCTGAGACGCCACGATGAGTTCGCGCTTGTAACGGAGTTTTTCCCCCAGGATGTCCGCGGTCTGCACCGCGCGCACTAGCGGGCTGGTCAGCACCAGGTCGGGCTCGATTCCGAGGGTGGCGAGGCTCTTGGCTACCCTGCGGAAGCGTCTTCTGCCGCGGCGGGTGAGGTAGCGGTGCTCTTCGGGCACCTCCGGCGTTCTCTCAATGGCTTCCGCGTGTCGCACTATGTGGATGATCATGGTCGGCCCCCTGGATTAGGCAACGTTAAAGACTTTAGCGAATCTCTTTCAAATTGCAACCTGCTGTCTGTACGAGTTGACGGCAGTGTTGGGGCACTATGCCGCAACCGGGCTACAGTGGCAGGGGCAATCGTGTGAGTACGTGGGGCAAATCTGAAGAGAGATGCAGATGAGGTCGTGGAGAAAGGTCCCCTCCCGGTGAGGGGAGGGTACCTATGGATAATGGGTAAGGACAGGATATCTGAGTGCAGGAGGTGGAGTCAGCGTACCAAAAGCTGTTCCAGATTGTTTTTCATCGCGGTGGATATGGCTTCGGAAGGGACGGAGCCGCCTATACCTTTGTTCATTACCGTTCTCCTCCTGTGGCTAACGGCGCAACGATGGCAGGGGAATCTTGGTTGTTGTGCCCGTGGTGGTGACGGTGTTGTCGAGCTACCGGTAGGAGAGCATCTCCTTGCCGCAACCGGTGAGGAAATCGAAGACCTCGCCGCGACTGACCAGGAAGCGGGGCATGTCCTGGTTCATCAGGTCCTCCAGGAAGTGGAGGGTGAAGGCATCATCCCGCTCCAGTTCGTTCATGACCGCTGCAAGTAGCGGCAGGATGTCGTACAGGTCGTCCCGGTTGAAGGGGGCACTGTCGCCAGGTCCGGAGAACTTGGCGTCGAACCTGGTTTCGGTGACCTTCGGGTACTTGTACTTCAGATCGGAGGCGAGGATGGTCACTTCCATGGTGTCCTCCTAGTGGCATCCGCACCTGGCTGCGGTGCAGGCGCTACGGCAGGCCGGCTGTTGCTGTACCGACTCGCTGTGCTCCTCGTAGCTATCCAGAGAGGCCTTGGTTATGAACCAGCCCTGGTCGGAGAGGGTTCCCTGCAGAGCCTTCTGCTTGAGCAGCATGAGCACCCGGGTTTCCGTGGTAGAGAGTTCGATGGCAGCTTCGGCTGCGGTGACGTGTGCAATCCCGTCGATGATCTCGGTCATGGCAACTCCTCCTTCGCCGTACTGCTTTACATGGAGCATGCCAGTGGCAGATCCTTCGCCCGAATAGCCGAAAAAACAAACGGTTAGGATCTGGTGACATAGCCAGGGCATGTCTGCGCACTGCTCATGAAATAGCCATCCTGCCTGTTCGAGGGCAGGGAAAATGCGCTGCAGAGCGGCTGTAGTGCCAATCCCGGGTCTGCAGCCGTGATTTCGATGTGTCAGGTGCAACCTGATATCGGAGTTGATAACAAAGGCCAGACATAGTAACCTGCACCGGTAATTCATCACGGTAGCTGAGAGAATTTATGCCGACACAATTGCAGCTCCAGACAGTGAGCGGGCAGGTGGAAGCCGAACTGCCCTCGCTTGTGGAGATCTACAAGCATCTTCACGCTCGTCCTGAACTTTCCGGGCAGGAGCGCGCCACCGCCTCGCTGCTGGCGGGTGAGCTCAAAAAGCTGGGCTTTAGGGTAACGGAAGGGATCGGCAGGTACAGTCGGTTCGACTGGCCTGGCTTTGGTCTGATGGCGGTGCTGGAGAATGGACCCGGCCCGACGCTGCTGATGCGGGCTGACATGGATGCGCTGCCGGTGCAAGAGAAGACGGGACTCCCCTACGCCAGCACGGCACGGGCGATCTACCGGGACGGTAGCGAGGTTCCCGTGATGCACGCGTGTGGGCATGACGTGCACGTGTCCTGCCTGCTGGGCGCTGCGCGAGTGTTGGCGACGGCCCGGGAGTGCTGGTCCGGCACGCTGGTCCTGGTGGGCCAGCCTGGCGAAGAGGGAGGGGACGGCGCGCAGGCGATGATCGACGACGGCGCCTACCGGCTCTGCCCCAAGCCGGATTTCGCGTTGGCCCTGCACAGTACCCTGTTCCTGAAGGCCGGTACCGCGGGGTACGCACCGGGCAACTTCCTGGCCAGCTTCACCGAGGTGGAGATTGTGGTGCGCGGCGTGGGGGCGCACGGTTCCGCGCCTGAGCACGGCAAGGACCCGGTCGTGATGGCGGCCCAGTTGGTACTCGCTCTGCAGACCATCGTGAGCCGTGAGATCACCCCCCACGAGCCTGCCGTGGTCACCGTCGGGTCCATCCACGGCGGCGCCGCCTGCAATGTCATTCCCGAAGAGGTAGTGCTGCAACTGAGCATCAGGAGCTACGACAACCGGGTTCGCGACAAAATCCTGGACTCGGTGCGGCGCATCTGCACAGGTGTGGCCCTTGCCGCCGGAGTCCCGGAGGAACGCTTTCCCGTTGTTTCAGTCCTCGCCTGTCATCCTGCTACCTACAACGATCCGGCCCTCGCCGAGCACGTGGCAGAAGCACTGCGCTCGGCGCTCGGGACGGACAATGTGGTCCGCTCAGCGGCGAGGATGGTGAGCGAGGATTTCGGTTCCTGGGGGCTTGGTGGGGCGATCCCGATCTGCATGTTCTGGTTGGGGGCTGCCGATCCTGTGCTGTTCGAGGAGGGGCTGCGGCAGGGGGGGGCAATGCCGTCGCAGCATTCGCCGCTTTACGCGCCGCTGCCGGAACCGACACTGCGGGCGGGCGTCAAGGCGCTGGTCGCGGCGGCCTGCAAACTGTTGCCGGCGGGGTAGGGGAGAGGGAGGGACGGCAAATCTCCCCGGCCTCCTTCACCAAGCGGGGGACTCCGGGGCACGTTCCACGCTTTGTGACATGTTTCCGTCATGGTCCCGGTGCTGCCGGATCAGAAGAACCAAAAGAAAGGGGCGCATCTTGCGATGCGCCCCTTTCCATTTTTCTTGCCTGCTGTCACATCTCTAGGTCCGAAGAGGGGGGCGAATGATTATTCGTCCCTATGTGGCCTCTCGAGCGAAAAGGTATCAGCGCTCCTCGCCGCGCTGCAAGGCTCGGCCCCCTTGGGATTCACCGCGTCCCTGCGATTCGCCGCGCCCACGACCTCCCGGCTCAAACTCCCGTGCCGGCCGTGTCGGTTCGGCAGGCTCGGTCTTGGGCGCCGGTGTTGCTGCCGGTGCCGGTTTCGGCTTCTCGACCCGCGGGGTGACCGGTCGCACCGGAACTGCCGGGGCTGCCGGAATTGCTGCTGGTGCCTTGACTGCCGGCTCTGCCGCAGGAGCGTGGGGAGCGGCGCCGCGTGCTGCGGGAGCGGTCGTTGTCGGCGCCGGTATCGTCGCGGCGCCCGGTGGCTGCACGCCTGGGCGGTTCACCGGGCGGGGTTCCCTGCGTCGGTTCTCTTCCCGGTTCTCGCCCTTGTCCGGGCGTCCTTCCTTGGTGGCGGCCGGTGCCGGCTGTTGCCTGCCGGGTTGCGCCTGGGGCTGTTCTTTGGGCGGGGTCGGCGCAGGTTGCCGTTGTGCAGCAGGTGGGGGCGCACCAGGCTTGGCCGGCTTCGTCGCCGGGGCTGGTACGCCTGGCGCTGGCGCCGCATCACGGCGGTTCCACGGCTCCCTGCGTCGCTCGGTTGCCGGTTGCCCCTGGCCGGCGCGCTGCTGTTCGACCTTGCCCGGGCGCGGCTGTTCAGCCCTCGGCCGGCGCGGTTCTACACGCACTGGCGGCATCCGCCCCTCATCCCGGTGCTGCCTGGTTTCCACGCGTAGTTGTTCCCGGTACTTGCGGGTGTCACGCTGCACCACACGCTGGTTGATGGTGATGGTCGCGGCTCGCCTGTTTATGTAGATATTCTGACGGTCGCGGATGTAGGGACGCGAGCGAGTGATCCATCCGCTACCACGCCAGCCATGGTAGTAGACCCTGCGCTCGCGCCAGTTGCAGTCGCGGTTCAACCACGGGCCTATGGTAAAGCCGACACTGAAGGTGATGAAGGGGGAACTGGGGTAGTAGCGTTCCACGTAGACAACGTTTGGGTCGTATACCGGGACGTAGACGTACTCAGGACGGGCCGGTACGATCCGGATGATGTCACCCTCAAAATAGACCTGCTGCTGCGGCGTCGAGAACAGGTTCCCCTCGTCGTAGGCGAAGCGGCGTAACCTCTGGATAGCGTCCATCACGTCCTGTGGCTGTTCGATGTACGCCTGGCCCACCGACGCGGTCCACTGGTACTCCCGGTCCATCATGTACAGAACCTGCGGGTAATGGGCCACTGCGCGTACACTGATGTCCCAAGGTTGGTAGTCGATGCGCGGGGTGTCGCCATAGAGCCTGACGAAATTGGCAGCATCGTGGATCTGGTCCACGAAGGTCGCTGCGGGAAGGATCTGGGCTATCAGCGGGTCCGGGTAGAGCGCGATCCGGGCCAGCAGGTCATCCAGTTCCTCGGGATAGAGGAGGTCGTCGTTCAGGTAGCCATCCTGGTCCGACATCTGGTAGTAACCCGGCTCCGACTGTGCCTGAACCGGCGCGGTAGTGACAGTAACCGGAAGCAGTACTGCCATCAGCAGGATGATCAGTATCCTTTTCATAGCTCTCTCCTAAAGAGGGGTTGCCTTTGGTCACCGGTCCAGTCTAGCAGAAGCGGGCAGGCATGGCAAAACGGAAGCGTGCCGCGACAGGCGGCTGTGGTCAGGCGGCGCGCATCTCTATGATCTTGGCGTGCAGCCTTTCCATGTCGAAGGGTTTCTGGATGTAATGCAGTTCGTGGTCGGTGCTGATACCGTACTTGGTGATGATGTCCGAGGAATAGCCGGTCATGAACAGCACCTTGGTTTCCGGACGCAGGTCGGTTATGCCGCGTGCCATGTCCAAACCGTTCATCTCCGGCATGATTACGTCCGAGAGCACCAAGTCGATGTCGTGGTTGGGCTCACCGCAGATGGAGAGGGCAACGTGCGGGGTGGCTGCCTGGATGACCCGGTACCCGATTTTTTCAAGCATCTGGGTCGCCATGGTCCGCATCATGTCATCGTCCTCTACCACCAGCACGGTCCCGGTGCCGTGCAGCGTCCCTGGCACGTTGTGAGCGGCAGGCAGTACCTCTGCCGTCAGCTGGGGCAGGTAGATGTGGAAGGTGGTGCCGCGCCCGGGCTCGCTCTCCACATCGACGAAGCCACCGTTTTGGGTCACGATGCCGTACACCGTGGCCAATCCCAGGCCGGTACCTCTGCCTACCTCCTTGGTGGTGAAAAACGGTTCGAAGATCCGCTTCACCAGTTCCCGGTCCATCCCGGTGCCGGTATCGATGACGCTCAGGCAGGCGTACGAGCCGGGCTTGGCGTCCAGTCGGTAATCGCAGAAGGCTTCGTCCACCTCCACGTTCCCGGTTTGTATGGTGAGCACTCCGCCGCCGGGCATGGCATCCCTGGAGTTGACGGCCAGGTTCATCAGGATCTGGTCCACCTGTGAAGGGTCGATCTTGACCGTCCATAGTTTGGGATCGGGAATGAAGTTGAAGCGGACCTCCTCGCCGATCAGCCGGCTCAGCGCCTTCTCCGTTTCCAGACAGTGTTCGTTCAGGTTCACTGCCCTCGGGGAGATGATTTCCTTGCGGGAGAAGGCGAGCAGCTTGCGCACCATGTCTCGGGATCGTTCGCCTGCCTTGATGATCTCCTGCAGGTAGACCCAAAGCGAGGTAGTTTCGACTGTTTCCAGTTGGGCCAGTTGCGCATAACCCAGCATCACGCTCAGCATGTTGTTGAAGTCATGTGCCACACCCCCGGCCAGTTGCCCGATCGACTCCATCTTCTGCGAATGCCTGAGCTGTGCCTCGATCTTTCTGTGCTCGGTGATGTCGATGCCGAAGCAAAGGGTGCCGATGCGCACCCCCTTTTCGATGATGGCGCTGTTGCGCCAGGAGACTGTGCGCATCGCCCCGTTCTTGGTGACGATCTGCCCTTCGCAGGCGTCCATGCGTTGCTGGTCCGTTCCCTTGTGCGGAGTGCCGCACATCTTGTAGAAGGCCTCCGCCCCCATCACCGTTTCAAACCAGTTCTGCCCCGCCAATTCTTCTTGGCGGTAGCCGGTGACCTCCTCGGCGGTTCTGTTGAACAGGGTGACTCTTCCCTTGAGGTCGAGTCCGAGGATCATGACACTGGCGGCCTGGATCAGGTTCTCGGTGTACTCCTTGGCGGACCGGAGCGCTTCCACAGCTGCTCTGCGCTCGGTGATGTTCACCACGGAAAGGACGGTGCCGGCGATGCGCCCTTCTTGGTAAACAGGGGTGGCGCCACAGGCGATGGTGACCGTGGAGCCGTCCTTGCACAGCATATCGGCCTCGAAGTGGAGCAGGCCGGCAAGCCCGGTGGCCACCCGGTGCAACTGCTCGATCACCATGTCACGTGACTCTGGGCAGACCAGCTCCGAAATCCTCTTGCCCATAAGTTCTTCGGGAGAGTAGCCGCTGGTCTCGGTGCAGCGCCCGTTGAGCATGCCGATGGTGCCGTCCAGGTTAAGCACGATAAGGGCGTTGGCGCTGTTCTCCATGACCTTGATAAGGAAGTCGTAGGAGTCCTGCAACTGGCGGTTGGCTCGGTTTATGGCTCGGAAGGGAAGCAGAATGAAAACTATCACGGCTATGCTGAGCCCCAAAACCGCCACCATGACGGATTTCTTCAGGATGGGGCGAAGGGACCGGCTGATCTCGACGCTGCCGATCACCTTGTCGCCGTAATGAATCGGCTGCGAGCGCATGATGACCGGGGTGTCCGGATCGTAGCCACTCGCTGCAAGCACGTGTCCCAGCGAGTCGAGGACGCGATGCTTCTCCTTTTGGCCGTGGGTGCCATGGTGGGAGAGCAGGGCTTCCAGGTGGTGCGCATCACCGTTACGTGAGTCGGGGGCCAGGTCGCCGAGACCGGTGATGATCCCAGCATTTATTTCGGCCTCGGTCTCGAGGCTGCCGACGGCGTATTGGTAGCTGATGGCGAAGTAACCGAGGGGGAAAAAGAGTGCTACGAAGAAGGCGAGTAAAACCGTGTAGTTGGCTGTGAAGTTGACTGTTTGTTTCTTAGAACCAGTCATGGCAAGCGCTCCTTGCGCGGCAACCAAATCAGGATCTCATGCTCCGGCGATAGGGCGCAGTCACCTCCCTCAACCACCAGTCGCGGAGATTAGCATCATTTTAGGAAAAAGAGAAGTACATTGTCGGATTTCACCTAAAATCATTCATCAAATTTCGGCTGGTACTGTGTCAGTTGCGAACACCCCATGACTTGTACTTTTTAGGTCGTAGCACCTGTATGATGAAGCGGAATGGAGCCGTATATCGGCCTGAGACAGATCTTGTTCACCGAGATACTGTATACGCGTCTGGGGTGGCAACTGGGGCCATATGCGTTGACAGCACCCGGGGCTTCTTGTATAAGAGCCGTGTTACTGAATTGAAATTCGTGCTACCACACCTGTGGGGCACGGGGAGGAAGATCATGCACATGGCGGACGCTCTGCTCTCGCCCACGGTAGGCGCGGCCATGTGGGCCGTATCCGCGGGTGGCGTCGCCGTCGGCTCGGCGCGGTTGTGCCGGGAGCGTGACGATCGCCTGGCGCCGCTCATGGGCGTGCTGGGGGGCTTTCTCTTTGCCGCGCAGATGATCAACTTCTCCATCCCGGGCACCGGGTCGAGCGGCCACTTGACGGGGGGGCTGCTCCTTGCCATCCTGCTGGGACCCAGCGCCGCCTTCCTCACCGTCGCTTCCGTCCTCATGATCCAGGCCTTTTTCTTTGCCGACGGCGGTCTCCTTGCCCTTGGCTGCAACATCTTCAACCTGGGCATGATCCCGGCGCTGCTGGTCTACCCGCTGTGCTACCGCAGGCTGATCGGTTCCGCACCGGGGCGCCGGCGCGAGGTGGCGGTGACCATGTTCTCGGCGCTGCTCGCCATGCAGCTGGGTGCGCTCTGCGTTGTGCTGGAGACGGCGGCGTCCGGCATCTCCGCGCTTCCTCTGGACAAATTCCTGCTCCTGATGCAGCCCATTCACCTGGCTATCGGTCTGGTCGAGGGGGCGGTGACGCTCGCCGTGGTCTCCTTTCTGCGCAAGGCCCGCCCCGAACTGCTCACCAGGGGCAATACCCCGGGGGGTGTTTCCGGTCGGGTGGTACTCGTTTCGCTGCTGGCCTGTGCCCTGCTCGTCGCCGGCGGCCTGTCCCGCTTCGCCTCGGTGAAACCGGACGGGCTGGAGTGGTCCGTCGCCAAGGTGGCCGGGGCGACAGCTCTCTCCGAGCACCGCACCGGTCTGGGCGCCTTCATGGCGAACCTGCAACACACAACCGCCCGTTACCCCGACTACCAGGTCGCTCCTGCGGCCGTGCCGCCCCAGGCGCCCGCCGCTGCGCCTGCCGCAGCCCAGGCCAATCCTGCAGGCAAGGGGAGCGCGCTTCCCGGTATCGTCGGCACTGTCGTCACTATCATGCTGGTTTCCGGTGCGGCCTTGCTGCTGCGCAGGTCCAACCGTGGAGCGGTAGTCCCCGAGGCGTAGCGGTGACCGGGCTTCGACCGGCGAGGATGGGAGCCTGATGGCATCGGTAAACGGGGCTTTGCTTGATCTGAAGCGGCTGGACCAGCTCGCGGGGGAAGATACTTTCGTGCACCGGCTGGATCCTCGCGCCAAGGTGCTCGCCACCCTCGTCTTCATCGTATGCGTGGTTTCCTTCGGCCGCTACCAGGTTTCCGCCCTGATTCCCTTCTTCATCTTTCCCGTCTGCCTGATCGCTGCCGGTCGGCTGCCCGCCGGCTACCTGGCAGCCAAGGTTGCCCTGGTTGCTCCCTTCGCCATCGCCGTCGGCATCTGCAACCCCTTTTTCGACCGTACCGTCCTCGCGCACCTGGGCCCGCTGGAGATTACCGGCGGTTGGCTCTCCTTCGCCTCCATCGTCGTGCGCACCGCGCTTACCGTCACTGCCGCGCTCACCCTGACCGCTGTTACCGGCTTTGCCTCCATCTGCCGTGCCCTGGTTCGTCTGGGCATGCCCAAGACCTTCGCCATGCAGCTTCTTTTCCTGTACCGCTACCTGTTCGTGCTGGCGGAGGAGGGGGGGCGGGCGTCGAGGGCGCGCGAGCTGCGCTCCTTCGGCCGCAAGGGACGCGGCATGGCCAGCTACGCCTCGCTTTTGGGGCACCTGCTGTTGCGCACCTGGCAGCGCGCCGAGCGGATGCACATGGCGATGTTGGCGCGCGGCTACACTGGGACCTTTCCCGCGGCGCAAGGGGGGCGTTTCGGCGCGCGTGAAATCCTGTTCGTGCTTTTCTGGAGCACACTCTGCATCACCATGAGGTTGTACAACGGCGCCGAACTGCTCGGGACGCTGGTAACGGGGTATCTGCCATGAGCCACCACATTCTCGAAATCGACCACCTGCGCCACGTCTATCCCGACGGCACCGAGGCCCTGCACGAGGTGACCTTCAGCATCTGCCACGGCGAGTCGGTGGCCGTGATCGGCGCCAATGGTGCCGGGAAGTCCACGCTGCTGGCGCACATGAACGGCCACCTGCTGCCTCACTCCGGCGAGGTGCGCATCGGCCACGTCCCGGTGGACCGTACCAACCTCAACGATGCGCGGCGTACCGTGGGCATGGTCTTTCATGACCCGGACGACCAGCTCTTCATGCCGACTGTGTACGAGGACGTCGCCTTCGGGCCCATGAACCTTGGCTTGACCGGCGCCGAGTTGCAGAACTGCGTGGCCGATGCGCTGCGCCGGGTCGACGCGGAACACCTCGCGGGCAAGGCACCCTACCATCTCTCCGCCGGGGAGAAGAGGCGGGTGGCCATCGCCACGGTCCTCTCCATGTCGCCGGACATCCTGGTCATGGACGAGCCGACCAACGGGCTGGACCCGTACGCCCGCCGGCAACTGATTGGGCTCCTGAAGGATTTCCACCACAGCAAGATCATCACCAGCCATGACCTGGACATGGTGCTGGAGGTCTGCGAACGGACCGTGGTGCTTTCGCAAGGGGTGGTGCGGGCCGACGGGCCGACGCTGGAGATTTTTCGGGACGAGGCGCTGCTCAGGGAGTGCCGGCTGGAAAAGCCGCTCTCGATGCAGGGGTGTCCGGTGTGCGGCGCGCAAACGCGCTGAGAAGAGAAGGGCGCAAATAAAGAAAGCCCCGGATTTCTCCGGGGCTTTCGTAAAGTTCTACGCTATGTAATTTGGGATTAAACCCTGCTGACGTTCGCAGCCTGGAGGCCTTTCGGTCCCTTGACGATTTCGAAGGTCACGCTGTCACCCTCGGTGAGGGATTTGAAGCCGTCGCTGTTGATAGCGGAGAAGTGAACGAAGACATCCTCGCCGTTCTCCTGCTCAAGAAAGCCAAACCCCTTGCTGTCGTTAAACCACTTTACAGTACCGTTTACCATTTACTTACTTCTCCCATATTACTTCTTTTTGGTTTTAATCCACGGGTATTCGAGGACGCGTAACCTTAGCACCCAAAAAATCACGTGTCAACCAATTTTAAATTAGATTTAAAGTTTTTTGCTTTAGTATACAAAACCGGCCGCATTGACACGGGGAGCGCGCTGTAGTAGCGTTCCTCGACCTGAGAGAGAGCGGACACAGCAGATCACACTGCTATGACTGAGAATCGACAACTGCTACTGCTGCAAGAACCAAGGACGTGAGCCTATGAAGATCTGGATCGATGCCGATGCCTGCCCGAGGGTGATCAAGGAGATACTGTTTCGCGCTTCCCAGCGCCTGAAGGTGCCGGTCTGCCTGGTCGCCAATAGCGACCTTTCCCGGGCGCATACCGCTTTGATCACCTCGGTGCGTGTCGCTGCCGGCTTCGACGTCGCCGACGACTACATCGCTGAGCACGCCGACGCCAGCGACCTGGTTATTACCGCCGACATCCCGCTGGCCGCGCGTGTGGTCGAAAAGGGGGGCGTGGCGCTCGACCCGCGCGGCGAACTCTATACCGAGGATAACGTCGGCGAGCGCCTCACCATGCGTAACCTGATGCAGGACCTGCGCAATGATGGGCTGCTGCTTGGTGGTCCCGCGCAGTTCAACCAGACCGATCGCCAGCGTTTCGCCTCCGCACTGGACCGGCTCCTGACCCGCATGGTGCGCGGGGATCGTCCCTGACCTCACAGACCCTCCTGTCCGCTTTACCGTCACCTCTCTGACCTGCACAGTTCCCTCTCCCCCTGGGAGAGGGGCAGGGTGAGGGTCGGTTTTCTTGTTTGAGTCAGCGCCTGCCTTTGTCACAGTCTTTCATTCTCCCTGAATCTACATTTCCCTCAGTGTGATAAAATCTTTTGTAACTCTGGTTCAGGTCGTGTTAATGTCTGCTCAAAAATGACAGCTTGTCAATATAGCTTGCAACATTGCGACGCCTATGACTGCACACTATCAACAAAGGTCCACCGAGGAAATTGAACTCGACCAGAAACGCGCCGAGCTGGCCTACCTGCGCGCCCGGCATGCCGAGGCCGCCGCAGTGCTACACCAGTTGCGCGAGGAGATTGCCGGCTTCGAGAGAAGTTACCAGCAGACGCTGGGGCGGTGCATGGCCGAATTGGAGAGGTTGGAGGAGCAAATTGAACGCCTTTCCGGTAGTTATGTCCCCCCCGAGGCGGATGACGTCGAGGAAGCGACCTGCCGGCGTGACGAAGACGATGCCAGCGATGGCCAGACCTATCAGCGCGGCAGGTCGTTTCGGGGCGAGGGACAGGCACGGGGGCGGGTCTGGAAAGCCGACGAGGGCGACATCAAGACCCTCTATCGAGAGGTAGCCAAGGCCATCCATCCTGACCTCGCCGGGGAGGGCGCCGGCTCGCTGCGGCACGAGCTGATGCTGAAGGCGAACAAGGCCTATGCCGAGGAGGACCACCGCACCCTGCGCGAGATCCTCAGGAACTGGCGGCGGCATTTCCCGGAACAGGCGGAGCAGAGCGATCTGAGGGCCGAACTGGCGCGGCTCAAAAAGCAGATAGCTGTGGAGATCGAGGCAATCCGGGAGATCAACGAGCAGGTCGAGCAGTTGCGCGGCAGCTATGTGCATCGTTTCAAGCTGCGCGTCGATGAAAGCGCAGCGGCCGGTAGCGATCTTTTCGCCGACCTGGTAGCTGCAGCCGAGATAAACATCGCCCGGGCCCAGCGGCGCCTGGCGGCCTTGCAGGGGGAGAAAGGCCGGGTGCGGACGCACGGTGCCACCAAGCGCAGCCGCGTGGTAGCTTTCGCCAACGACCTGACCTGCGGTACCCTGTATCTTCGCGACCTTAGCTCGACAAGCTTCAACGCCTGGAAGAAGGCTGGCCCTGCCATCGGCCCGGTGCAGGTCTACCTGGACCAGGCCCTGCGCCTGGACGTGAAAGAGGGGGCGAGCCTGAAGCTGAAGTCTTTGCAGGTGCTTAGTCCCGAGGACTTGCAGGCGCTCTTTCTGTACGACGTCTGCGACGCCGACCTGGACAGCATCGTTCACCTCTCTGGGTTGGAGGAGCTTTATCTGTGCGGGCCGGAACTGACCGACTCGGCGCTGCTTAGCATCTCGACCCTGGCCAACCTGAAGCGGATTTACCTGTACCAGACCCGGATTTCTGACCGCGGCCTGGTCTACCTGCAGGGGATGCAGGGGTTGCAGGGCCTGACCAGCAGCGGTAACAGCATCACCGACGAAGGGCTTGCGGTCTTCCAGCAGGCAATCCCCGGGGTGAAGACGGTGAGCTTTAAGTGGAAGAGGTGAGGTAAGGCAGGGACGGTGTGCGTGAAAACTGAAATGAGAAAAGCCCGGGAGATGACCTACCCGGGCTTTTTGCATCTTAGGCGTTGAGAAACCTCGCCATGTCGGCGATAAGGTCGTCCGGGTCCTCGAGCCCTACCGACAGGCGCACCAGGGTGTCCTTGATGCCGCGCGCCTCGCGCTCGGCCGGGGGCATCGCCGCGTGCGACATCTTGGCCGGGTAGGAGAGGATGCTCTCCACGCCTCCGAGGCTCACCGCGAAGGCTGCCAGCTTTACCCCTTCCAGCAGGCGTTTGGTAGTGTCGTAGCTGGTGAGCTCGAAGGAGAGCACGCCACCCGGGCCGCTGGCCTGCCGGGTGTGGATCTCGTAACCGGGGTGGTCGGGCAGGCCGGGATAATAGACCCGTTGCACCTCTTTTTGCTCCCCAAGCCAAGCCACTATTTTTCGGGCACTTGCCTGGTGTTCCTCCATGCGGACCTTGAGGGTTTTTAGCCCGCGCAGCACCAGCCAGCAATCCTGCGGCCCGAGCACGGCACCGAACGCATTCTGGATGAAACGTAGCCGCTGCCCCAACTCCGGGTCCCTGGCGATTGCGAAACCGCAGATCACATCGGAGTGGCCGTTCAGGAACTTGGTGCCGCTGTGGACCACGATGTCGCAGCCAAGCTCCAGTGGTCGCTGCAGGTACGGCGTCATGAAGGTGTTGTCCACGATTGTGAGGATGCCGTGCTCCTTGGCCAGCGCGACCGCCGCGGGAAGATCGGTGATCTTGATCAGCGGGTTGGATGGGGTCTCCAGGTAGAGCGCCCTGGTTTCAGGGCGGATGGCCGCGGCGATGGCGGCATTGTCGGTCGCGTCAACAAAGGTCGCCTCCAGCCCCCACCCCTTGAACAGGGTGGTGAGTAGTCTGAATGTGCCGCCATAGACGTCCTCGCACACGACCAGATGGTCGCCCGGCTGGAACAGCAGCAGGGTAGATGCGGTGGCCGCAATCCCCGAAGCAAAGGCCAGGCCTACGGCTCCCTTTTCCAGCCCTGCTATCGCCTCTTCCAGCGCCTCGCGAGTTGGGTTGCCGGAGCGGGCGTAGTCGTAGCGCCCGAAACTGTCGATGGAGCGCTGCGCGAAGGTCGACGAGAGGTAGATGGGGTGGCTGACGGAGCCGTGCTCGGCGTCGATCGGATCGAGCCCGTGGATCAGTTCGGTGGCGAATTTCATGCGTCTTCTCCTTCAAATGCCTGCGCCAGGTCGGCGATCAGGTCGTCCTTGTCTTCGATCCCCACCGAGAGGCGCAGCAACAGGTGGTTGATGCCGAGCCGCTGCAGCTTCTCCGGCTCGATGTCGGCGTGGGTCTGCACCTGGGGGAAGGTAATCAAGCTCTCGACCCCGCCCAGGCTCTCGGCGAAGGAGATGAGCTGCGTCTTCATCAGGAGCTGGTTCACCAGCGCCGGATCGGTCACCTCGAAGGCGATCATGGCGCCATAGCCGCCACACTGGTTCTGCATCAGCTCGTGCCCGGGGTGACCGGTGAGTCCGGGATAATAGACCCGGCCGACCTGGGGATGCCGCTCCAGCCACTGCGCCAGGGCCAGGGCGTTTTTCTGTTGCCGGTCCATGCGCAAGCCGAGGGTTTTGATGCCGCGGATGGTGAGCCAGGAATCCTGCGGGCCAAGCACAGCGCCGGCGCCGTTTTGGTGGAAGTAGACCTTTTCCGCCAGGGTCGCGTCCTTCACCGCCACCAACCCGCAGACCACGTCGTTGTGGCCAGCCAGGTACTTGCTCCCCGAATACACGGTGATGTCGGCTCCGAGGTCGAGGCAGCGCAACAGGTACGGTGTCAGGAAGGTGTTGTCGACGATGCAAAGCATATCGTTGGCCTTACACAATTCCGAGAGGGCACGGACGTCGGCAACCTTCAGGAGCGGGTTGGTGAGCGATTCCACGAACAGGGCGCGGGTGTTGGGACGGATCGCCTGTCGTACCAGCTCGACGTCGCTGGTGTCGACATAGCTGAAGCTCAGGCCGAACTGCTGGAACAGTTTCTCGAACAGGCGGTAGCTACCGCCGTAGAGGTCCTCGGTAACGACAAGGTGGTCACCCTGCTGGAAAAGGAACATGAGGCTGGTGATGGCGGCCATGCCGGAGGCGTAGGCGAAGCCGCGGCTGGCCCCCTCGAGCTTGGCCAGCCCTTCCTCGAGGGCCTGCCGCGTGGGGTTGCCGGAGCGGCTGTAATCGTATCCGGTGCTCTGTCCGAGGCCGGGGTGGCGGAAGGTGGCGGTCTGGTAGATGGGGACGGTGACCGCGCCGGTCCGGCTCTCGCGCTCCAGGCCTATCTGTGCTACGGTTGTTGCGATGTTCATCGTAGCCTCCAAATGAAAAAGTCCCCTTCCGGGGTCGGAAGGGGACTTGTCACTATGGCTCGGTCCGCACTTCCTTATCTTTCGGAACGTTTCCGCTCCGCAGGATTTGGCACCTTCCCCCCGTGGGGAGGTTGCCGCGATGTCACAGGGCCAGTCCCTCGATCGCTCTAGATAAGTAATGCTATTCGGTTTTAAGGGGTGCTGCTTTAACCAGTGTCTTAGTAATACTGGGATGGTCGGGTTTTGTCAACCGCAAAACTCGACTCTTTGACTAATGTAAAAGTTATTTTTGGCAAATCTTTACCTTAGCGTTCCGCTCGTGTTGTCGGTCTGCGCCGCTACGGTTAAAGGTCTGGGAGGAGTCTTGATGCTATTTGTGGGGCTTGTTCTATATCTGGAGGAGAGGTGACAGACACATTATCTTTCATAGCGAAATGCGATCGAACATTCTGTCGATTCCTTTTGTTACCTTACTGACATCCGGCGATCATATTGCCTGTCATTGATGCGCATCTGTGGCTTTACTGGCTGACACAAATAAAGTTTATTTTGTGGATTTGACAATGCAGCGAAACCTGCCACTATATTTCCAAGCAGATAATGATCTATGGAGGGATAATCAATGGCAACTTTGGTAGAGATCGCGGCTCAGATCGTAGCGTCACACGCGTCTAGCACTCCGATGACTTCTGATCAGCTTATATTCGAAATCAGCAAAGTGCACAGCGCCCTCAAAAACCTTGAAGCTGGTGAACCTGTCGAGGGTGTAGAGGAATCGAAGCCTTCTATGAGCGTTAAAGAAGCGTTCAAGAAAGGTGAGGTTGTCTGCATGCTGTGCGGCAAAGGGGGCTTCAAGACGCTGGCGCGTCACCTGAACACCGCGCACGGTATGAAACCGGGCGAATATAAGAAGCAGTTCGGCATTCCCGGCAAGCAACCGCTGGCGGCTAGGAACTACTCCGAGGCGCGCAGGAAAATGGCGCTGGACCGTGGCTTAGCCGACAATCTCGCCAAGGCGCGCGGCGTGCGTATGGCCAACATCGAGGCCAAGAAAGCCGTTCCCGTCAAGGCAGCCAAGCCTGCCACGGCCGCGAAGGCTGCCAAGCCAGCCAAAGTTGCCAAGGCTCCTAAAGCGCCTAAGGCGCCCAAAGAAAGCGCCAAGGCCAAGGTGGCCTGATCGTCCCCCTGACGTTGTGAAAAAGCCGCTCCCTCACGGAGCGGCTTTTTTCGTTTTGGGTAGGCTAGACGAACGAAGGTTTCTACCTTGCCATGAAAGGAGACGTCATGGCTACCAAGGCACATCTCCTCTGTCTCCTCTTCGCAAAGGGGAGGACGCGAATTCAGGTTCCGGGCTTCGTGGACTGCTGCAGACAAGTTTTTTGCGAATCTCCTGATTGGACCTTCACAAAGGGGGATGCGAGTTAAGGAACCGAGCTTCGGGGCAGCTAACAAGATCTTTCAGAATTTCCCGATGGGCCTTTGCCGAGGGGAGACTGGCAGCGCTGCACGTGAACCGGGCGTTTCCCCCTTTGCGAAGGGGGGCGGGGGATTTACTCCTTTTATATTGGTTTTTACCTTCCCCTTCGGTTAAACTCGCCTCCCCCCCGGCAGTTGCTCAAAGCTCGACCATTGATTACTCACTGCTTTTGCATGGTTGCCAAAGCGATGCGCGCGTGTGACAATGCTTCCTTGGGAAAAAGACACGGATGAAGTAGTGTCAGTAGGTGGTGCCGCCGGGTCTTTCGGGTTCAAAGTAGTGATGTATATCGTGAAGCTGCAACTGACATGCGCCGCCTACGGGAGTCAGATATGCGGACACTGGTTGATCTATTCCATAGTTTTGCGCAGTGGGGTGACAAAACCGCCTTGGTGAACCGTACCGGCGTACGTCGCTTCGCTGTCTCATATCGGGAACTTTCGGTTCTTTCCCTCAAAATGGCCGCGCTGCTGGCACAGCACGGCGTGGAGCCGGGGGACCGCGTCCTCCTATGGGGACCGAACTCGTCCTGGTGGGGTGTGGCCTACTGGGGCATCATCATGCGCGGCGCCATTGCGGTGCCCGTCGACTTCATGTCCGACCGCGGCCGCGCCGAGTCGATCCTGAAGCTGACCCAGGCCAAGGTGGTGCTGCAAAGCCGCTTCAAGCCGGAGCGGCTCCAGGTCGACAACTCCCTGCTTCTGGAGGATCTGAAGTACCTTCTGGAAGACGTGGTGCCTTACCCGGACGTGGTACATCCCGCGCCCGACGACATCGCCCAGCTCATCTACACCTCGGGGACCACCGGCAACCCGAAAGGGGTGATCCTGACCCACAAGAACCTGGTGGCCAACATCCTGCAGATCAACCAGCAGGTTCCCATCATCACCCCCGAGTTCTCCTTCCTCTCGCTGCTGCCGCTGTCGCACATGTTTGAGCAGATGGGGGGCTTCTTCACCCCGCTGTACCGCGGAGGCGCCGTCATTTATCCGCGCACGCTGAAGCCTTCCGCTATCATGGAGGCCTTGGGCGAGGAAGACGTCTACGTCGTCATGTCCGTGCCGCGCCTGATGCAGCTTTTGAAGACCACCATTGAGCGCGAACTGACCGAGAAGCACCTCTCCGGCGTCTTCGCCGCGTTGGCCAATTTCGGGGCGGGGCTCTCCAAGCCGGCAAGGAAGAAGCTCTTCTTCCCGGTGCAGAAAAAGTTCGGCGCCCACTTCACCGTTTTCGTTTCTGGCGGTGCCCCGCTTGACCCCGATGTGTTCCGCTTCTGGGACAGCATGGGATTCACCGTTCTCGAGGGATACGGGCTTTCCGAGTGCGCGCCGGTGCTCTGCGTCAACACCATTGACAAGCAGGTCGCGGGCTCGGTGGGGCCGCCGCTTCCCGGTGTCGAGCTTCGGCTGGACGGCAAGGAGGTGGTGGTCAGGGGGGACAACGTCTTTCCGGGCTACTACCAGAACGAGGAGGCCACCCGGGGCGCCTTCACCACTGACGGCTGGTTCAAGACCGGCGACCTGGGCGAAATCGGGCCGGACGGCTGGCTCACCATTAAGGGACGCGAGAAGGAGTTGATCGTCACCGGCGGTGGGGTAAACGTCTACCCCGACGAGCTGGAGGCAGTGCTCAACAAGGTCCCCGGCGTCAAGGAGTCCTGCGTCATCGGTCTCGACCGTGGCGCGGGGGAAGAGGTGCACGCGGTCCTCTTGCTTGACGAAAGCGGCGTGAAGCCGGACGAGATCCTCGCCCGCGCTAACGCCCAATTGGACACCATGCACCAGATCACCGGCTACACCATCTGGCGCGAGCCTGAGTTCCCCAAGACCACCACGCTCAAGATCAAGAAGTTCCAGGTCAAGGAGCAAGTGAAGCAGGGCGCCGCCGCGGGGGGCGCCGGGGCCACCCAGGACCACCTGGTGAACCTCCTGGCCAAGGTGACTGGCGCCGACCCGGGCACGATCAATGAGGACTCGCTCCTGGTCGCCGACCTTGGGCTCACCTCCATCGGGCGACTGGAACTGGTCAACTACCTGGAGCAGGAATTCCGCCTCGATATCGAGGACTCCCAGATCGGGCCGCAAACCAGGGTCTCCGAGGTGCGCCGCATCATCGCCCGACGCGAGAAGGGGCGTCGGCGCGGCCACTACCGCTTCTGGACCAACACGGCGCCGGTGCGCGCGCTGCGCATGCTCGGTGACGCGATCCTGAACTACCCCCTGTTCCGGCTCTTCGTGAAACTGGAGGTGCGCGGACGCGAGAACGTCGAGCACTTGAACGGGCCAGTGATCTTCATCGCCAACCACCTGGGGTACTTCGACCAGCCCTCGCTGATGTTCGCGCTCCCCAGGGAGGTCCGCTACCGCACCGCGACCGCCGCCTGGGAAGAGTTCTTCTTCGGCGACTACCACGGCCTGGAACTCTGGTGGCGCCTGGCAGCGTACCAGTACGGGACCCTGTTCCTGAACCTGTTCCCGCTGCCGCAGACCAGCGGCTTCTCCACCGCCGTAAAGTACATGGGGAAACTCACAGACTGCGGGCTGAACACGCTGATCTTCCCCGAGGGGGGGCACTCGCACGACGGCGCCATGCAGGACTTCCAGCTTGGCCTGGGCATCATCGCCAAGGAGTTGGAGATCCCCATCGTGCCAGTGAAAATCGTGGGGACGGACAAGATCCTCCCCCCGAAAACGACCGCCATCCCCAACCGGGGTACGGTGACGGTCAGCTTCGGGAAACCGCTGCACTTCCGGTTCGAGGAAGCAGCCGAGATCGTCGCGCGGGCGCAGGCCGCAGTAGCTGAAATTCAATGATGTTGTGATGAAGGAGTGTGTCGGATGAAGGAACCCATTTCCCTGGCTTATCGCCGCTACGCCCTCGGGCTGCTCCTGGCGGTGAACCTCTTGAACTACATCGACCGACAGGTGCTGTTCGCCGTCTTCCCGCTGATCAAGGCGGACCTCTCCATAACCGATACCGAATTGGGCCTGCTCGGTAGCGCCTTCATGGTGAGCTACATGGTGATCGCCCCCGTGTTCGGCTGGCTGGGCGATCACTGGAACCGGGTCAAGCTCGCCTCGACCGGCGTGGTGATCTGGAGCTTCGCCACCATCCTGGCCGGCTTTGCCCCCGGCTACCGGTCGTTGCTCGCCGCCCGCGCCACGGTCGGGGTAGGGGAGGCGAGCTTCGGCACCGTCTCGCCGGGGCTGATCGCAGACTTCTTCGAGAAGGAAAAGCGTGGCAGCGTCCTTTCCTGGTTCTACGTCGCCATCCCGGTAGGGAGCGCCCTGGGCTACCTGTTGGGGGGCGTCCTCGGCCAGCGTTTCGGTTGGCACTCGGCCTTTCTGATGGTCGGCCTGCCCGGGCTTTTGATCGCTGTGCCGCTCTGGTTCCTACGCACCCCCGAGCGCCAGGCCGGCACAGCGGCCGGACCAGAGGGGGAGGGGAGTGGAGGTCTCACCGGCTACCTGCAACTGTTCCACAACCGCTCCTTCGTCACCAACACGCTGGCCATGGCCGCCATGACTTTCGCCATCGGCGGGTTGGCCCAGTGGATCCCCACCTTCCTGTTCCGCACCCACGCATTGAACGTGGAGAAGGCCAACCTGATGTTCGGCGCCGTGACCGTGGTGGCCGGCATCCTGGGCACCTTGGTCGGGGGCGTTCTCGGCGACCGCTGGCAGAAGAAGAGCAGCAAGGGCTACCTGCTGGTCTCGGGGTGGGGCTTTTTCATCGGCGCCCCCTGCGCCGCATGGGCCATTCTCGCCGGTGACGTCCCTTCCTGCATGGCGGCCATCTTCATGGCCGAGTTCTTCCTGTTCCTCAACACCGGCCCGCTCAACACTGTTATCATCAACGTGACTAATCCCGGCATGCGTGCCATGGCCTTCGCGGTCAACATCTTCTTCATCCATGCCTTGGGCGATGCCATTTCCCCATCCATCCTGGGATGGTTCTCGGACCAGTGGGGGCTGCGTAACGCACTGTTATCCACCCCGCTGGTGATGGCCCTGGCCGGCGTCTTCTGCTTTGTCTGCGGCCGCTACGTCGCCCACGACATGGCGCAGGCCGAGCCGGCCCCCGAATCCTGAACTCCATGTACCGACCCGAGGTTCCCGTGACTGCTCATAACCGTTTCCGTTTCTTGCTATTGCTGTTGCTGATCTTTACTGCGACCCTTACCGGTTGCGCCACCGCGAAGAAGCCGCTGACCGGGCTGGTGCCCGGCCGCGCCATTTCCACACTGCAGTCCTCGGTGAGCCTTTCGGCCTCTTCAGGAGAGCACAGCAGCGCCGGCCGGGGCTACCTGGTCTACCAAGCGCCCGACCTGTACCACCTGCTCATCCTGTCCCCGTTCGGGCAGACCATGCTGGAGGCCTTCGGAGAGAGCGACCGTTTCACCTGTGTCATCCCTTCCAAGCAGGTCGCTTTCACCGGTCTGCTTTCGGAGTTGCCAGAACAGAGCTCGCTGAAGAGCCTGCAGCTGTTCCGCTGGGTGATGGCGCCTCCGCCACTGCCGCTGCCCGGACCGCTTAAGCAGAAGGTGGATGTTGCCGGGACTACCTATTACTTTGACGAAGTGGGGATGCTAGAGCGCAAGGTTGCCCCTTCCGGCGACCAGGTGCGCTACCAGGACTATCAAAGCGTCGATGGTGTCCCCTTTCCCGAGACCATCGAGATCCGTAGTGCAGCCGGGGGCGAGGTCCGCATCGTCTTTGACGAACCGCAGCTGAATGCGCCGTTAGATGCGTCGACATTGAAGCCGGAACTGTCTGGAATGGCGGTCTATCCTTTGACCGAGTTCAGGGCCATGTGACTCCGTAGGTTGACCGCGCCCGGTTCTTTGCCATAATTAGCCCTTGGTTGTGTTTTTGACGGCAGTTCGATCAGAAGGAATTGTTGTTGCTGCAGCTGCAGTTGCTGAGCCGTTCAAAACAAAACTTTTAATTATATCCGTCTCTTGCTATCCTTACTCTCAGGACCGGCGAGGTGTATGGAAAGAACGGTCAGCAGCAGAAGCAGATTCAGCTCACCGGCAACCAACCCTTCAGGAGTCGACGCCATGAGACACGCACGTTCAACGCTACTCGTAATCGCTCTGCTGTCACTCAGTGCCTGCACCATCTTCGAGGCGAAACAGCAGCCCCAGGTACAGCCGGCAACGGTGAAAGAACTCTCCGTCCCGGTCGGTAAGAATTGGAAGGTGGTCGAGGAACCGCCCGTTCTGGGCAATGAACGGCGTGATCGCCTGCCGTTCCAGACCGAGCAGTCGGTCCAGCCCGAAGGCGACCAGCGTCCGACTGCCGCGCCCGAAGATAAGGGGCGCAAGATCGAGACCACCCGCTAACTACGTCACCCTTACCCGTCAGGCGGGCGCCCCGGCGCCCGCCTACATCAAGGACCGATCCGGTCCAGCCATGGCACTTCCCGAAGCACCCCGGTAATCCAGCAACGCCCAGACCACCCTCCAAAGGGAGCCCGATGGACAGAAGACTCTATCTCAGCATACTTGCGGCCTTGTTCACTGCTGCTGCCGTAGTCCTTATGGTTATCCTGGCCGCCCCGGTCCTGAAGCCGCTCGCTTGGGGCCTCATCATCGGCGTAGCTACCATGCCCCATTACAACCGCGTCCTGCGACGCAACCCGGAGCATCCGAATCGTTCCGCCGGCATTATGGTGCTTGCTGTCGCGATCTGCTTCGTTCTTCCTGTAGCCGCACTGGTGGTCACCGCGGCGATCAACGCACCTGACTGGTACCAGCAGGTGGTGCAACTGGTCCAGACGGTCGCTAAGACCGGCACCACTAATTTCGGCCACTATCCCGTGGTGCAAAAGGTCATGACGTTGGTGGACCGGTTCAATATCGACTTGGCCGGCCTCGGCGGCAAGATCGCTTCGACCAGTTCAACCGTCATTTTGGGGCTTGCCGCCGACCTGGCGCGCAACATGTTCAGCTTTCTCGGCACCCTTGCCATTGCACTGTTCATCCTTTACTTCATCTATCGCGACGGCGAGCGTGTGGTTTCCGCGTTCATCGGCAGGCTCGCTCCCGATCCGCGCAAGGCCCAGTACTACGCCTCCCAGGTCCGCTCCATCACCACCGCGGTGACGGTGGGGACGGTGCTTACCTGCGCCACCCAGGGAGTACTCGCCGGGCTTGGCTACTGGGTGGCTGGGGTGCCGGCGCCGATCTTCTGCGGGGCGCTCACCGCCATCGCCGCGTTGGTCCCCGTGGTGGGCACCGGTGTGGTATGGGTGCCGCTCGTGGTCGTCCTCGCCCTGAACGGCTCGTACCTCGCCGCAGGGTTGCTCGCCGCCTGGTGCATCATCTTCGTCGGCATCGCCGATAACGCCATTCGCCCCCTTGCAATCGGCGCCTCCAGCGACATTTCGACTCTCGCCGTTGTCCTCGGCGCCATCTGCGGTGTGGTCAGCATGGGGCTGCTCGGACTGATCGTTGGACCGGTCATCTTCGCCGTCCTGTTCTCGCTTTGGGATGATGCCGTAGCCGACGCCGATGCGGCGAACGAAGCAGAAATCCCCTGATTGCCCGCGCTTCCAGTCGGCTGCACAGGCGGGAGGCGGAGGAGGTCGTGTCGTATGGTAGCTAGCAAGACGATTACCAGGGTGACCCTGAGCGCTCTGGCTCTTTTGATCGCCGTTTTATGCTGCCGTCTCGCGCTGGCTGCCGAAGCCGAGCCTTCGGGAGAGAGAGCCCTTCTTGCCAAGTACGCGGCTATCAAGGGAAAGCTGGACAAGAATCAGTTCGGCGCCCCTATCTACCTCGAGTCCACCGAGGGACAGGACTCGGTGCGGGTCGACATGTACGGCGTCTTCCACTACCCCTTCGAGACCGTGCGCGATACGCTGCAATCCCCGGCGGCGTGGTGCGAAATCACCCCCTTGCACATCAACATCAAGGCCTGCGTCTACAAGACCACCAAGCAGCAGACCCAGTTGACTCTTTACAGTGGCCGCAAGTACTTCCAGCCTCCCTCCGACGCCTACCCGCTGAAGCTGTCCTTCCGGGTCGGCGCTAGCCGCGCTGATTACTTCGACCTCTCCCTGGTGGGAGAGGAAGGACCTTTTGGCACCCGTGATCACCGCATTGGGGTGCAGGCGGTTCCCCTGGAGGGCCAGGCGACCTTCCTCCATTTCAGCTATACCTATAGCCACGGCACCATGGCGCGTATGGCCATCAAGACCTACTTCGCTACGCTGGGACGGGACAAGGTGGGCTTTACCATGGTAGGGGAGGACGGGAAGCAGACCTACATCGACGGCGTCCGGGGCGCGGTGGAACGCAACACCATGCGCTATTACCTGGCCCTGCAGACCTACCTGGATACCCTGAAGACTCCGGAGGGACAGCGTTTCGAACAGCGCCTGAACCGCTGGTACGACCTGACCGCGAAGTACCCTCGCCAATTGAAAGAGATCGACAAGGCCGCCTACCTGAGCAACAAGAAAATGGAGCGAGCCCAGCAGGAGGCCCTGCAGACAAAACAGGGAAAGCAGGGGGAGTGATCTAAGCTCCCCTCCAGGCAAAGGACATGCGATGGCAGAACCGATTGTCGAATTGAAGGGGATCGGCAAGAGTTTTCACGAGGGGGACCGGGAGCGGATCGTGTTCCGGGACGCTTCCCTCTCCATAGATCCCGGCTCCTGGGTGTTCCTGTTCGGGCGCAGCGGCTCCGGGAAATCGACCCTGTTGAACCTGGTGTCTGGCATCGACCTTCCCGACCACGGCGAGGTAAGGGTGGACGGCGCCGACTTGACCCGCCTGTCCGAGCGCGAGCGCACCCTGTTTCGCCGCAACCACATCGGCTTCGTCTTCCAGTTCTACAACCTGATACCTACGCTTACCGTCGAGGAGAATGTCCTGCTCCCCCTGGAGCTCTCCGGAACGCTGACCCCGGCTGGGCGCCGGCACGCGTCCGAACTCCTGGACGCGGTGGGGCTCGCTGACCGCGGACGCGCTTTCCCTGACCGGCTCTCCGGCGGAGAGCAGCAGCGGGTGGCCGTCGCCCGCGCCCTGGTGCACGCCCCCAAGCTCGTGCTTGCCGACGAGCCGACCGGCAACCTGGATGCGCAGACCGGACGCCAGGTGCTCGACCTGTTCCAGCGCCTGCTCCGCCCGGCCGGCACCACGCTGGTGCTGGTGACCCATAGCGGCGAGGTGGCATCCCTTGCCGACCGGGTGCTGAGCATCAAGGACGGCGTCCTCGTGGATGCGGACGTCCCGGGAGTTAAGGGATGATTCTGTGGCGCGCCGGGATGCGCAACGTGCTGCGCCACCCCTGGCTCACCGTGCTGGCCGTCCTGGGCGTGGCGCTTGGGGTAGCCGTGGTCACCGCGGTGGACCACGCCAACGAGGCTGCCCAGCGCGCTTTTCGCCTGGCAGCGGAAACCGTCGCCGGGCGCGCCACGCACCAGGTGGTCGGCGGCCCCACCTCCCTTGACGAAAACCTCTACCGGAAGATCCGCGTCGGGTTGCGCGTGCGCGGCTCCGCTCCCGTTGTCTCCGGCCACCTGCAGCTCGCCGGCCGTACCTTCCAACTGATCGGTATCGATCCCTTTGCCGAGCCCCCCCTGAGAAGCTTTTCCTCGCGTTTCGCCGACCGCGGCGTGTTGACCGAACTGATGACGCGCCCAGGCACCGTGCTGATGCTCCCGGAGAGCGCTACAGAACTGGGCCTGAAGCGGGGCGCAGCTGTTGCCGCCGACAGCGCCGGCATCCGGCGCCAGCTGGTACTGGCCGGGTTACTCGAGCCCCCGGACCAGGTAAGCCGGGTGGCGCTCGCCTCGGTGCTGGTGTGCGACATCGCCACCGCGCAGGAGTTGCTGGGCCTGGTGGGCCGTCTCTCCCGTATCGACCTGGTCCTGCCGGAAGGGGAGGAGGGTGCGAGTGTGCTCAAGGAGGTGCGCGCCATCCTACCTCCCGGCGCCGACATCGTCCCTGCCGGGGCCAAGGCCGGCGCGCTGGACCAGATGACCCGCGCCTTCCGGCTCAACCTGAAGGCGTTGAGCCTGCTTGCCCTCGTGGTCGGCATGTTCCTTATCTACAACACCATGACCTTCTCGGTGGTGCGCAGGAGACGCCTGATCGGGATGCTTCGGGCGCTCGGGGTGAGCCGCCGGGAAGTCTTCGTCATGATCTGCGCGGAAGCGCTCCTGATCGGGATTGCAGGCACTGTGGCCGGTTTGGCGGCGGGCGCGCTCCTCGGCTCGGAACTGACCCGGCTGGTAACCAGGACCATCAATGACCTCTACTTCGTGATGGAGGTGCGTCGGGTGCCACTGCTTCCAGGCGCGCTGTGGAAGGGGGCTCTGCTCGGCGTCGCCGCCACCCTGGCCGCCACCATGCCCGCCGCCCTTGAGGCGACCGGTGCGCCCCCGCGCGCGGTGCTGTCGCGCTCGCAGGTGGAGTCGCGCCGCCGGAGGCTCCTGCCGCTGGCGACCTGTGGCGGCTTTTTCCTGATCGCTGCCGGCTGCGGGCTGTTCCTCACCGAACGCGGCGGCATCGTCGGGGGCTTCCTCGGGCTCTTCGCCGTCATCGTCGGCTATACCCTGTTGGTCCCCGCCGCGGTCATGCTTCTCAGCGCACTGCTGCGTCCCCTGCTGGAACTGCTGCTCGGCTCCCTGGGCAGGATGGCGGCCCGCGGCGTCGTGGTGTCCCTTTCCCGCACCGGGGTGGCTACCGCGGCACTCGTGGTTGCGGTCTCTGCCGGGATCGGTGTCGGCATCATGGTGGGGGGCTTCCGGCTCACGGTGCAGAACTGGCTTAGCAATTGGCTGCAGGCCGACGTCTACGTGACCTCGGCGGACCGTGGCGGCGGCCGCTACCGTCCTCCGCTCGACCCCGCCTTGGTGGCCCGCCTCTCCGGGCTTGCCGGGGAGGCGCAGGTGACACTCTCGCGCCGGGTCCGCATCGAAGGCGCTGTCGGCGGGGTGGAGGTGTTCTCCGTTCAGGTGCCGCAGCGGACCTTCCTGCGTTACCCCTTCAAGGAGGGGGATCCTGCCCGCGCCTGGGACGCATTCCGTAGCGGCAGCGCGGTGCTGGTTTCCGAGCCCTACAGTTACCGGCATCACCTGCATCCCGGTGACAGCGTCACCCTGCGCACCAGTCGCGGCGAGAGGCGCTTCCCCGTTGCCGGCGTCATCTACGACTACGGCTCAGATACCGGCATCGTCATCATGAGCCGCGCCGGTTACGTCGCCAACTTCGCCGACCAGAGCGTCGACGGCATGTCCTTTACCGCCCGACCCGGGCTCAGTGTGGCGCTGCTTCTTGAGTTGGTACGGGCGAGGGTAGGTGGAGATCAGGTGATGGTGGTTTCCAACGCGCAGCTGCGCCAGGCCACAGTGGAGGTCTTCGACCGCACCTTTGCTATCACCGGGGTGCTGCGCATGCTGACCATGCTGGTGGCCTTCGTGGGGATCCTCTCCGCCCTCATGGCCATGCAGGTGGAGCGTGCCCGCGAGCTCGCGGTGCTGCGCGCCATCGGCCTCACACCGGGGCAGGTCTGGGGCGTGGTCTGCGGAGAGACGGTCCTGATAGGGCTCATTGCCGGGCTGCTGTCGCTTCCCCTGGGGATCGCCGAGGCCCTGGTGCTGATCTACGTGATCAACCTCCGCTCCTTCGGCTGGACCATGCAGCTTGCCATCACCCCCGCGCAACTCCGCGAGGCGCTGCTCCTTGCGGTGACGGCAGCGTTCCTGGCCGGCATCTATCCCTCGCTCAGGATCGCACGCACCTCGCCCGCCGTGGCCTTGAAGGAGGAGGATTAGCATGCGTCGGCTCCTCATCTTGACGGCTGTTGCGGTCTGCGCCCTGCTGCTGACGTGGTATTTCCGGTCTGCCACGCGGACTCCCGACAGCTCTCGACAGGAGACCTTCAGCGTCGCCCAGACCCTGGGTGGCGCCGCTGCGCCCGGGTACCTCCGTGCCGACAAACCGCGCCGGTTCACCTTTCCCGCCGATCACGGGCCGCATCCCGGTTTTCGCAACGAGTGGTGGTATTTCACCGGCAATCTGCAAACCCGCGACGGACGGCGCTTTGGCTACCAGCTGACCTTCTTCAAAACCGCCCTTACTCCCGCCGCCGTGCTGCGGGCATCTGCCTGGGGGACCAACGAGGTTTACATGGCGCACTTCGCGCTGACCGACGTGGCGGGGAAAAAGTACCGTTTCGCCGAGCGCTTCAGCCGGGCCGCACTGGGGCTTGCCGGCGCCGGTGGGAATCCGCTCTCGGTACGCCTGGAGGATTGGACCATGCTGCAGACGTCGCCTCGCCCGTGGGGAGTGCGCCTGACCGCTGCCGAGCCTGACTTCGCCGTCGACTTCGATCTGGTGAGCCTCAAGTCCGAGGTCCTGAACGGGGCAGGGGGGCTCAGTCGCAAGGGGGCGACGCCGGGCAACGCCTCCTACTACTACTCCATTCCACGCATGGCAACCTCGGGGACGATCCGTATCGGGACGCAGCGCTTCGCCGTGAGCGGGCTGTCGTGGCTGGATCGTGAATGGAGCACCAGCGCCCTGGAGCCGGACCAGGTCGGCTGGGACTGGTTCGCCCTGCAGCTCGACGACGGCAGGGACCTGATGTTCTACCAGTTGCGCCGGCGTGACGGCAGTAGCGATCCCTTTTCAGGCGGGAACCTGGTCGCTGCCGACGGCCGCAGCACGAAGCTCGCCCGCGACGAGGTGCAGTTGGAGGTGGTTAGTTGGTGGGCGAGCCCCGCCAGTGGTGCCCGGTACCCGGCGGTGTGGCGGTTGCGGGTTCCCGGACAGGGGATAGCTCTGGAAGTGGTCCCGAGGCTTCCCGAGCAGGAGTTGCTTACCGCGTTTCGCTATTGGGAGGGCGCAGTCGAGGTGCGCGGTTTGGATGGGAGTCCCGGCGGATCAGGATACCTGGAGATGACCGGGTATCAAGCGGCTGTCGAGGAAAACAAGGAACCGTCGCGCTGAGGCAGCGTGGCAGAAACAGAGGGGCCTGGCGTTGCAGGTGCCTGTCCGCCTGGTGGGACGCTCATTTCAGCCCTGCCGACTTCGCCAATCCCAAAGGGGACAGGCATCTTGCGGTGCCAGACCCATCCTTCGCATGACGGCACCAACACGGGCTAAGAGAGCCCTAAAAAGAAAAAGCACCTGGCGCTGTGGCCCGGTGCTTTTCTCGTTGAGTAGCTAATTGTGAGTAGTACGGAAACGAAAAAAGGACTTAGGAGAGTCCTAAGTCCTTTGTAAATGATGGTGGAGCTGAACAGGATCGAACTGTCGACCTCTTGAATGCCATTCAAGCGCTCTCCCAACTGAGCTACAGCCCCATCGAAGGAGTCCTGTTTATAGCAAACGGTGCTTTGACTGTCAATATATAATTCTTCACTGCTTGTAAAAAAGTTTTTAACGCACATCCGCCCTGGTTGCGGCTCTACGAGCTGTATAGGATGACTCTATCCTGTGTTAGACAGGTCAACTAAGGGGTTGGCGAACTCTGTCTTTCGATTCCTCCTATACAGCCATTAGCTTCTGAACCCGATAGGACATGAACAACTGCAGCCACATGGTGTGGACTTTTGACCACGGCTGCCTATCGACCGTTCACCAGATCCTGTGGTATTGAACTATCGGCCGAGCACTCTTAACCCCCGGGAGAGTGGCTGAGGTGAAATTCGATTCCAAAAATTCCTTCCAGAACACTGGCTCCGTAAAAACAATCCTCTCTAGAGCTGTAGTTACCGTCCTGGTGTGGACCCTGCTGCTGGCCCTCGCCGTGTGGTGGAACGTGCGCGTCGCCTACCAGCAGGCTTTCGAACTGGCCAGAACCCAAGCCCACATAGCACTTGCCAAGGACCTGGCCTTCAGAAAGTGGGCATCCAAACGCGGCGGGATCTACATGGAACTCGGGCCGCTGGTCACGCCGAGCCCCTTTCTGAATCACGTGCCTGACCGCGACCTGCAGACTACCAGGGGGGGGCAGTTGACGCTGAAAAACCCCGCCATGATCATGAACGAGATCACCCAGGAAGCGCCCCAGTTCAACGGTATCAATACCAGGATTACCTCCAGGTTGTACATCAACGCTGTCGACGCCCCGGACGAGTGGGAGCGAACCGCACTGTTCATCGTGGAGGGGACCCGCGAGACTTACCATAGCGCCACGCTTATCAACGGGAAACCCTACCTGCGCATGATGCAGCCCATGATCATGGAACAGTCCTGTCTCAAGTGTCACGCCTGGACCGGTATCAAGGTTGGTGAACTGCGCGGTGGGACCGACGTCTCTATACCGTTGGCGCCTTTTTATGCCGCGGCGGTGAAGCAGGCACGGGGCATCGTAATAAGTCACGGCGCTATCTGGCTTCTTGGTCTCGCTTCGGTCGGTTTCATCACGCGCCGTACGATCAGGACCGAGTTGGAGCGCTGCCAACAAGAGGCCCAGCTCAAGGAGAAAAACCTGGAACTGCAGGATTCCAGGCAGTACCTCTTGACCATTATTGATTTTCTCCCAGATGCGACCCTGATTATCGACAATCTTGGCAAGGTAGTGGGGTGGAACCGTGAACTGGCCAGGCTGACCGGCGTTCCCGCCGAAAAGATGATCGGTCGTGGCGATCTCGAATACTCACTTCCTTTCTACGGTCACCGGCGCCCCCTACTGATCGACCTGGCGTTGGATCCCAGCCGCGACGGCGAGGGGAGCTATGAAGGGTTTACCCGTACCGGTGACATTGTGCATGGTGAATGCTACGCTCCCGGCCTTAGTGAGACCCCTGCCTACCTGACCACCGCCGCCTCGGTGTTGCGCAACTCGAAAGGGGAGGTTATCGGCGCCATCGAGTGTATCAGGGACAAGACTGAGCAGATGAAGACCCAGAAGCGGATCAACCTGCTTGCCAAGATCTTCAATGAGAGCGGCGAGGCCATCGTCATTACCGACAGCGAAAACAGGATCATGGAGACCAACAGGGCCTTCGCCCAGTTCACCGGTTACTCCCGCGAGGAAGCATTGGGCAAAAACCCGCGAGTACTCAAGTCCGGCATAGAGGACAAGAAGTTTTACGAGAACATGTGGCGCTCCATCCTGGAAACCAACTACTGGCAGGGAGAGATCTGGGACAAGCGCAAGGATGGTTCCCTCTATCCCAAGTGGCTCACTATCACGGCCATTCGCGGCGCGGATAACGTCATAACCAACTACTTCGCGACTTTCTCGGACATCACCCAGCGCAAGGTCGCGGAGATGCGGATCCAGCAGTTGGCACACACGGATACGCTCACCTCTTTGCCCAACAGGCACACCTTGGTGGAGCGGCTGACCCAGTCTCTGGAACAGGCGAAGCGGGAACGACACTCTCTCGCCGTCCTCTTCATCGACCTGGATCGTTTCAAAATGATAAACGACACCCTGGGCCATCATGTTGGGGACTTGTTGCTCAAGGAGGTGGCGTCCCGACTCAAGGGCGCACTACGGGCCGAAGATGTCGTGGCCCGTTTCGGTGGAGACGAGTTCGTGGTAGTGCAACCCCGGATCCGGTCGCAGGTCGAGCCCGCGCATCTGGCCGAAAAAATTCTGAAGACGGTGGCCGCCCCCTATTTCCTGGATAACAACACGGTCTACACCAGTCCCAGCATTGGCATCAGCGTCTTCCCCAGCGACGGAACCACCGTGGCCGAACTGTTCAAGAACGCCGATGCGGCCATGTATCACGCCAAGGCTGCCGGGCGCAACACGTACCAGATGTTCACTAAAGAGATGCATACCGCCGCCCGACAGCGACTTGCCATCGAGAACAGCCTGCGCAGCGCCGTCGCCAATGACGAGTTCGTACTCCACTACCAGCCCCAGGTGGAACCGGTTAGTGGCAAGCTGGTGAGCTTCGAGGCGCTGGTGCGCTGGCAGAGTCCTGATAACGGCCTGGTCTACCCGGACCGGTTCATTCCTGTGGCTGAAGAGACCGGGATGATACTGGAGATCGGTCGGCAGGTATTTGAGAAGGCGTGCCGTCAGGCGGTGCGGTGGCGTGAAGCTGGGCTTCCGTTGGTACCGATCGCGGTTAACCTCTCGGCCCGGCAACTGCGGCAGCCAGATCTACCCGAGATGCTGTCGGCGATCATGAAGGAGTGCGGCGCTGATCCCGAAATGATCGAGCTCGAGGTGACCGAAAGCATGACCATGGAGCGTCCGGTTGAAAGTACGCGTATTCTTGGCGCGTTGAAGGCGATGGGCATTGGCCTCTCCCTCGACGATTTCGGCACCGGTTACTCGTCACTCAGCTACTTGAAGCTCTTCCCGGTGGACAAGCTGAAGATCGACCGCTCTTTCGTAAAGGATATCGAGGTCGATCCTGACGATGCCGCTATCGCCTCCGCGACCATCGCTATGGCGCATACGCTTGGCAAGAAGGTAGTGGCGGAAGGGGTTGAGACCGAGGCCCAGCTCGAGTTCCTGGTGCAGCATGGCTGTGACATTATCCAGGGGTATTTCTACAGCAAGCCTCTGACAGCAGAAGATGCCGAGCAGTATCTGGCGCAACGCGCACAGAAAGGGACCGTCTGACAGGAATGGCAGAAGTTAGGGAATCTTACTTGACCCGCGCTCTTTTTGTTGGTATAAGATGTGTCTCTTTTGCGGCGGGAACGCAGTTCCCGTTTAAAAGACGCCGGAGTGGTGAAATTGGTAGACGCACTGGACTCAAAATCCAGCGCCGCAAGGCGTGCCGGTTCGACCCCGGCCTCCGGTACCATCAACAAATAAGGGTTCAGCTTCTTAGAGGCTGGACCCTTTTTTCATATGACCTGCTCGCTTGCATTCTGCCGCCATGGTTGAGTGCTATCATCTTGTGGTTACGAAACATTTCTTGAGTTTGAGTAACATATAGGTTACTTTTATGATCGGGTGTCGCGTCGAAGAATACCTGCAAGAGGATGGCACCAGTCCATACGAGGATTGGTTCTTAACTCTGGATACGCTTGCCGCTGCCAAGCTTTCAGTTGCGAAGCTGAAAATGGAGCAAGGGAACCTCTCCAACGTGAAGTGGTTTCGCGGTATCGGTGAGTACCGTTTGGACTGGGGACCCGGATACCGCATCTATGTGGGGCGCGATGGCGACAGGCTCATCATCCTTTTAGGTGGCGGCACCAAAAAAGGGCAGCAAAAGGATATCGAGCGGGCCATCGTACTATGGAAGGAGTATCAAAAGC
The DNA here is from genome assembly GCF_020179605.1 of Geomonas agri. Taxonomy (NCBI): domain Bacteria; kingdom Pseudomonadati; phylum Thermodesulfobacteriota; class Desulfuromonadia; order Geobacterales; family Geobacteraceae; genus Geomonas; species Geomonas agri. The sequence goes on from NZ_JAINZO010000001.1 coordinate 1,230,702, forward strand.
GCAAGAAGGAGAAGTAATATGGCTTTGACGCGTGATTTTAAAGAGACGGTAAAGAAGAGGGTGGAGCAGGATCCTGATTTTGCAAAAGCCCTTTTGCACGAGGCCATCGATCTTATGTTGGATGGTGATTCTGCCACTGCGAAACTCATTCTTCGCGATCTTATCAACGCGACGGTTGGGTTTGAGCAATTAGCCCAAGAGGTTCAGAAACCGTGTAAGAGCTTGCATCGTATGCTTTCCGCAAGTGGTAACCCCACCATGGAAAACCTGTCTGCCATCTTTGCCACCATGAAAAAGGCATTGCGTGTTCGGGTTGAGACCACGGTGACTGCGGTTTAGCCCCTTCATTCTATCTTCATGCCCCGCTCACTAGCGAAAGGCTTAGCTCTGAAGGGCTATGCCTTTAAACGGGCATCTGCCCAGGGAGAAGAGTCATGCCACCATCTGAGGCAAACACGGCACTCGCGGTTTGCCCTAAGTGCTCAGCACCGCACACGCCTGGTAGTGACACCTGCCCCAAGTGCGGGGTTATCTTCGCCAAGGTGCGGCGACGTTCGGACCAAGCGCCCTCACAGCCGGAGGTGGTCAGGTCGATGCCCTCTGCTGTTGCAAGCCGACTCGCTGCTCCCGGCGTGGTCGCTGCGCGCTGCGCTTTCCTCGCTCTCCTCGCCTTCTACAGTTTTCGCATACTGACCCATCCCATAGTCTCCAACTATGTCGGCGAAACCTTCCTGCACCTCGTCAATCTCCCCTTTCACGAGGCTGGGCACGTTCTCTTTTCGCCTTTGGGGCGCTTCCTCCAGGTCGCCGGCGGCACTATCATGCAGCTTCTGGTTCCGGCTGTGGTGGCGGTCTCCTTTTACATGCGCCGCGACCGGTATGCTACAGCCGTGGGTATCTGGTGGCTCGGAGAGAGCATGGCCGATGTCGCTCCCTATGCCGACGATGCGCGTGCTGGTCAACTTCCACTCCTTGGAGGTGTAACGGGGAGTGAGGTGGAAGACTATCACGACTGGGAGGTGATGCTGGGAAAGCTCGGCATGCTTCCCTGGGACCATGCCATCGGCACTTTCTTCTTCGTCGCCGGAGGTGCCGTCATGGCTGCAGCCATCATCTGGGGATTGGTGGTATCCTTTCGCCACACAGAAGCGGAGTCCTGCTGAGTCTTCTGATACTTTAAAACTGGAAGCTTTATCGGGGAGAGGGACGGGATGAAGAAATTATCGCTGTGGTTGACGCTGTTGTTGTCGGGGTGCGCGGGGATGCCTGAGCGTGTTAAGCCGGTCGATAACTTTGACGTGCAGAAATACCTGGGCAAATGGTACGAGATCGCACGTCTCGATCACTCCTTCGAGCGGGGCCTCAGCCGGGTAACCGCGGAATACAGCCTGCGGGAAGATGGCGGCCTCAAGGTAGTCAACCGGGGCTACCTGGCCAAAGAAAGCAGGTGGAAAGAGGCCATTGGCAAGGCATATTTTGTTGATGCTCCTGACAAAGGATACCTGAAGGTTTCCTTCTTCGGACCATTTTACGGTTCCTATGTTATAGTTGACCTCGACCATGACAGTTACCAATACTCCCTGGTCTGTGGTCCAAACACCAATTATCTGTGGATCCTGTCACGTAGTCCTGAGATGGAAGCTTCAGTCAAAGATCGGCTCGTTGCAAAGGCGGCAGCTCTTGGCTTCGACACGAGCAAGTTGATCTTTATCACCCACAACTAGAGTGCAATAGGAGGGGGAGATGGACAAACGCTTTCCTGGCCGAAAGAGTGCTGTAACCATGCTGCACCGCTGCCGGTTTCTCTTCTCGCTTCTTCCCGCTTTCTTGCTCCTCCTCATTTACGTCGTCCCTGCCCACGCCGCTGACTCTTGCACCGACTGTCATAGCGACCGCGCCAGGATGACCTCTCTTGGTTTTCCGCACCTCGCTGTGACCCCTGAAGAAGTGGAGCAGCAATCGGGAATGAATGCGGGATGTGTAGATTGCCACATGGGTGATCCTGCCAATTCAGACCGTACCGCCGCCCACCAGGGCATGGGGAGACTGCACCTGGTGCGCAAAAAGGGGCTGCTCGCCGAGACGACCGAACGGAAGGCTCCCCTGGAACTGACCGGCAATCCGATGACCCGCATCAAGAACCAGGTCATCAAAGACGGGAAGGCCGTCATCGATCCCAATGTCGCCCTGGTTCTGTACCATGACAAGCGTCTGGACAACCTTTCCCAGGATTTCTCAACTATCGAGCAGACCTGCGGTTCTTGCCACGCGAAGGAGTTCTCCGAGTTCACCCGGAGCACGATGGCGCAAAACGGTAAGCAGAGCCGCTACCAGAGCTGGAGCGATCCGCAGCGCGGTCCACATAACTGCGGCGTGTGGTTCGATGGCAACTATGAAAAGATTGCCCCCAACACCGCGGTTCCTTTCTCCAGGGAACAAAGCGCTCTCAACCAGCGCAGCTGCAACACCTGCCACGTCGGTTGTCTCGATTGTCACTATGATCCTCAGCCGCGGGATGCCAGCAATCTCAGGGCGGGGATGCACACCTTCAACAGGGTGCCGAAGCCAGAGAGCTGCTATGGTGGCGGCCGCGGCCAGATCTGCCATGCCGGCCCGGAAGAGCGCCGCCGAGGCGCCGGCTATTTCGGCGGAACTTACGCCAACCCCGAGGGAATGGAGCCGGACATCCACCAGGTGAAGAAGGTGGTCTGCCTGGACTGCCACGAGAACAGCGGCTCCAACCGCGGGCTGGGACATGCCATGGTTAAGCGGCAGGGGCGTTGCGACAAATGCCACGAGCGGCAACTCGCCAGCCACCAGAAGTCGCTGCACAAGTCGCTCGCCTGCGAGGCGTGCCACATCCAGAATGTCTCGGGGTACCAGGGGACCTATTGGGGGCCGGGAAAGCTGGCGGGGATGGAGACGCCATACTTCAAGTACAAGGAATATTACGGCATCATGAAGGAGCCGATCCTGATCCGCGACCAGAAGGGGCGCTGGATCCCGGTGAAACCGTTTCCGATGGCAGTCATGAACCAGAAGGAGTCTGCGCTGAAACCCGGGTTGCACTGGCGATGGCCTGCCGATCTGCCCGATCTGCAGCGCACCGACGACGCCTTCGGCTATGTCGGTCTCTTCGGCGGCCTCCCCGAAAACAACAAGGCCCTGCTCTGGATTCAGATGGACAAGGTGTCCCACAAATACGGGAAAAGCCGCTCCTGTGCCTCTTGTCATGATTTGGTTGACGGCGAACAGCGCCAGGTGGTGCAATGGGATTTCAGCGACGCCGGCGCATTGCCCTTCAGTGGCAGCCACACGGTGACTGCCGGGAAGAAGGGGCTATCAATACGCGACCCGAAATCAGAAAAGATTGAGGTCTCTGCCGGTTACCGGCTTTCCAGCCTGGCGCCGTGGTTCTATCTGAAGGACCGCTGGCACATCGACGGCGACTTCTCGCTGCCGTCGCTCAGGGATCGGGAACTGTACACCCGAGTCAGGGGAGATGTTGGCAAGGCGCGTACGGCGAAGGTAATTCATTGAAAGGGAATAGGGGATAGCGATGTTTGAAACGCAGTACAACGAAGAGATGGAAACCGAGGTAAGGCGGTTGGAGGCGAAGAAGCGGGCTGCGGAGGCGGGGCACCCCGAGTGGGACAATGCCTGCGCTTCTTGCGGTTGCCAGTTGGCCGGCACCGATGACCGGTTCTGTGAGGCTTGCCGCCGTTGACCATGCTGATGTGAAGAGTGCGTCAACAGCTCAGAGTAGCAAAAAGGGTCTCCTTCAGAGACCCTTTTTGTTTCTGGTAACAGGCACTGCAGGGAGACATTACATCTGCATCCTTTCCTCGGCCTTGGTCCACTCGATGTTCTGGAAGAAGGAGTTGATGTAGTCGGCGCGCTTGAGGCCGTAATCGGTCATGAAGGCGTGTTCGAAGACGTCCATCACCAGGATCGGTACGCAGCAGGCGGGGTGACCGACGTCGTGCTCGTTGATCCAGCAGTTCATCAGCTTGCCACTGTGGGCGTCTTGGTACAGAATTGCCCAGCCGATGCCGCGCATGGCCCCGACGGACTTGAAGTCCTGGACCCACTCGTCGTAGCTTCCGAAGTCCTGGTGCAAACGGGCCGCCAGCCTGCCGTCCTGGTTGATGGGCTGGTTGCCGCCGAGGTTTTCGAAGTAGAGTTCATGCAGTTTCATGCCGTTGAACTCCCACCCGAAACGCCTCTTCAGTTCCGCAAATGTGGGGTCGGAACCTTTGCCGTCCTTGCGCAGTTGCATGAGCTGCTCGTCGAGGGCGTTACTGTTTTTCACATACCCCTGGTACAGGGTGAAGTGGTTGTTGAGGAGCGCCTCGCTGAATCCGGGCATCCCGATCAGCTCGGAGTAGTCTTTTGCCGTGAACGCCGTCATATCTCTCTCCTTTGTTTGTAGTTTTCGACATTTGCAGCGGTTCCGCAAAAACACTGACCAATTGTACAAGGATGATTAGGGCTGTCAAATATTACCCGGGAGATCTGGAAGGCTCGGCGCGATATTGCCATAGATTATTTTCATTGACCGCGGGTCCTTCCGTGGTTAAAGTGACGGTTTGACTGTGGATTGCACATATCATCATTGTTTCATCTTTCTTGCACATTTAGCGGTTAGCCTGTCGCAGGTCTGATGTCGACAACATGCGCTGCAAAGACAGTCTCAAGAATCAATATAGAGGTGGACTCGTGAAAAGAATCGTAGGCGCCGTCATACTGTTGTCCATTCTGGGAGTGGCCGGCTACTTCTACTTCAAACAACCTCCGAAGGCGCAGTACAAGACCCAGAAGGTCGAGCGCGGCACCATCGCCTCCACAGTCTCCGCCACCGGTACGCTCAACGCCGTGGTCACGGTCCAGGTCGGTACCCAGGTCTCTGGCACCATCGCGAAGCTGTACGTGGATTTCAACTCGCCCGTGAAGAAGGGGCAGCCCATCGCCCAGATCGACCCGGCGTTGTTCAATTCCGCGGTGCAGCAGTCCCGCGGCAATGCCCTTAACGCCGAAGCCAATCTTGCGAAGGCCAAGGTGACCCTGGTGGATGCCAAGAGGACGCTGGGGCGCAACAGGGAACTCCTGAAGGAAGGGATCGTTGCCCAGAGCGACCTCGACGCCGCCCAGACCGCCTATGACTCCGCAGTGAGTGGCGTTAAGGCGGCCGAGGCCGCCGTGATGCAGACTCGTGGTGCATTGAAGCAGGCAGAAACCAACCTCAATTACTCAACCATCAGGTCGCCGGTGGACGGCACTGTCGTCTCCCGTAACGTGGACGTCGGGCAGACCGTCGCGGCCTCCTTCCAGACGCCGACGCTGTTCACCATCGCGCAGGACCTTACCAAGATGCAGATCGACACCAGCGTGGACGAGTCCGATATCAGCAAACTCAAGGTGGGGCAGAAGGCCACCTTCACCGTGGACGCCTATTCCGACCGGCAGTTCGAGGGGACCGTGGTGCAGATCAGGAACGCACCCGTGGTGACCCAGAACGTGGTCACCTACGTCACGGTCATCGCCGTGGACAACAAGGAGCTGAAACTGAAACCGGGCATGACTGCCAACGTCACCGTGGAGACCCTGAGAAAAGACAACCTGCTCAAGGTCCCGGCTGCCGCGCTCCGTTTCAAGCCGCGCTCCGACAAGGATAAGAACGCATCCGGCAAGACTGGCCCCGGTAGCATGAACGGTACCGGCGGTGGGCACGGCGCCGGTACCGGTTCCAAGGGCAAGCCCGGCGGCAAGGACGGCGGACAGAAGGTGTACACGCTTAGTGTAGAAGGGAAGCCGGTGCCGGTAACCATCACCACTGGGATAAGTGACGGCAGCTTTGTCGAAGTGCTCTCCGGCAACCTGAAGGAAGGCGACGACGTCATCATCGAGCAGGTGAGCCAGGATAAGAAGAAAAATGGCATGCCCATGGGACCGAGGTTCTAAATGGACGAAGTAGTCCGTCTTAGCGACGTCGTCAAGATCTACACCATGGGGGAGGAGCGCGTCGAGGCGATGAAGGGGGTCTCCTTCACCGTGCAGCGGGGTGAGTTCGTTTCCATCATGGGAGCCTCGGGCAGCGGCAAGTCGACCTGCATGAATATCCTGGGATGTCTGGATGTCCCGACGCGGGGGAGCTATTTCCTCGACGGCGTGGACGTAGGGAAACTTTCGGCCGACGCCCTGGCCGAGGTGCGCAACAAGAAGCTCGGCTTCGTCTTCCAGGGATTCAACCTGCTGGCCCGCACCACGGCACGACAGAACGTGGAGCTGCCGCTGGTCTACGCCCAGATACCGGCTGCCGAGCGGAGGACGCGTGCGTTGGAAGCACTGGAGCGGGTTGGATTGGCCGGCAGGGAAGGGCACTATTCCAACCAGCTCTCCGGCGGTCAGCAGCAGCGCGTCGCCATCGCCCGCGCACTAGTCAACCGCCCGTCCATCATCCTGGCCGACGAGCCCACCGGTAACCTCGATTCCAGGACCACCATCGAGATAATGTCCATCTTCCAGGAACTGAACCGGCAGGGGATCACCATCATCATGGTCACTCACGAGCCCGACGTGGCCGAGTTTACCAGCCGGCACATCATCTTCCGCGACGGCCAGGTCATCTCCGACCAGCCCTACCAAGCGAAGAGCGCCGCTGTGCCCGCGGAGGTGCCGCAACCATGACCACGCTCTACCAAAGCCTGCTCATCGCCCTGCGCGCCCTGCGCGTCAACAAGATGCGTGCGCTGCTCACCATGCTCGGCATCATCATCGGCATCGCGGCCGTCATCGCCATGGTCGCCATCGGCTCCGGTGCCAGCAAGATGATCTCAGACCAGATCTCCAGCATCGGCTCCAACCTGCTGCTGGTGCTCCCAGGATCGGTCACCTCCGGTGGCATGCGCTCCGGTTCCGGCGGCACCCAGACACTCACCTACGACGACGCCCGCGCCATCAAGGCCGAGTGTCCGTCGGTCGCTGCGGTCGCCCCTAACGTTCGTGGGTCCGGGCAGGTGGTCTACGGTAACCAGAACTGGTCCACCGTGGTGTACGGGGTGACGCCGGAGATGGTGGACGTGCGCGACTGGACCATCGTCGCAGGGCGCAACATAACCCAGTCCGATGTTGACGGCGCCACCAAGAACTGCTTGATTGGCCAGACCGTCGCTGATAACCTCTTCGGCGGCACCGACCCCGTCGGAAAGATCATCAGGATCAAGAAGATACCCTTCACCGTGGTGGGATGTTTGGGGAGGAAGGGACAGTCGCCCCAGGGGCAGGACCAGGACGACGTCATCTACGTGCCGTTGCGTACCGCGCAGAGGAAGCTGCTGGGAAGCCAGTTCCCCAATGTGGTCGGTTCCATCATGGTGCAGGCCAAGAACGCCGAGGTGCTGGACAAGGCCGAAGACGAGGTCACCGAACTCCTGAACCAGCGCCACCGGATCGGACCCAACCGCGAGGTCGACTACACCATCAGGAACCTGTCCGAACTCCTGGCGGTAACCGAGCAGTCCTCCAAGGTAATGTCCATCCTGCTCGGCGCGGTGGCGTCGATCTCTCTCGTGGTGGGTGGCATCGGCATTATGAATATCATGCTGGTCTCAGTCACGGAGCGCACCCGCGAGATCGGTATCCGCATCGCCATCGGGGCCAAGAAGCGGGACATCCTGCTGCAGTTTCTGACCGAGGCCGTGCTCCTTACCACCTGCGGTGGTGTCATCGGCATGTTGCTAGGGGTAGCGGGAGCGAAGCTCGTGGCAAGCTTCATCGGGTGGCCCACCCTGACCTCGGTCAACACCATCATCATCGCCTTCGCCTTCTCGGCAGGAGTCGGGGTTTTCTTCGGCTTTTACCCGGCACGCAAGGCGGCGTCGCTCAACCCGATCGACGCACTGAGATACGAGTAACCGTTTATCAAGCTGGTTGAAAGGATCGCACATGAAGAGAAACAGGAAAACCGCGCTTGCCCTTTCCCTTGGCCTGGTGCTCGGCGCCGCCACCTCGGCCCTCGCGCAGCCCACCGTCAACCTGACGCTGAAGGATGCCATCAAGATGGCCTTCGAGAAAAACCTCGACCTGAAGGTGGAACTGTACAACCCCGCCATGGCCGAGGCCGACATTCGGCGTAACCTGGGGATATACGATCCGCTGCTGACTTTGGGCATTGACTACGAGCGCAGCAACAGCAGCAACTTCCTGACTTTCCGGCCGCAGCCGATCGATCAGGTCACCGCGAACGCCGGGGTGAGCCAGCTCCTGCCCACCGGCACCGTCGTCGGCGCCACCGCGCAGAGCGGCTGGATCAGCAATTCCGCCAAGTACTACTCCAACGCCGTCGACCTCACCTTGCAGCAACCGTTGCTCAGGGGCTTCGGGCAGGAGAACACCGAGCTCGCCATCAACGTCTCCCGTTTCACCAAGGGGGAGACCATGAACGTTTTCCGGACCCGGCTGAGCGATACCGTCGCCAAGGTCCGCAACGACTATTTCCAGCTCTACAACCTGCTCGAGGTGCTCGAGGTGCGCCGCACCTCGCTGGCCCTGGCCAAGCGCATCCTGCAGGACGACCAGGGACGGGTCAAGGCGGGCGTGCTACCGGCCTACGAGCTGCTCAATTCCGAATTCCAGGTTGCCACCCGCGAAAAGCAGGTTATCGACGCGGAGCGGGCGGTCCGGGACCAGATGGACGTGCTGCGGGTTGAACTGCAACTTCCATCCACCGCGGAGATCGTTCTTGCGGACCAGCCCTACCGCGGCCGCTACAACCTCGCAGAAAAGGAGGCACTGGACGGTGCTTTGGGCAACCGCCCCGAGCTTGCCACCCAGCGCGACGTCATCAAGATCAATGACTTGCAGCAGCGGGTGGCGAAGAACCAGACCTTGCCAGCACTTACCCTCAATGCCAGCGTCGGCACCGGTGGCTTCGACCCCCGTTTCCTGCGCGGTATGGAGAAAACTGCGACCATCGACGAACCGAGCTGGGGGGTGGGGCTGCAGTTCAGCTATCCCTTGGGCAACCGGGCCGCGGAGAATGACTACATCAGGAAAAAGCTCACCTTGGAACAAGCCCAGACCCAGCTGCAAAACCTTGAGTCCGGCGTGGTGCGGGACGTAAAGGCGGCGCTGCGCCTGGTGGCGGCAAGCTACACCCAGCTTGATGTAACCGCGCGCGGCACGGCCTATGCCGAGGACAGGCTGCGTGCCTTCCAGAAGCGTCACGATGTTGGCCTTGCTACCACCAAGGACGTCTTCGATGTCGAGAACGACCTGGTGACTGCCAAGGGGAACCAGATCCAGGCCGTGGTGGATTACAACAACTCGATCACGCAACTGTGGCGTGCGACCGGGGAGATCCTGAACCAGGAAGGGATCAGCGTGACCGACACCGATGCCGATCACCTGTACCAAAAGATGAAGTAGTCACCGCTCCGGAGCACCTGTTTGCCACCCGCACGATCCACGCTACAATTGGCGAATGTTAATGTTGAAGGTGGAGGTGGCTATGTCAAGGGTGCGCTACGAGCACGTTCATCAGATCAGGTTCACTGCGGTTGGTGCCAAGACCGTTGCCGACCTCATCCGCACTTTTGACGAGAGCCTGCAGCTTTTCAAACGGTGGGAAGAAAAAGGAATAGAGCTTGACCCGCATGGCGTAGGGAGCAACTATGCCATTTTTTATACCTACGATGAAGAAGTCGCCAAGCAGGAGGGGTTCGAACGGATACGGACCGAGTCGGGAAACCCGCTGCCGCGGCGTTGATGGTTGGCAAGAGGGACAGTGTTAAAGGGGACGGGCACCTGCGGAGCCTGTCCCCTTTTTGCTTCCAACGGACGCCCCACCTATGAGATACTTTGCCGTCACCATCTCCACAAAAGCGTCAAAGGCAAAGGAAACATGTCCCATCTGCACCGTTTTTCCCGTACCGAACTCCTTATTGGACCTGCTGGACTCGATAAACTCAAAAACTCGACCGTCGCCATCTTCGGTTTGGGCGGGGTAGGAAGCTACGCCGCCGAAGCACTGGCCCGTGCCGGGGTAGGGCGCCTGGTCATCGTCGACTTCGACGAGATCTGCCTCACCAACGTCAACCGCCAGTTGCACGCCATGGACGGCACCGTGGGTAAGGCCAAGGCGGTGGTCATGGCCGAGCGCATGCGCCTGATCAACCCGCAGGCGGAAATCGTTCCTTACCATGACTTCTACTCCGCGGAGAACAGCGACTTCCTGCTCCACGACCACTACGACTACGTGGTCGACGCCATCGACCACATCACCAGCAAGCTGCACCTGATTCGCACCTGCCGCGAAAAGGACATTCCCATCATCTCGAGCATGGGGGCAGCGGCCAAGCTTGACCCGACCAAGATAGGCGTCGCCGATATCTCGCAGACGCACAAGTGCCGCATGGCGCGTTCTGTGCGTAAGCTCTTGAAAAAACAGGGGATTGAAAGCGGTGTAAAGGTGGTCTTCTCGACCGAGGAGTACCGCGAGCAGGTGGGAAAGGACGGCGGCTGCAAGGGGAACTGCATCTGCCCCAATAAGGACGATCAGAAGTTCTCTTGCGAACACCGCCGCGTGATACTGGGGAGCGTTTCCTTCATCCCCTCCATCTTCGGGCTGACCATGGCGGGGGTAGTGGTGAATGACCTGCTGGCGGCGCAAGGTGCCTAAGGCGTTAAGTGCCGAAATCAGACCTTTTTGTAATATTCCTTACCCCTCTACCTCATGCCCTTCCCCCCGGAGGGGGGAGGTTGGGAGGGGGGCAGCTTGGACTGCACGCAAGCCCCCTCCCTGGCCCTCCCCCTCCGGGGGAGGGGAGTGAGGCCTCCCGCACAGGTCCCGCATCTCTAGAGCGTTCCTAGCCGCGCAGCCGCTGCGACAGTTGTTGAACATGATAAAAGTGGTCCGCGCCGTCTCGTTTAGCCGCATGGCGTCCCGCGCAATTTCTTTCAGCTCGCTTTCCTGATACATATACTCGTCGGCCGGCGCATCGCTATGCCAGCTGTCGCCGTTTCTACCGTGTAGCCTGAAGTAGGCGATACCCGTGGTGGCTGCGGGATGGAAGGGGGCGGTGGAGAGATTGCCGAACTGCGGCTCGTCGCAGGTGATGTAGGTGATCTTGTGCTCTTTGAGGAAAGCAAGCATGTCGTCCCGGTGCTGCGAGGTGAACCAGCTGCCGTGGCGGAACTCGACAGCGATGGGGATCCCCGCCATCAGATCCTTACAGTAATTCAGGTAGTCCAGGTTGGCCTTCTTGTAGCCGAACCAGGGCGGGAACTGGAAGATGACGAAGCCCATCTTGTGTGCCTGCCGAAGCGGTGCCAAGGCTGCCACCAGCGCCTGCGCCATGGCCCTGAGCAGCACGGGCTCGGCTACGTGCAGATCCTCCCGCTCCAGGTCGCCTGGTGCCAACATGGCGCGCAACTCCTGCTGCAACCGGCGCGGATCGATGTTGTGGCCGGTGAGGGCGGCGAAGGCCTTGACGTGGAACAGGAAGCCGGGGGGCGTCCGCTCAACCCAGGCCTGCACCATCTCGCTAGAGGGAATCTGGTAGTAGGAACTCTCGATTTCAACCGTGTCGAACTGGCTTGCGTAGAACTTCAGGCGTGCCTTGGGGGTGGAGGCGCCGTGCGGATAGAAGGCGCCGCTTTCGATGAGGCTATTTTCGGTCCAGGAGCAGGTACCGATGCGGATCTTTCCTCCCATGGTTTCTCCGTGGTGCCGGGTAGATAGGGCACTCTCCTGTCCACGCCCCCTCGCCCTTCGGGATAGGGTGGGGGGAGGGCGTTGCAACTGGCAATCATCTCTCTCTGTGGCGTCGCCCTCACCCGCCCTGCGGGCACCCTCTCCCGGAGGGCGAGGGGATGTCTACACCCCAATCTGCCGGGTGGCGAGGGGAGCAAAAGGAAAATCTATTCAATGGATCGATCTTCAAAAAATCGACTGACCCTGCACATGCTGGAGCACTTTCCCAGCGACGCCCTCTTTGACCGTATCGCTCGCGCCGTCTGCCGAGCCGGGTGTCTGCCGCGTAAGGAACTGTACGAGGCGTGGGAGGTGGCGCGGCGGGTGCACCGACGTTTTCGCGGCGGACGGGTGGTGGATCTTGCCGCCGGGCACGGCTTGTTGGCGCAGGTACTGCTCGTTCTGGACCGTGAACTCCGTGCTGGCATCGGTGTCGATCTGCGCATCCCGCAAAGTGCTGAACGGCTAGCCTCAGAGATCAGGGCGGAATGGCCCGCTGCTGCCGGCCGGTTCACCCTCCTGGAGCAGGATCTGAACCTGGTCGAACTGCACAGCGATGACATTGCCGTTTCCGCCCACGCCTGCGGCTCTCTTACCGATCTGGTCCTGGCCAGGGCGGCTTCCGCCCGCTGTCGGGTGGCGGTGCTACCCTGCTGCCACGACCTGCGCAGTTGCGATGACGGCGGCGTTGCCGGCTGGGTTGACGGACCGCTTGCCGTCGACGTCACCCGTGCCGCGTGGCTGCGCTCGCAGGGGTACCGGGTCTACACCCAGACCATCCCGCTCGACATTACCCCCAAGAACCGCCTGCTGATGGGCGAGCCGCTCTAGAAAATCGCGTTCAAGATGAAGTTGACCACCGACAGCACCAGGCTGAACAGGAGTGCCCACAAGAAGCCGTCCACCGTGAAGCCGCGCACCAGGGCGCTGGTCAGCATGATGAGCAGCGCGTTGATCACGAAGGTGAGCAGCCCCAGGGTTAGGATGTTGAATGGCAGGGTGAGCAGCATCAGCACTGGCCTGATGAAGGTATTGATGAGGCCGAGCACCACTGCCGTAATCAGCGCCGCGCCGAATCCGGACAGGTGCACCCCCGGCAGGAAATAGGCGGTAATGACGATCGCCACGGCGTGTACCAGCCACTTCACTATAAAACCCACGTTGAACCTCCTTAGTCTGTAGCCAAAAACAACCCGCCTATTATACCCGATTCTCTTTTACGACCAAGCTCTGTGTGAGTCCTCTGGCAAGGGTGACACTGGCTTCGTTTTGGGATGTTGTTTAGGCTCCTCAAAACGATGTTCAAGCTGACAGTAAACATCACCTCTGCCGCCCCTTGAAAAACTGTCCGCAGCTTCACACTACCAGGGAAAGTCGTCGGCTAAACCCGCATAAACATTGATTATAGCGATTAACTTGCTCCTATAAACAAGTTGACAGCGCGGGCAATACTCGGGTATATTTCGCCGACTCTCACATTAATACACAGAGGATACGCAACCCATGAAGGAAATTCTTTCCGGCAACGAAGCCATTGCCAGAGGCGCATACGAGGCAGGGGTGAAAGTTGCCTGTGCCTACCCCGGCACCCCTTCCACGGAGATCCTGGAAAACACCATCCGCTACCGGGAGATCGACTCCTCCTGGGCCACCAACGAAAAGGTTGCCCTCGAAGTCGGCATCGGCGCCTCCTTCGTCGGCGCCAGGTCGCTGGTGACCATGAAGCACGTTGGCGTCAACGTCGCCGCCGACCCCTTGTTCACGCTCTCCTACACCGGCGTCAACGGCGGCCTGGTGCTCGTCTGCGCCGACGACCCCGAACTGCACTCCTCCCAGAACGAGCAGGATAGCCGCAACTACGCCAAGTTCGCCAAGGTTCCCATGCTGGAGCCTGCGGATTCCCAGGAATGCCTGGAGTTCACCAAGCTCGCCTACGAGATATCTGAGAAGTACGACACGCCTGTCCTGCTGCGCACCACCACCCGTATTTCTCACAGCAAATCGGTGGTCAACATGGGCGAGCGCACCGACCTCGTCCGTGAGGCGAAGATCGAGAAAAATGCCGCCAAGTTCGTGATGCTGCCGGGCAACGCACGCGTACGCCACGTTGTGGTCGAGGACCGCACCGTGCAGCTCTCCAAGGACGGCTGCAGCATGCCGATCAACCGGGTCGAGATGCGCGAGGGCAAGATCGGCGTCATCACCTCCGGCATTGCCTACCAGCACGTGCGCGAGGCGCTCCCGGAGGCTTCCGTGCTGAAACTGGGCATGGTGCACCCGCTTCCTTTCGACCTGATCCGCGAGTTCGCTGCCAAGGTGGAGAAGCTGTACGTGGTCGAGGAACTGGACCCGTTCATCGAGGAGCAGGTGAAGGCGATCGGCATCCCGGTCATAGGCAAGGAGATCATATCGATCTGCGGCGAGCTCACCCCGGGCAGGGTGCGTAAAGCCTTCGGCCTGCCGGAAAACGCCGCGACTGCCGTCGAAAAGCTCCCGGGGCGTCCCCCCAACATGTGTCCGGGCTGCCCGCACCGCGGCGTGTTCTATACCCTGAACCAGCTGAAAGCCTACGTTTCCGGCGACATCGGCTGCTACACCCTGGGCTTCATGCCGCCGCTGTCCGCCATGGACACCTGTGTCTGCATGGGCGCCTCCATCGGCATGGCGACCGGCGCGGTGAAGGTGCTTTCCCCTGAGGAGAGGAAGAAAGTGGTTGCGGTCATCGGCGATTCCACCTTCCTGCACACCGGCATCAACGGCCTGATGGACATGGTCTACAACAAGGGCGCCGCCACCGTGATCATCCTGGACAACAGGATCACCGCCATGACCGGCCGCCAGGAAAACCCCGGCTCAGGGCATACGTTGATGAACGATCCCACCAACGCCGTGGACTTCGAGCTCCTGTGCAAGGCGATCGGCGTCAAGAACGTGCGCACCATCAACCCCCTCGACCTGGACGAGTGCCGCACGGTGATCTCCGAGGAGATGGAGCGCCCCGAGACCTCAGTCATCATCACCGACAAGCCCTGCGTTCTCATCAAGAGGGAAGGCATCTTCAAGGCCGGCGCACCGCTGCAGGTGGTTGAGGAATCCTGCACCGGCTGCCGTGCCTGCCTCAAGATCGGCTGCCCCGCCATCGAGTGGGTGCCGTCCAGCGGCAAGAAGGGCAAGGCGCACATAGATCCGCTTTTATGCAACGGTTGCGACGTCTGCAGCCAGCTGTGCAAGTTCTCTGCGATTCAGGAGGCAAAATGAGCGACAAGGTAACCAACATCGTCCTGGTAGGCGTGGGTGGCCAGGGCATCCTGCTCGCCGCCGAGATCCTTTCCGAGACCTTCATGCTGGCAGGCTTCGACGTCAAGAAGAGCGAAATCCACGGCATGTCCCAGCGCGGCGGCTCCGTCGTGTCTCACGTCCGTTACGGCAAGGAAGTCTTCTCCCCGATGGTTCCGGAAGGGGAGGGGGACATCCTTTTCGGCTTCGAGCTGATGGAGAGCTACCGCTACCTGTCCCTGCTGAAGCCCGGTGGCGCCGTGGTGGTGAACGATCTCTGCATTGCGCCCCCTGCCGTGCTGGTTGGTCAGGAGAGCTATCCTGCCGACATGGCGCTGAAGATCCAGGAGCTTTGCCCGGACTGCCTGCTGGTGGACGGCCAGAACCTTGCCATCCAGGCGGGCAACGCACGCGCGGCCAACACCGTGCTGCTTGGCGCCGTTTCCAAGCGTCTCGACATCGAGGAGAAGTACTGGATCGAGGCCATCGAGAAGATGGTGCCCAAGAAAGCGCTGGAAGTGAACCTCAAGGCCTTCGAAATGGGGCGCGGACTTAAATAACGGCTTCCCTCACCTCTGCCCCTCTCCCGGAGGGCGAGGGGGTGGACGCTGCTCCTGTCTGACCTTAAGAATCCTTCTCCCCCCGGGAAAAGGTGCCCGAAGGGCGGATGAGGGCGCCGCCACCCTGGACGAATTTGGCCTAACAACGAAGTAGGGGCGAATAATCATTCGCCCGGTTCTAAGGAGCACAAGCATGTACTTCAACGAGGAGTTCGAGACACTGCCGAGGGAAGCGCTCCAGGCGCTGCAGCTCAAGAGGCTGAAGGCCATGGTGGCCCGGGTCGAGAAAAACGTTCCCTTCTACAAGGAGGCACTCGCCAAGGCCGGCGTCAGCTCCGATTCTATCAATTCACTCACCGACTTGCAGCGACTCCCGTTTACCTACAAGCAGGACATGCGGGACTCCTACCCCTACAACCTGTTCGCGGTGCCGATGGAGGACATCGTCCGTATCCACGCCTCTTCCGGGACCACCGGCAAACCGACCGTGGTCGGCTACACCAAGAAGGACATTGAGACCTGGAGTGAGCTGATGGCACGCTCCTTCGTCGCGGCCGGCGTGCACAAGGGTGACATCATTCACAACTCCTACGGCTACGGCCTCTTCACTGGCGGCTTGGGCGCGCACTACGGCGCCGAGCGGCTGGGCGCCTCGGTCATCCCGATGTCTGGCGGCAACACCAAGAAGCAGATCATGATCATGCAGGACTTCGGCTCCACCGTGCTCACCTGCACCCCGTCCTACTCGTTGTTCATGGCCGAGGCCGCCAAGGAAGAGGGGATCGATTTCCGCGACCTGAAACTGCGCGTCGGCATCTTCGGCGCCGAGCCCTGGTCCGAGGAGATGCGCCGGGACATCGAGACCAAGCTGAACCTCTCCGCCGTCGACATCTACGGTCTCTCAGAGATCATGGGACCGGGCGTCGCCATCGAGTGCTGCGAGGCGAAGAAGGGGCTGCACGTCTGGGAGGACCACTTCATCCCCGAGATCATCAACCCGGAAACCTGCGAGGTGCTTGGCGAAGGGCAGATGGGCGAGCTGGTCATCACCACCATCACCAAGGAAGGGATCCCGCTGATACGCTACCGGACCCGCGACATCACCTCTATTACCTACGAGCCGTGCGCCTGCGGCAGGACCCATGCCCGCATCGCCCGCATGAGTGGCAGAAGCGACGACATGCTCATCATTCGCGGCGTCAACGTCTTCCCGTCCCAGATCGAGGCGATCCTCATGGGTGTCGAGGGGGTCGAGCCGCACTACGTGCTCATCGTGGAAAGAAAAGACAACCTCGACACTCTCGAGGTTCAGGTCGAGGTGGGCGAGAATATCTTCTCCGACGAGATCAAGCACCTGCAGGCACTGTCGGCCAAGATCGAGAAACAGATTAAGGAGATGTTGGGTGTAACCTGCCGCGTCAGGCTGGTGGAACCGAAAAGCATCACCCGCAGCGAAGGAAAGGCAAAACGCGTCATCGACAACAGGAACAAGGCCTAAGGAGGGAACGTCATGCACGTAGAACAGATCTCCATTTTCATCGAAAACAAGTTCGGACGTCTGGCCGAGGTGACTCGCATCCTGGGCGACGCCGGGGTCAACATCCGCACCCTGTCCCTAGCGGATACCTCCGATTTCGGCATTCTGCGCCTGATCGTAAACGACACGGAAAAGGCGAGGACCGTGCTAAAGGAGCGCGGCTTCACCGTGAGCAAGACCGAGGTTGTCGCGGTCGAGATACCGGATCGTCCCGGCGGGCTCGCTGACATCCTCCAGGTCTTGGACGCTGACGGTATCAACGTCGAGTACATGTACGCCTTCGTAGAGCGCTGCGGCGAGAACGCGGTGATGATCTTCCGCTTCGACGAGACCCAGAAGGCGATCGCCACCCTGACCGGCAAGAACTTCAACGTGCTGCCAGGGGAGAGGCTGTATAGCATGTAGGTGGGTATAAGGTGAGCGGGCGGCGATAAGCTCCCTCCCCCGGAGGGGGAGGGTTGGGGAGGGGGAAACCTCGTCCCTTTGAATCGTGGCCCCCCCCCCCCCCCCCCCCCCCCGGGGGGGGGGGGTTTTGGGGCCCCGAAACAACACAGAAGCC